>JAUNBJ010000036.1 GCA_030535245.1 Planctomycetia bacterium | reverse complement strand
CCCCAGACCCCACCTCCCAAAACTTTTTACTACGCTCACTACGTTCGCTATGTTAATTGATGTTTATTTTTTATGCTATTTATAATATGGACAGAGCGATGGGGAAGGGTTTGAAAATATTTGCATAAAAATTTTCAGGATGGGCTTGACAGAAAGAGAAAAGCCTGCTATGATGCATTGTGTGTTGGGGGTCAGTAGCATGCAGAGTGCGTGGACTTCCAAGGTAGAATTTCTGTTGAAGGCGGAATCCCATCTGTAGGGGACGATGCCGTCAAGATTGTTTTGGGTGAACGGTCGCTTAAAATCAAGGTTTCTGGTTGCGACGCGTTCATTCGGGTGAGAATTTTCTGAGGTTTATCCATAACCCTTTAAGGTTCGTCTGCCGAGATGAATTTTCGTCCGAAGTTTTGTGAAGTTTTTTGTGGTTACGCCAGGATGTGTAACAGGAGCTTGAGGATTTCATGATTAAGAAAAGGTTTTCGCCGCGTCCACGTAGGTTTGGTGCTGAAAATAACGAGGAGTCGGGGTCTTACCCGTCCGGCGGCGGTTATCGCCAGGGGAATTTCAATGGGGATCGTGGCGGTTACTCGAACGATCGCGGCGGCTACGGCAACGACCGTGGTGGCTATGGTAATGATCGCGGGGGCTATGGCAACGACCGTGGCGGTTACGGAGGCGGCGGGCGTTCTTACGGAAATTCGGGACCGAGGTCGCACTCACGCATGAGCAAGATGCGAACCAGCAACGATCCTGTCAACGCGGCCGATCCGTTTCAGGGGCCGGATGGGGAGCCGCTGGAAGAAGTCGAGATTTCCGGCATTTTGGAGCTTCATCCCAACGGATATGGGTTTTTGCGAGACCCGGCGGTGACGTACACGCGGCAGCTCATCGACCCGTTTGTTCCGGGCAACATGATCGAGCATTACGAGCTTCGCGAAGGGGTTTTTTGCACCGGGATCATGCAGCCGGGTCGGAAGAATCAGGGGCCGCGGCTGAAGGAGATGCTTACGGTCGAGGGGGGTTCTCCGGAAGAATACAAGAATATCCGTTCGTTTGACGAGCTGACGGCCATCACGCCGGAGAGCTGGTACAAGCTGGAAACGGGGGCGGAACCGATCAGTACGCGGGTGATGGATTTGCTGACACCGCTTGGGCGAGGGCAGCGTGCGTTGATTGTGGCGCCGCCCCGAACGGGAAAAACGGTGCTCATGCAGCAGATCAGCCAGGCGATTTCGACGAATTATCCGGACGTGCATCTGTTTGTTTTGCTGATCGACGAGCGTCCGGAAGAAGTGACGGACATGAAGCGGGCGGTTTGTGGCCTGAACGAGGCGGGCAATCCGCGTGGGGAAGTGGTCGCCAGCAGTCTGGATCGCGACATTGAGAGCCATGTGCGGCTTTCGCAGTTGGTCATCGAGCGGTGCAAGCGTTTGGCGGAGCGGGGGCAGGATGTGTTTTTGCTTCTCGATTCGATAACCCGATTGGCGCGTGCGTTCAACAAGTGGGTGGGGAACACGGGGCGTACCATGAGCGGTGGTGTGGACATCAAGGCGATGGACATTCCGAAAAAGCTGTTTGCCACGGCACGGCAGTTTGAGGAAGGGGGTTCGTTGACGATCATCGGTACGGCGCTTATCGACACGGGCAGCCGGATGGACGAGCTTATTTTCCAGGAGTTTAAGGGGACGGGCAACATGGAGTTGGTGCTGGATCGCAAGCTGGCGGATCGTCGGATTTGGCCTGCGATGGACATTAGCCAGTCGGGAACGCGGCGTGAGGAAAAGTTGCTGCCTCCGGAGACGTTGCATGCGGTGACGATGTTGCGTCGGACGTTGGCCAGCATGAACCCGATCGACGCGATGGAGCAGTTGACGCAAAAGTTGCTCAAACGCAAGTCGAATCAGGAGTTTATTGATTTGATCATGGGCCAGTTCCGCGATTAGGAAGCACGAACGAAATTCATGTTTCGAGCCATTTTTGGGAAAATCTCCTGAAAATGGCTTTTTTTCTGGGGATTGCCTGTTTTTTCTGGGGATGACCTTGACAATCGTTGAGGAAATTTTTACTATAGAACCATAGAGCAAAAACAACCATCAATTATCAATTATCAATTATCAATTCACCCAACGTTTTATTTTGAACTTTTGAATGAAGGATAACACGACATGCCGAAAAATTCCCGCCGAGATGTATTGAAGAAAATGGTTGGTTTGCCGATTCTGGGGAGCGTGGGGAGCGTTTCCGTGGTACGGAGCTTTGAGGAGATTTGCCTGGCGGAGGCCACTTCGGAGGGAGCTGCGGCGGAGAAGGCTCCGGATGGCACGACGGCGGCGACGCGTAAAACGTTCACGCCGCCACCGCGTCCAAAGTTGAAGGAGAAGGTTCCGATGTCCCAAATCAAGGACGTGCCTGTCAGTCGGATGTTCCTGGGTGGGAACCTGATCGGTGGTTGGGCGCATGCGCGGGACATGATTTACGCGTCGGATTTGGTCAAGGCGTACCATACGGAGGAGAAGGTTTACGAGACGTTCTGGCTGGCGGAACAGTGTGGGATCAATCTGTTTTTGGGGCATTACAGCCTGTTCCAGATGGTGTCGGGTTACTGGAAGTACACGCCGGGCAAGATGAAGTTTTTTGCCGATTGCAGCACGACCAACCCGGACGTGATTCGGAAGATTGTTGACGACGGGGCGGCGGGGATTTACATTCAGGGGGAGACGAACGATCGACTGGTTCGGGAGGGGAAGTTCGACGAGTTGGAAAAGACGTTCACGCTGATGAAATCGCTGGGAGTTCCGGTGGGGCTGGGGGCGCACCGGATTCATACGATAAAGACATGTGTGGAGAAGGGTTTCCTTCCGGATTTCTGGATGAAAACGTACCATCATCACGATTATCCGTCGGCGCGGCAGGCGAAGGCGGCCAGCAGTTACGAATACTACAGCATTTTCTGTCACGAGCCGGAGGAGACGCGGAAATTCATGGAGACGCGACCGGAGCCGTGGATTGCGTTTAAGGTTTTGGCCGCCGGGGCGATCCGTCCGGAGAGCGGTTTCCGGTATGCGTTTGAGGGGGGAGCCGATTTCCTTTGCGTCGGCACGTACGACTTCCAGGTGGTTCCGAACGTCAACACGGTGGTGGGGATTCTGAACGGCGATTTGTCGAAACGGACGCGACCGTGGTGCACGGAAACGCTCGACCGCAAGGCGTTGCTCAAGGCGGAGCGTGAGGCCAAAAAACAGGCGTTGCAGGAAAAACAGGATGGTTGAGGAAGGTTCCATGGCTTGTCTCCTGGAACGCACAGTTTTCGAGGCGTAATATGAAAATTCTACGATTTGACACGGTGGGCGGGGCGTCCGGCGACATGATTTTGAATGCGTTGTTGCAACTTTGCGAAAAACAGGGGGTCGCAAGCTCCGCGGTTGAGGGGCCGCTTCGTGCCCTGCTCCCGGAGCATTTCCATCTGCGGCGGCACAAAAAGGATTCGCACGGCATCTCTGGAGAGGTGTTGGAGGTGGAGATTCACGAACACCACCATGAACATCACCACGAACACCATCATGAGCATTACCATGAGCAGGAGCGTGGGCACCACGGGCACGGGCATCACCACCGTTCGTTTGCGGACATTCGGGCGATGATTGCGGGGAGTTCGCTTCCAGAGGGGGTGAAACGGCGATCGTTGGAGGTGTTTACGGTGCTGGCCGGTGCGGAGGGTTCGGTTCATGGCAAGCCGATGGAGGAGGTTCACTTTCACGAGGTGGGGGCGACGGATTCGATCATCGACATGGTGGGGGCGTGCCTGGCGTACGAGTTTTTGGGGGTGGATGGGATTTCGGTTTCGCCGCTTCCGACCGGTTCGGGAACCGTGACCTGTGCGCATGGGGTCTATCCGGTGCCGGCGCCGGCGGTGGCGTATCTTTTGCAGGAGTATCAGCTTCCGGTGTCGTCTGACAACGAGGTGGGGGAGATGTTGACACCCACGGCGGCGGCGCTGTTCGCGGCCTGGCCGAAGGCGGAGTTTTCGGGAAACGTGGTGATACGGGAATCGGTCAACGCGTTGGGGCATCGGGAGATGGTGTCGCGTCCCAACCTTCTTCGGGTGCGGATTTTGGAAACGACGGACGAGGCGTCGGCATTTCTGGAGGAGCCGCTGATCCAGCTGGAGTGCAATTTAGACGATGCGACCGGGGAGCAGTTGGCGTCGGCCATGGCGGCGGTGTTCGGGGAAGGGGCGAAGGACGTGTGGTTTACGCCGGTCACGATGAAGAAGCAGCGGCCAGGGATTTTGTTTGGGGTTTTGTGCGATATCGCCCATCGGAAGGAGATTTTGGAAGCGGTCTTTCGGCACACGGGAACGTTTGGGGTGCGGGAGACGGAGGTACAACGGTATTCGCTTTCCCGTCGCTGGGAGAGGGTGGAGACAAAATATGGTTCCCTGCGGATCAAAATCGGTTCGATGGGGGACGAGGATATTCGTTGTGCGCCGGAGTTTGACGACTGCCAGGCGGCAGCGGGGACGCATGGCGTACCGGTTTCGGAAGTCATGGCGGAAGGGTTACGCGTTTATCGGAGGGAATCATGAAACGAGTCATTTTTTTCAGTCTGTTTCTTTTAGGTTGGGCCGTGTGCGTTGGTGCGGCGGAGAGGTCGATTCCGGTGGACAAGGCGTATTTGGTCTTTCCGATTTCCAACGACGCGGGAGAGACGACCGTCACAATCACCTGCGACAAAATTCTGGAACACCGATTCCAGATTACGTTTGCCGATTCGGTGGAGCAAGCCGACTGGTTCGCGTTTTTAGACGTTCGGGAATATGCGGGGAAAACCCTGGTCCTTTCGGCGGAGAAGCTGCCGGAGGGGATTCGCTGCATGGACGAGGTGCCGCGAAAGGAACCGTTGTATGGGGAGAGCGTGCGTCCGCAGTTGCGTTTTTCGCAGCAACAGGGGTGGAACAACGACCCGAACGGACTCTGTTTCTGCAAGGGAAAATACCACTTTTTCTGGCAATCCAACCCGTTTGGGCGGAAGTGGGACAACATGTACTGGGGGCATGCCGTTTCGGAGGATTTGGTACACTGGACGGAATTGGGGCTGACGTTGCGACCCCATGGCGGCGACACCCCAAAGGAGCAGCGGAATATCTCCATGGCCAACGGCAAATGTTTTTCCGGGAGCGGCATGGCGGTGGGGGATGCGCTGGCGTTCTGCTTTACCGACACGGATCGGGGCGAGTGCTCTGCGTTTTCGATGGATGGTAAAACGTTGGAATATGGGACGCTGTTGATTCCGCACAAGGGACGCGACCCGAAAATGTTCAAGTACGAAGGCCAGTTGTTCTGGGCGGTGTACGACGAGGAGAAAGAGAAGAACATCTCCTTTTATACATCGCGGAAAAACGGTTGTGAAAAGACGGGCGAAATCGCTGGTTTTCACGAGTGCCCGGAGATTTTCCAGCTTCCTGTGGAGGGAACGGGGGAAACGAAATGGGTGCTGTTCGGTGCCGACGCCCGGTACATGGTGGGGCAATTCAACGGCCAAACGTTCGTGCCCGACCACGAGGGGAAACATCGATTGCATTACGGCAATTTTTACGCGTCGCAGTGTTTCAACAACCTGCCCAACGGACGGGTGGTGCAGATCGGTTGGGCGCAGATGAATCTTCCCAACACGGTGTTTAATCAGGGATTTTCGCTGCCGTTGGAGTTGACGCTGAAAAGCACGCCAAACGGGGTGCGGCTGTTTGCCAATCCGGTTGCCGAGCTGGAAACGCTGCGAACGGCCACGCAAACGCTGCGGGCGGGCGAACCGTTGGTGCTGGCGGGGTTTGGCGACGGGCAGTTGTACGACGTGACGGTACGTTTTCCCGCCAACGCGGACGCGGTTCTTCGTTTTGGGGAAAACGCGGTGCATTACAATGCGGAAAAGAAGATGCTGGAGGACATTCCGGTGGCTCCCGAAGCGGACGGAGGGATTACGGTTCGCGTGGTGATCGACCGCCCGATGTATGAAATCGTCGTCAATCATGGTGCCGCGTACCGTACCCAACCGCGTCGGGATATGGGAAAGAAGTTTGAGAAAATCATGCTGGAAGGTTCCGGTTCCGGCACGATTCACGCGATGAAAAGTATTTGGTGAACGGGAGCGAGGGATGCGACGTCGAACTTTTTTGAAAGCGGGCCTTTTGGCGGCGGGATTTGCGGGCGGAATTGCGCAGGCGGAAGTGGACGGCGGCCGACGCGGGAAATTTCCTCTGGCGTTCAACACGGCCACGATCATGGGGTACCATCTTCCGGTGGAGAAGCAGGTGGATTGGGTAAGCCGAATCGGAGGTTTTTCCGCGATCGAGCCGTGGCACCGGGATTTGCGGGATTTCAAGGAGCGTGGGGGTTCGTTTGCCGCGTTGAAACGTCAGCTGGACGACGCTGGCCTGAAAATTTGCGGTTTGATTGCGTTTCCCTTCTGGGCGGCCAACGACGCGGCCAAACGTCGGGAGGGGCAGGACATGATTCGCGAGGAACTCGACTGGGTGCGGGAGCTGGGGGGAGCGGAAGTCGCGGCGCCGGTGCTGGGGTGTTTCGACGCGGTTCCCTCGTTGGACGTTTTGGCCGACCGCTATCGGGAAGTCTGCAAGATAGCGGCGCAGCGGGAAGGTCGAGCGGCGCTGGAAATTTGGGGGCCGATCCCGATCTGTTCGACGTTGGCCGAGGCGCAGTACGTTACCTCTGCGGCGGAAATGCCCAACGCGTCGCTGCTTTTGGATGCGTACCACCTGTATCGCGGTGCGGGGCTGGCGGCGTATGAGAGTTTGAAGCTGGTGGCAGGGAATCGGATGACGAACTTTCATCTGAACGACTATCCGGCAGGGGATTACACAAAATTGAGCGACGGAGATCGCGTTCTTCCGGGGGACGGGGTGGCTCCGTTGCGGGCGATTCAGGAAACGTTGTGGGAAAATGGGTATCGCGGCTACCTGTCGCTGGAGATTTTCAACAAGAAATTTTGGGAGACACATTCCATCGACGATTTCATGCGTCTTTGCCGTCAGAAAATGGATGCGGCGGTGTTAACCTACGAATAGCAGTTTGTGGAACCGCTTGTGGAACCGCAGTCCTTGCGAAATCTGCTGGAATCTCTTACAATACAAGGAATGGAAATGGAAAACGCCTGCTTTTGGGGCAAGTTCAACACGAAAGGAAATTCATGAAACGAACATTCGCAATCCTGCTGTTTTGTGTGGCGACGGTGCTTCCGTGTCCGGCGGAACAGGTTTACGAGCATGATCTGGTAATTTACGGTGGCTCCAGTGCCGGCGTCGTGGCAGCGGTTCAGGCCAAACGGATGGGGCATTCCGCCGTCATTGTTTGCCCTGATAAACATCTGGGTGGATTATCCTCTGGCGGACTGGGGGCTACCGACTCTGGCGACCGGGGCGTCATCGGCGGCATTTCCCGCGAATTTTACCACCGTATCTGGCTCCATTACCAGAAGCCGGAATCGTGGAAATGGATGCAAAGCCCCGACCGTTCCATGGGTGCTCAGGGGGGACGCGGTTTCCACGATGAGGAACAGACCGCCTGGGTCTTTGCTCCTTCGGCCGCAGAAGGCGTATTTGAGGATTTCGTCCGGGAGAACGCCCTCCCCGTTTTTCGTGGTCGGTATCTCGATCGTGAAAACGGCGTGAAAAAGAACGGCGCGAACATCGTTTCCATCACCATGAAATCGGGCGAAACGTTCCGTGGTAAAATGTTCCTCGACGCGACCTACGAAGGCGACCTGCTTGCCGCCGCCGGAGTCAGCTACACCGTGGGCCGTGAAAGCAACGCCCAATACGACGAAACGCTCAACGGTATCCAGACCGCCGGGGCCGTCTCCCACCAGTTCACCGGGATCGTCGATCCTTACGTGGAAAAGGGAAATCCTGCCAGCGGACTCTTGCCGTTCGTCAACCCCGATGCGGGAGGGGAAGATGGCCAGGCCGACAAAAAAGTCCAAGCCTACTGCTACCGCATGTGCCTGACAAATGTGCCGGAGAACGCCCTCCCCTTCACCAAACCGGAGAATTACCGCGAGTTGGATTACGAGTTGTTCCTCCGTTCGGTCGAGGCGGGGCAGCGTGTGTTCATGATCATGTCCACCATGCCTGACCGTAAAACCGATTGCAACAATTGCAGTGCCGTTTCGACCGACTTCATCGGCGCGAATTACAACTACCCCGAAGCGTCGGACGAGGAGCGTTTGCAAATCGAGAAGGCGCACCGCGACTGGCAGCATGGACTTCTCTGGACGCTCCAGAACCACCCACGCGTGCCGGAAGATATTCGCAAACGGTACGCCGGCTGGGGGCTGGCCAAAGACGAATCGGTCGATACCGGACACTGGGGACACAAAATCTACGTCCGCGAGGGACGCCGCATGGTGAGCGATTTCGTCCATACCGAAAACCACTGCCGCCGTATGATTCCGGTGGAACGCCCGGTCGGTTTTGGCTCCTACCAGATGGATTCGCACAACTGCCAGCGCCACGTAGCGACGCTGCCCGACGGTACCGTCACCGTGCGGAACGAAGGGGACATCCAGATTTCCCCCGGCGGCGCGTATCCCATCGACTTTGGCAGTATCGTGCCGAAGAAAGCGGAGTGCGTGAATTTGGTCGTCCCGGTCTGCGTCAGCAGCTCTCACATTGCGTACGGTTCGATCCGCATGGAGCCGGTATTCATGGTTTTGGCGCAGAGTGCCGCGACCGCCGCCTGCCTGGCCATCGACGGGAATACCGCCGTGCAGGACGTCCCCTACGAAAAACTCGCCGAACGCCTCAAGGCCGATCGACAGGTGATTGAGTACCGCCTCAACCCACCGCGTTACCCCAAAGGAAAAGTTCGGGATTTGCCCGGTATCGTGCGGGACGACAGCTCGCCCGATACCGTGAAAATAGGAGCATGGCGGAAGTCCAGCGCCTGCGGCGGCTTTGTCGAGGAAGGTTATCTGACCGACGAGGATAAAGAACTGAAAGCGCCAAAGTCGGTGCGTTATTCCCTGCCCGTGACCGAAGCCGGTACGTACGAAGTGCGGATCAGTTACTCCCCCCAGCAGAATCGGGCCTCCAACACGCTCGTTGAGGTTCACACGGCCGACGGGGTGAAAGCGATCCGTATCGACCAGCGGAAGGAACCGCCGATGGACGGCATTTTCCTCTCGCTCGGCGAATTTCCGTTCGCGGCGGGTAACGTGACGGTGGAAATCAAAAGTGACCATGCTGATGGTTACGTCATTGCCGACGCCGTACAGTTGCTGAAAAAATAGGAATATAAAAAAACGTTTTTCCCCCATATGCCCCAACGGGGCTATTTCAATAGCCTGGGGCAACGCCCTAGTGTTGCGTCCCTCTTATAAATCATGGCAATGTCTACGGAGGGGTGGGCGTCCTCGCCCACCAAAAAAGGTGTTAGCCTTTTCCTAACCTTTTGTTAGGGCGTAAGCCCTAATGGGTGGGCGGGGACGCCCACCCCTCCGAAAACTTTTAGGCTAATGTTATTTATTTTTTGGACACAGCACTAGGGATAGGGGCATGGAGCACACACCAAGGGAGGCCAGAGGCGTAAGTGGCGGCCGAGGACGACCGCCCTCCGAGGGGAGGGCTTGACGTTTTCACTATAATCCTTCAGGATAACCCATTTTACCCTGAAGGAGGATAGCTTATGTGTAACCGTACGATTGTAGTCGCCATTACGGGCGCCAGCGGCATGGCCTACGTGGTTCGTTTGATGGAAGTGCTGGTGGCCGGGGAGTGCGATATTCACCTGATTGTCAGCCCGTCGGCTTACAGTATTTTAGCCAAAGAATTGAACATCCAGCTCGACCCGGAACATTTCGACCCGATTCAATTCGGGCTATGTCAGAACTGCGTTTCGGAATTTTTCCCGTCCGGACAGGTTCATTTCCATCCCGCCGACGATTTCAGCCAGTCCATTGGCAGCGGCTCGTTCGCGACCGACGGCATGGTGATCTGCCCCTGTTCCACCGGAACGTTGGGTTGCATCGCGGCAGGAGTGAACCTGAACCTGATCCACCGGGCGGCGGACGTCCATCTCAAAGAGCGTCGTAAACTGATTCTCGTTCCACGGGAGACCCCCCTTTCGGTCATCCACTTGCAGAACATGCTCAAGATCACTCAGGCGGGGGGAATCCTCCTGCCGGCAGCCCCGGCGTTTTACCACGAGGCCCAGAACCTGAAAGACATCGTGAATTTCGTCGTTTCCCGCATTTGCGACCAGCTGGGGGTGGAAAATAACCTGATTCGCCGCTGGAAAATGCCCGGAAGCGTGATGGAGTCCCACCTGAATGAGGAACGGTTCCTCGAAACGACCGGTTGAGCGTTTCGGTCTGCCAGCGACGGCGTACGGAACCGTCGCTGACAAGACGTCATGGTTCAGAAAACCTTTTTAATCCGATCCCAGTTCGCGTCGTCCAGAATCATGCGGGCGACGCTGACGGCGTCCTGGAAACTCAGCGTCGATTTCTTCCCGGTCTTTTTGAGGTGCGCGTCCCATTCGTCCTGCATTTTCTGGCACTGATTCTGGAAATCCACCCACAGCCCACGGCTTCCGGGAGATTCGTAAACCTTCTTCCGCAGCGCCACGTACCGCTGGCAGAGCCGCACTTCCATCGGCATGGCCGGCTTCTGGGCAAAACGATCCAAACGATTCGTTCCTACCGAACCGGTCGGGTGTTCCAATTCCGCGCGGGAGGAATAACACTTGTATCCCACCACTTTTCCATCCATTTTGACTTCGCGAAAATAGCCCAAAAGCACCGTTCCGTCTTTCAGTTCCGCTTCCTGAATGAGATCGTCCAGCTTCGTTTCCTTCTTCGGCACTTTGGCAAACAGGGCTTTGCGAACCATCGTCCGAATCCGTTTTTTCTGTGCGTCCAGGTCTTTTTGCATCTCCGCTTTCGTCGCCTCGTCGCCCCCGGAATTTCGCAGTCCGGCTTCATGTTCCTGAATTTTAGCCACCGCCGCAAGTGCCGCCGAAAGCGTCTTTTGAAGCGACGTTTCCCGCTGCACACCGTTTACCATCTGTTGAATTTCGTCTCGGTTGCTGGCATGTTCCGTTTCCATGCGAAGCGATTGGGCCGTCTTGCGAAGCTCCTCATACTGGGCACGCTCCTCGTCCTCCAAATCCTCCGGGGCGACGTCGGCATACGAATGGAGGAATTTCTCGATCTTCGCCAATTTCTCCTCGGCGGGAATATCTTTCAGTTTCAGCTCGCCAAGCAGGTCTTTTCCGGCATGAACCTCGGCACGGGCCTTGAGCCGAACGACCGAAAGCCGAACGGTGTTTTCCAGCACGTCCTTGTAATCTGCCAGCAATTTATTGCATTTGTCCCGGCAAATCGCGTAACGTTCCAACTCGAAACTGTTCCGCGCCTCCACCAGAAGCTCTGCGGCCTGTGCGTTCTTCTCCGCCTTCGTCACCCGCGCTTCCAGCTCTTTCCCCTGAATCTCCATCAGCTTCGCCATCTTCGGATCCACCCCCGGAAGCGTCGCGAACTGCTTGCGGAAACTTTCAAATTGGCTCATCGTCCGCTTCAGCTGAAGAAGGTCTTTCGACCCAAACTCCCGAAGCAGTTCCAAATACCGCATCAAACTCTGCGAAACGGAGTTCCACGCCTCAAATTTGGAAACCAAATCCCGAAATTCCATCGGACGCGTTTCCTCGAAAAGCCCCTCGTCCACCGGAAACAGCAACTCCGTTGCGGAGAGATTTTCCTCGAACGTCGCCGTCGAACGTAAAAACGACCGCGTGGACGCCGACTGAATCCGAAGCGATTCCAGCAACTCGGAATCGTCCGGAACACTCCGCGGAGGCACCGAAATAAAATCCACAAAACTCCCCACCGTCAAAACCAACAGTGGAACCAGTCCCAACAATAGTATAAAAAGCGTTCGTTTCATCGTTTATGGAAATCCAATGACTCTTGAAATGCCAATTACTCTTGAAATGATTGGGTGTCGATACCCAACGTTACGTTATATTTGCGTTGTTCCTCGATCGGACGGAGGGTGTACCAGTCGCTTTGAAACGCGGGAAGCTCCGTGGTGCCATCCGCATTTTTCCGCGAAAAGGAAACCGCAATCGCTACCTGCTCCGTACCATGAAAAAGTTTCTGGTTCCGCGTCGCCCGTGAGTTGCCAATATCTTCCAGCGTCACACGCTTTTCCGCACCATCCACACGCAACACGACCACGGCGTCGATCTTGAACGCATCCAGCAATGCCTTCCCCGATTTCTTCTGCGGCTTCACCCGGAGCGACAGCAACGCCATTTCCTTCCCTAATTGCCGGGATGAGGCAGGTTTTGCCGCATCCAACTCCCAGAAAATTTTAATCGGCGAACACCCTTCCGGAAGGTCTCCATAAGGGGATTCCTGACCCGTTACCTCCTCCATATCCTCGGCGGCAAACGGATCGTTCTCCTCCATCTCCTCCTCCGGTTCCGGCGTCGGTTTCTTCTCCCGGAACGGCCCGCTTCCGGACTTCGGTTTTTCCGCAGGCTCGGGCGTTTCCCCCTTTTCTTCCGACATGGTAAACGGACTGGACGCCCCCTTCATGCCAAAACCACCGTCCCGCGTGAATACCGCCGTCAATCGCGAAATCCCCGCCGCCAAACGCTCCATGTTGCGCTGCTGTTCCGGTGTCGGTTCGTCGTCCGTTTCGGAAATGCCATCCTTTCTTTGATCCAAATCCTCCTGCCGCCGGTCGTACACCTCCTCCGCACGCGCTAAAAGATCGGTGTACATCTTGTCCAGGCTCTCCATCTTTTGCTGGTATGCCTCTTTCGCCGCAAGATAGAGGTTCTGCGTCGCAAAGCTGGCCCGAATCGGCTTCTCCTCCGACGGAATCTCCACATCCCGCATCGGCAAAAATGCGACCAGCTTCGTAAACGCCTCGCGTTTTTTCTTCGGATCCTCCTGACGCGACGCCGAACGGCAGGTCGAAATTGCCGACTTCAACGTCCGCTGCTCTTTTTCCAGATCGGCCACCGCTTCCCGCTCCGCCTTCTGACGCTCCGACTCCTTCGACGAAAGACGTCGGATTCGTGGCGTTACCGTGACCCAAATCAACCCTTCCGCATCTTGCGTCTTTTCCACCAGCACCGCCGCGAAACCCAGTTTTTTCGCAAGCTCCGGCAAATCGTAACGACGCCCCGAAATCTCCGGCGAATCGGCAGGATTCCACGTCGCCCCCCCCATCGCGTTTTCCGAAAGCTCCTCGTCCTTCAAAACGTAATTTTCTTCCTCCGTCGTCGCCGGGGCGTTGGACAGGGCCTGATCCCCTGGACGCGTAATCCCCTCTGGAAGCAGACCAAACGGAAACGCGGTTCCCTCGAACAGCACGTACCCCCCATGCAATGCCAGCCCCGACGCGTACTTTCGTTGAATTTCCGCCACCGTGACGACATCCTGCGTCGTCCGAACGCCACGTTCCGCAGGCTCCACCTCAAACGTCGCCAGCACCCCGGCAGGAACCCGCGCGTACTGCCGATCCCACGTCGTAAGCGTTTCTTCGGGCGTCTCTGGATAGAGCCGTTCGGTTCCCCGCGACACTTCTTCCGTCGCTTCCGGCTCCGGTTCCACGGCCACTTCCTCCGGCTCGTTTTCGATCGGAATCTCCTCCTGAACCGTTTTCTTCTTCGGCTTCTTTGGCACTACCGGCGGCGTTTCGGGTTCCTGTTCCGACTCTTGCTGCGGCTGCGGCGCAGTTACCGGTGCGGGCGATTCCGAAGGCGACGACGAACCCCCCAGCATCACCAGCAAAAATAAAAGAACCATCAAAAGCCCCAGGCAGACCCCGCCCAGCACCACCAAAAGCATCTTCTGTCGATTCTTCCGGGAATTTCCGATTTTTTTCGACGCCCTGGGAGGCGGGGGTGGGGGAACCTCCGCTTTCGGTTCATCCGGAATCGGGGCCACTGCCGGAACACACGCATCCAACCGCTCCGGATCGCCCGGATAGTTCACGAAAAAATCGGTGCCATACGTCGCACGAATGGCATTGAACGTTTCCGGCGGCAACGTTTCCACAAACTGATCCAGCCGTTCTCGCGCCTGCGATACCATCTCGTTGACCGCTCCCATACGATCCATCGCAAACGATACCCCGTCCGCCAACAGCATGGGAAATTCCATCGCGTGTTCCGCCTTGCACTTCTGGTAAAGCGCTACCAACACCGGAAGTTCCAGCTTCAAAAGCGTCAGCGGAAGCACCAGCGTTTTCCCCTCGCCCATCTTCCACAAAAACGCACACCCCTCCGGCAGGTTCCCCGTCTGGCGAATTTTCCGCTCCAATACGCGAGCCTTGATCTCGTCTTTCACCGGAGCGTTCGCCAGCCAGCTGGGATATTGCGCATCGCTCATGCGGGAAATCAGAAACTGCATGACGGGCTGAAGCTCCGGCGAATCCCCGCCCGTTCCCAAAAGCTCCAAAATCCGCGAATGCCCCAGCGACCCCAAAATCGGTTCCAACTCCCGTTGCGGCGACGTCACCTTCCCCAACCGCTCTTGAAGCCGACGCTTCCAAAACGCCATCGCCGCACGGCTGGTTGCCAGCGTCTTTGGAATCGCGCTTTCCGTCCCCGAAACCACTCCGCCCGGTTCCAACGTCTTTTTGCAGATTTCCTCCACCGTCGCCATCGCATTGACATCTGCCGCCGTCGCCACCCCGATCGATTCCAGATTCCGACAGAGCGTCCGTACCCCTGCCAGTCCGTTTTCCTCATACTGCGCCCAAACCTGCGACGCGAACGGAAATTCCGGCACCTTCTCCGCCGAACAGCGCCCGTTGAACGTATTCAGCACAAACATCCGCCCATGATAAATTTCCTCCGCAACGTCCTTCCCCTCCGCATCCGAAAACGTCGTTGCCGCCAGCTTCGTCATCCAACGCTCCGGCTGGGCTTCGTACGTCGAAAAACTGATCCCCCGCGTCAGCGTTCGTGGAAAAAACAGGCTGATCCCGTAAAACAAAAGCGCCGCCGCTTCCGGCTCCGCCACCAGAAGAAACGCCTCCTCCCGCGTGTCACGAACCCCCAGGAAACCTGCCAGAACCGTCCGAAACATCTCCCGCCGACGCGCTTTCGGCACCGCCTCCCATCGCTTCGGGAGCATGTCCACCGCCTCGCCATCCAAAAATGCCTGAAACGCCCGCTCGTTCAGAACCGGCGCCTCCCCCTCCCGTAAATCCTCCACCTGTTCCAATTCCGGAAGGTCGTACTCCAGATACTCCGAATCCTCCTGCACCCAGCCCGTGGCCCCCCACAGACCCAGCACCCGTTCCATGTCCCACGCCCCCTTCGTGTCCGACGTGACCCCATGCGCAAAATACGACCCCACACGCCCCGCCGTGTCTTTCGGACGATACACAATCCGCAAAAGCACGCTCCCCATGTCCGTCACCGGAAGCGAGACCAGCCGCGTCGGAGCCATCTGCGGCAATAAAAATTCCTTCTCCTCCGCCGGAGTGTCGTACGGAAGATAATACGATACGTAACGTTCCAGCTTCCGAAACGCCTCCCGTAACGCCCCCCCCGATACCGACGCCGAACGGACGCTATACCCCAAGGGATGCGACGCGATCTCCCCCGTCTTTCGCTCCAGTGCCGAAGTCCCGTACGTACAATGCGTTAATAAAAACTGTTGCATGGATGTTCTTAAGGATTACCAAGTCTTTTTACGGAAAAAACCACGCCTCGCCCCAATTCGCCAAACCTCACCGCCACGGAAACCACGAAGATTTTTTCTTCACTTCCAACACCCCCAGAACGAGTGGCTCGGTCGGATAGTATTGAGGCCCCACGTTGACAAGTCCCCACACGATCACGTTCAAACCATTCCACTGCGGATCGGGCGTCAGGGTGAAAACACTGCCGGACTGCTCCCACTCGGCACGCGTCAGCTGCTGGCCAAACGCCAGGGAAATGTCCTCCGGACGATCCGTATCCAGCGGCTTCGTCGGGGAAACCCCCAGATAACAGACCGAACCAAACCGTGGATGCGGCCACGTCCAACGCACCGCCACCGTGCCGTCCGCATTGGGAAGCAGGCTGGCACGCCCCATTGCCGGTTTCAGCCCGTTGCACTTTCGCGGCACAACATACTGATAAATCCAGTCCCGCAAAAGATTTTGATAATCGGCAAACATGCTCATGTCGTCCGTAAACGACTGCACGTCGAACTGCTTGCGGAACGCCTCCGGATCGTTGTTCACCATCGCGTCGAGCATTCCCTGCCCATGATTCCACTGGTCGGCCCGCGTCTTTAATACCGTCCCCAACGGCCCGCTAAACGGGTAATTCTTCAACAACGGATCGGCAATCAATTCCGCAATCTGACGCTGATCCTCGTACTGCATCGCCTCCTTGAGCATGTCCAGCTTCACGCGACGCCGTAATGCCGTGTCGTAGTATTTGCGATACCGCTTCGCCTGCGGGCACTCTCCCAAAAGCGACTCGTCCCACGCCGATAAAACCTGCTTGTCCTGCCGATCCAGCGGCATTCCCTTTTTAATCCCCTCCAAAATCTTCAACCGCGGCGCCCGACGTACCGCCAACTCCGCACGCTCCGCCTGCACCGAAGTTACCAACGCCTGCAATTTGTGCTTCCGAACCATCGCCCACGCCTCGGCAATCCGAATTTCGTTCGGCTCCGGAACCGACAGCAGCTTCAGCAGGCTTTCCACCATCTCCACCACTTTACGCGCCTTCTCCACCCGAGGACGAAGCACGTAAACATAATCGTCGCCAAATTGATTCCCAATCGCCGCAATCGAACGCTCTCCCGACAATATCTGTTTGTCCTTGCTCAACTGCGCCATCTGGGCCAGACGATCCAGTAAAATCACCCGGTTTCGCGCCGCCAGGACCCGTTCCCGTACCTCCGGCGGCACCGGGAATTGCTGCAAAAACGCGTCGTTACAAACCCGCGTCACCGTGCGATCCGATTTCTCCGAAACCTCCCACGTCAACGTCTGGTACTCGTTCCACGCCTTTTCCTTCCAGACCTCCTCGTACGCCCGATCCACCAGCGGACGCAAATGCGGCGGAATGTCCTTCGTGCGAAATCCCTGCAATTGCGCCAACGCTTCCTTCCATTGCCCGGCACGCAAAAGCGGCTCCACCAGACGCGAAGGACTCGTCGCCACCCAAAGCTGCGGAACATCCGCCATCGGCCCCGCCGCACACCGGAGCAAAAGCCCCGTAAACTCCGCCACCTCCGGATCCCGCGAAGCGGTCAACTCGGTGATCAACGCACTTTTGTTCGGCGTCTGAATGTCTTCTTTTTTGAACAGCAGCTTGTCGTACCCCGGCTGCTCGACGTACTTGTCCCACAAGGTCGGGTCGGACGCCAACGCTCGCAACGCCACGTAAATCATCAATGCCGAAAAGTGATCCAGATCGGGCGAAAGCACCGTCGCCCCATTCCTCGCCGGGTGCTGGTACGGTTCGACGCCAATCTCCAAATTCCGCTTCCCCACAAGCGCCGGAACGCACATGCAGTCGTAATCCACCAGCTTCATCTGCCCTTCCGGAGTCACCATGATGTTCGCCTGCTGGTAATCGCCATGCGCAATTCCCGCTTCCTCCACCTCGCGAACCACCAAAAGCCAGACGTCCGCCGCCGCCCGCAACGCCGCCGTGTTCCGCGCCTTGCTCATCTTTTCGCACCACTGGAACAACGTCAGACCATCCACCCAGTCCATCACGATCATCGGATACCATTTGCCATCCGTCGAACGCAACGCACTGTCCTGATACTCAAAATAAACCAGACTGTTCAGTTTCCGCTCGTTGATGTACGTGCTGATCTGCTCGTACCGCTCGTGACGATCCGGGGATTCCGTCGAAAAAACACGAATCGCCTTGCTGTCGCCCGAAGGGAGCGTCGCTTTGTACACCACCGCGAACGCACCCGACCACGGCTTCGGCTGCCCCTGTTCGTTACGCAAAATCGTCGCCTTCTTCAACTCCGGGTCACGAAACGCGACGTTCGGCGTCTGAAGCATCGTACTGAAATGAGAAGCTAACGGCCATGCCATAATTTATTTCTCCAGTGTCGGGAACCCACTCATCTCCAACAGCCACGCCAACGGCTCCACCAGCCCGAACGGAGCGATCGTCCGAAGCCGCAAATCCGGCTCCCCCGCACCGTCCAGCCCTACCGGTGTCAGCGGAAAAAACAGATACCGCCCGCCAAACAGGTCTTTTACCTGCTTCTCCACATCCCAATCCGGCCATATCCGTTGCCGAAGTTGATCCGTCGCCACGCTCCGCTGCTCGATGATGTGCCGGTTCAGCGCAATCCCCGTCGGGTCAATACGCCCCAATTCCTCATAAAAATGAATCGCCTCCTGCTCCGAATCCCCCAACGCCTCCACCAGCGGCAAAAGATCGATCTTCGTCAGGCATATCGCAATCGGCAAATGCAACGATTCGTTCCGATCCAACCCCTTCAACGCCATCAAATCCCTGCGGAACCGCTTGAGGGCCTCCGCCTGCGGCTTCCAGGGGTACGTTGGATCCAAAAAGAAAAAGAAACCGTCGCTTTTCAACGCACGCTCCCGACGATAATCGTCCAACGCCGCGTCCGTCGTGATTTCCCCGGAATAGTCGAACAGGTTTGCCAAAAGCTCCGTCCGTCCTACGCGATCTTTGTCCCGGTATTTCAACACCAACGGCAGTGGAATCCGATCCCGCTGCGTGGCTGCCGTGCCGATTCGGGTGTTCATGATTTCGTCGATCCGCCGATCCATTTCCTGCGTCACCGACGACGGAATGCACGACAACCCCAAATGCGGATAGTACCCCCGCAAAACCTCCCAATAAAGCATGGTCAGCCAGTGCGTCTTGCCCACCTGCGGGATTCCAAGCGTCGGAAAGGAGAGTTTCAACAACGGCTGAAGCTCCGACTGGAACCGGTAACCGCATTCTTCCAAAGGCGACTCGCTCAGCACATGCCGACACGTCACAAACGGTGCACGTACTTCCATCGGATTGCCGTTTTCGTCGCACCCCAAAAGTTCCCCTTCGCTCAGGCAGTGCGGGCAGGTCTGCACCGTCCGTTTCCGACGCACCGCCACCTCGCTCCAATAATACGCAATTCCGACAAACGTCAGTAGCACCAAAAGCAGCCCCAGCCCAAATCGCAACAGGTGTTTCCACCGCAAATACCCCAGCGTCTCTCCCGCAATGCTCGAAAGTTTGCCATTGACCCCCTTCAATTCTTTCTGGTCGGCTTCCATCTGCCGGGAAATGGCCTCCAGCAATGCCAGTTGCACGGAAATTTCCCCGATGTTGTCCCGCCAGGTGTTCCACTGCTGAAGAATGTCCTTGCTGCCGGCCAAATTGTGAACGGCCAACGAATTCCATTCCTTCTTCTCCGCCGCCAGCTTTTCCTTCGCCGCCGTCTCGTTTCGCGACAACTCCGACCAGCCCGCCTTCACATCCTCCAAAAGCCGCTCGTTCACCCGCCGCGGCGACGTGGTGCTGAACGTCACGTCCAGCATGGCTCGATAGAGAAATTCCCCCATCAAAAACGATACCAGCGTCATGGCCAGCAACGCGCAGAAGCAGACCGTCAGCACCTTGGAAAGCCCCATCTGCCGCGCCCGCCCCCCATTGAGCCAACGACGAATTTCATGCCGCCGCTCATGCAGGCTGGCCGCCAGCAACAGCCCAAACGCCAACACGCTGAACAGCCAAAACCACCGCTTGTCCACGCTCAACATCGAAGCCAGCTGCGTTACGATATGCCGGTTCGATTCAATCTCAAACACCAGAAACTGCCGACACACCAGGTCCTCACGAAGCTCCAACCACTGCGTCCGCTCCCGATCCACCCGATTCTTCAGCCCTGCCGCCGCCCCGCGAATCGCCTCTGCCGGAACCTTGGCCCCGTTGGCAATCTGACGCGACACCGGCTTTTCCATATCCCGAAATTCCGGCCAGTCCGGATCGTCCAGAATGGTCATGTTCGCCAGGAATCGCCGCAACGCCCCCCCTTCCGCGTACAGCCCATGCAGCCGTACCGCCTCCGCCGCACAAAACGCCGCATTCTCCTTCGCCGCCACATTGCGACAGAACTGCGCCACGTACGCTTCCGCCATTTGACGCGATTCACGCTGAAGCTCCTCCGAAATTTCCAACGTCTGAACGGCACTCATTTTCACGTCGGAAACCCGGACCTGATCCTTATCCTCCTCGTTTTCCGGCTCCGGGGTCGGTTCAGGTTTTGGCTCTGGTTCTGGCTCTGGTTCGGATTCCGGATTCGCAGCGGGAGCCGTCGAGGCAGACGTCTTTTCCGCTGGTGTTTGGGCAGGCACTTCCGCAGGAGTTTCCCCAGGAGCTTCCGCAGCAGGTGTTTCCACCGCCCCTTGCGGAGCTTCCTGAGCAGACAGCCCCCAAACGCCCCCAAACGCAATACCAACCCAAACGACCCCAAGGCTAAAAATAATTCGTCGGTTCATGATTCCTTTAAATATGTTCAGACAATGCTAAATTTCCATTGTTCTCTTATAGCGTAACGCAAGCCAGCCAAAAAGTCAAAGGGGAACACCCCAAAAACCCCAAAAAAAGCAGGGAAACAGCGTAATAGAATTGTAAAATAAGGCTGCCGGACAATCGATTTCCACGACACTATTCGTAAAGCCATTGGAATGGATGGTTCATCGTCATGGGGTTTTTGCAAAAACAGAATGTTAGCGTCGGTGCGATCAAATTTCCTTGCGAATTTGGACAAAAGGGATAATTCCCCTCTTTTTAGAGGGGTGGCAGCCGTAGGCTGACGGGGTGTTTTGGCACCAGGAAAGCGTTCACCACTTCAAAACTACCCCCCGCCCTAACGGGCGTACCCCTTCAAAGAAGGGGAATTCGTACGGCACGCAGAAAGTTAGATCGCACCCGTTAGCGACGGATAATGCGTCCCCCAAGGGGTGTCCTCAAAATGGGAACGTCTGGCGGAAACGTTTTTGCTGAATTGCTCTTGACACCTCTGCGGAAATTTTCTATAGAAACCCAAACACTGGATAGATGTGCAGTGCCGGAACAAAAAAATCAACATCAATTGTTTAGAATTTTTCAGGAGATTTGGGAATGAAATCCAGTCCGCAAAGTATTTGGTTGGGAATGGTCGTGGCTTTCTGCCTGACGCTACAAGTGCATGCCGTGGAGGTGTCGTCCGTCGACGACTTGGCCGAAGCATTGAAAAACGAGCAAACGGAGGATATCGTTTTGCAAAATGATATCCCCATAACCAATGACGGGACGTTGAACGTCGGAGCCAGCAAGACGATTGATGTCGATGGGTTTACCCTGACACAGTACAATGTTCTTGGATTTGGAAGCGATGCGGAAGGTACGAAACTCACGATCACCACAACGGAGACCGAGAATCCAGGAACGTTCCATTTTCTGCATCTTGCAACAAATACCGACGAAACATCGTATGGACTTTCGACATTGGAGCTGAGCGGTCTGACCATGGACAACGGTGATGCAAGTTCCGTTATTGACAATACCGTGCAATCCACGAACTTCACGCTGTCGTTGGTAAACTCCACACTAACACGAAAATCCCTCGCTACTTCTGGTGCCGGCTCGGTGACGCTGGCGATGGGAGAGGGAAGCACTTTGAACATTATCGAGGATTTGTCCGTCGGGGGTTCGGGGGAGCTTCTTCTGGATGCCACGCATGCGGCGGGGACAGGCGGGGCGATTACGGTGGGGGGAACGCTGACGTTGAACCAGAATTTATCGGTGTCGGATGGAACCGCATCCCTCAGTGCCTTGAGTGCCGGAAAACTCCAACTGGCCGGGGCGGCGGATGCCGACGTAACGTTTGAAGTCGCCGACGGTAAAACGGTGGAAACGACGGAAATTACCGGTGCGAACGTGGCAGGTTCCAAGGCGACGATTTCGGTTTCGGAGGGTTCCACGCTGAGTGTTCTGGAAGATACCGAGGGAAATGGCGGTAACGTGACGCTGGGAGCGGAAGATGGAGGCGACGTCGCGGTTTCGGTGACGGGAAACAGCACGTTTACCATTGTCAACGACGGGGTGTTCTACCTCCGGGAGGGCAACACGATTACGGTGGACGGTTCCGACGCCACCGACCCGGACAACATCCTCCGTTCGTCGTTGTCCGCAGGCAACCTCACGTTGCACGGTTCCGAGACGGTAAGCGTCCTGAACGGGGCGTCCCTTTCGGTAACGGGCACTCTGACCACGAACGCGACGGACAGTGATCCCCAGACCTTCTACGTGGACGGAACCAACGCGTCGGATTCCACGGTCGTTTCGCAGATTTATGCCGGTGCGTTATCCCTGACAGGTTCCAACGTGTTCACGCTACAAAATGGCGGTACGTTGGGGATCGGCTCGGATACGGCGATCAATGCCAATGTTTCTTTTGCCACCGACGATAACGCAACTTCCGGCGGTGTGGTGAACGCCAGCGGGTACACGATCGTGTTGAACCGGAGCCTGACGTTGGGCACCGTTTCGGGCGCTACGGAAAACACGCTTACGGCACTGTACGCCGATTCGCTGGAACTGGCGACCGATTCCGACAGCAGTGTGACGTTTACGGTTCAGGACGGCCTGGCTGCCCAGTATGGTTCGGTGGTTGGTGCCCAGGGAACCGGTTCGACATTGAACATCACGGTAAAAAGCGGCGGCGTTTTCGGAGCCTACACCAGCGAGAGTGACACCACCTGGACAGGAAACATGACGCTCGGCAAAGCGGACGGCACGGGCGGCGACTGGAATTTGAGCGTTTCCGATCGCGGCACGATGATGGTGGCCGGGAATTTCGAAGCGTACATGACCGACGACAGTACGTTTACCGTCGATGGCAGCCGGGGGGATAATCTGGACTACAGCGTTTACATCAGTGGGAATGCTACCCTCCAGGCTCTGGAAAACGGCAGTACGGTAAGCGTCACGAACGGCGGCCTGATTCATATTACCGGAACCCTGACCAGCGGCGGCAAGATGACCTACGTGCTGGACGGCGAGGGGGTTTCCAACTATACCGACAGTGCGGAGGAAGATGGGGAAGATACCGAAAAGACCATGCCGTCGGCCATCGTCGCGGGGGGGTTGGCATTTGCGGACGACGCGGCCACGGTGGAGTTCCAACTGCTCAATGGCGGTACGCTTGACTTCACCAACGACACGTCGCTCGGCGAGAGGGTGAAAGTCGTCCTGGGGGGTTCCGGTGCGGTGAATGGTTCCAGCCTGCTTCTGGCTCAGGATTATGAATATGACAGCGAAGGTAACGCATCCTTGAAAGAGGTGAATCTGACCCTGGAAAATGGGTTGGTGCTGGAGCTTGCGGACGGTGCGACAAGCGGCGGGCGCATCTCCGTTTCTAACGGTACGTTAACGGTGAATATGGAAAGCCTGACCGTGGCCAGCGACAGCCCGATTAACGAACTTTCGGCGACGAAACTCCAACTGGCCGGGGCGGCGGATGCCGACGTAACGTTTGAAGTCACCGACGGTCTGACCACGGCGGTGGGTGAAATCACCGGTGCGGAAATGGAGGGAACCTCGGCGACGATAAAAGTGTCGGAAGGTTCGACATTCGGCGCTTACACGAACGAGGAGAACACGAGCTGGACGGGCAATGTCGCACTGGGAGCGGCGGCGGGCGGCGACGTGAATCTGACCGTGACCGACGGCAGCTCCTTCCTTGCGGCAGGTACCATGACCCTCCAGACGCAGGGCGGGAATAAGATCACCGTGGACGGAACCCGAATCGGGGAGGACAGCGACGGTAACGAAACCACCATTGCGTCGTCCATCACCGGCAATACCGTTTCGATTTACGCCAACGACGGCACCTCCACCACATCGACCATTCTGGATGTTACCAACGGTGGTCAGATTTACGGCACGGAAAGCGTCTTTCTCGGAGCCAATTCCGGCGGATACCTGCGGGGCACGTTTACTGGAAAAACCAACACGGACAAAACCGTAACGTATGGCTATCTGGCTTCCGGTGGCACGGCGACGATTGGCGGTGCGGGAACATCGGAGGTTCATTTCACCGACGGTGGTACCCTGAACGCCAGCAATATCATCCTCGGCGACACGGCGGACGGAACCGTTTCCGTCGGCGTGGTGGGAAGCAGTTCTTCCATAACCACGTTCCAGACCGAAACGACCGATACCGATGGGAATACCACCCAAACCGGCGGCGACATCGTAATCGGCAAAGCGGGCACGGCAAACGTTAGCCTGACGGAAGGCTCCCAGATGATCGCGGCAGGTTCCCTGACCATTGGAAAAAGCGGAACCGGTACGGTGGAGATGGAAGATTCCGTCCTGCAAAGTTCCGGGATTTTGATCGGAGCCAACTCCGGCAGTGTCGGTGAGCTGACGATTTCCGGCAGCGGTTCGGCAGTTTACGTCCAGGCCAACACCCTGACCTCGACGACTGCCAACGGAACCGGTACGCTGAACGTCACCGACCTGAAATCGGCCGACAGCGATGCGGACTGGTCGGGAGTTTACCTGAACGCCGGAAGTGGGATTTACCTCAACGGAGCTGCCAACTTCGACAATTCGGTACTCTATTTCGGGATTTCTTCGGACGACGACGGCAACGTCACCCGCTCGACGCTCTCCACGGGAACGGGAACCACTTCCTTTACGAACGGCTCGGTGATTGCCGGAACCCCCACGTTTGCCGGGGATGTGTCCATCGACAAGACCAGCACCTTCCAGATGGGGATTTCCTTGTCGGGCGGCAGCGAGGCGATGACCCTCACCAACGGCAGCCTGACGATTGAGGACGGAGCGAATCTCGACCTCTACCTGAGCGATTCGGGCATCCTGACCGCCATGACCTGGACGGTCGCGACGATTGACTCCGACAGCTCGGATTACCAAATAACCGGAACCTGGGACATTTCCAGCCCGATTCCGTTCTATAACTTCAGCCAGAATATTTCCAGCGACGGCCATACACAAACCATCACGGCGGTGGCCGATACGGAATATTTTGAGAAGCGGTATCCCAACGCCAACGGTAACGAGTTGGCCGTCATGAAGTTCATGGAAACGTACCCCGATTCGTGGTACAACACGCTCATGAATATCGCCTACGGGACCGACGAGCAGGTGCGGAACACGGTTTCGCAAATGACCGGCTCCATCCGGGCCAACTCCATGATGATGGCCAGGCAGTCGCTCTGGGTTCCGGTGCAGGATCGCATTTCGTGGGACGAGGCGTGCGAGGCATACCTGGGGCCGCAAAACCCGTTCTGCCACACGGACGAATACTCGTCGCTCTGGTTCCAATTGGGGTATCGTGGACGAAACATCGACTCCAACGCCGGGCTTCCGGGGTACGACGTCAACAGCTTCCAACTCAGTTTGGGGGTCGATCGGGTGTTTGAAACCTACCTGGCGGCCGGCGTCTTCTTCCACTTCGGGAATCCGGTTCTGGAACAGCAATACGCCAGCGCCGAAGCCTGGAACTACTCGGTTGGGGCCTACTTCGGCTACAAGATGTACGGCGGTTTTGAGCTGAAGGGGATGGGTGCTTATACC
Source organism: Planctomycetia bacterium (assembly GCA_030535245.1). Classification (GTDB taxonomy): domain Bacteria; phylum Planctomycetota; class Planctomycetia; order Pirellulales; family Thermoguttaceae; genus RGIG3701. Next base: position 4,454 of record JAUNBJ010000036.1, on the reverse strand, counting down.
CTTTCCGATTACGATCTGGAACGGGATATGAATTTCTTCTTCGGGGAGAGTTATAAAGCCACCTCCGGTTACAAAGGGGATACCCTTACCCTGAGCCTGGAATTGGCCCGCCCGTTCTTCTTCGGGTCGTTCGTGCTCCGTCCGTTGGTCGCCATCGATAATGAAAATGTCTGGCAGAACGATGCCCTTGAATCCGGCGCCGGAATGTACAGCATGGTTTACGACCGTTCCAGCGGCTCGTGGACGTACGCCCGGTTTGGCGTTCATCTGGATTACGCACTGGCTCAGCGGTTCACCCTCAAGGGACGCTTTTCCTACTCGTATCAGCTGGACGGCACGGAAGGTTCGACGCTTGTGGCGCGTTATCGTGGCACTTCGCACAACATGCAGTTTTGCGGAACGTACGCCGGCGACGATTACGTGAACGTGGGTCTGACAGGGCAGTTCTCCTTCGGAACGACCCACACCACGACCCTGTTCGGAACCTACGACGCCTACCTGAGCAGTGAAATGACGTCGCATTACGTCAACGCCGGTATTCAGTTCGCGTTCTGATTCTCTGGAATCGTGAGTAAGTATTGCAATTCCCATCCCCTGGGGCGTTGGCTTCAGGGGATGGAGTGCCTTCCAATCTGGGTTGCGAATTTGGCAAAATGCAGGGGAAATACGCAACGTTAGCGTCGGCCTTTAGGCCGCTTGCGTCGTACGAATAGGAAAAAACGTTATTCCTCCCGTGCCCCAACGGGGCAATTTCAATAGCCTGGGGCAACGCCCTAGGGGACGAGAAACCATCCGAACGGCCTAAAGGCCGACGCTAACGACCGTGCCCACGAAAATTGTAGGCACTTCAGGGGATGAAATTTATCGGGTCCCGGTTGACGTTGGCGGGGGAATGAAATAGATTGAAAGGTTGACGAGGTTCCGATGGGGAACTTTCCTGCCTGTTTTCTGTGGAGTGAAATCATGAGTTTAAAAACGAATCGTCGTACGTTCCTGAAGTCCACTGCGGTCGCGGGAGCCGGGGTGATGATTGTAAGCGATCTTTTGGCCCAGGAGTCCCCGAACGAGAAGATTGCGTTCGCGTGTGTGGGAATCGGTGGCAAGGGGAGCAGCGACTCGGCCGACGCGGCGCGTTTTGGCCAGGTGGTGGCCGTCTGCGACACCAACCGCAAACAGCTTAAAGGGGGCGAAAAACGTTTCCCCGGCTGCAAAGTTTACGAAGATTATCGTAAGATGTTCGACGAGATGGGCAAAAGTATCGACGCCGTAACCGTCAGCACTCCCGACCACATGCACGCTCCGATTGCCGCCATGGCGATGAAGCTGGGGAAGCATGTTTACTGCCAGAAGCCGTTGACGCGAACCATTTCCGAAGCACGGAAGCTGGCGCAGATCGCGAAGGAAAACGGCGTGGTCACGCAGATGGGCAACCAGACCACCGCCACCACCCCGTCGCGGGAATGCGTGGCGTTGGTGCAAAACGGACTGATCGGTACGGTGAAGAAGGTGATCAGCTGGAGCAACCGTCCCGTCTGGCCGCAAGGGGGCGAGCGTGGCCCGGAAGCACCGGTTCCGGATTACCTGAACTGGGATTGTTGGATTGGTTCGGCTCCCATGCGTCCGTTTGTGAATGGGGCGTACGATCCGTTCGCGTGGCGTGGCTGGTGGGATTTCGGTTGCGGTGCTCTGGGCGATATGGGGTGCCATCAGCTCAGTGTGCTGTACCGTGCGACCGACCTGAAAAATCCGGTTTCGGTGCAGGCGAAAACGTCGGGCCACAATTTTGACAGTCTGCCGAAATGGTCGGTAATCGATTTCGTGTTCCCGGACACGTCGGAGCGTCCGGGATTTGTGTTCACGTGGCTGGACGGTGGTCAGCGGCCTGATCCGGAGCTTTTGGAAGGTGAAACGATGTCGGGCAGCGGTTTTTTGCTTATCGGCGACAAAGGAACGATGTTCTCTCCCGACGGACAGGGGGCGTCCCGCAAGATTCTCGGCCCGGCACGGGATCAGGAAAAAGCGTTGCTCGACAAGATTCGTCCGGAAATCCGGGTCGCGTCGAACGGGCATTTTGGAGAATTCGTGGAAGCGGTTAAAATGAACGACCCGACGTTCCCGATGATGAACATGATCACGACGTCGGGCGGACTGACGGAAACGATTCTTCTGGGGAATTTGGCGGTCTGGGCGGCCAACAAGCCTGAGGAAATGGGCGAAAAAATCGAATGGGACGCCGCGAACCTGCGACTTGCGGGCAATCCGACGGATCGTGAGCGTCTGGAATCGCTTATTTTCCCGAAGTACCGCGAAGGATACACGATGTAACGTAATACAACGTGGGAAAATAAACGAAACGGTCTGGAACCAACGACACAATCGCTGGTTTCAGACCGTTTTTTTGTGGACGTGAAAGCCCGTTTTCCCTCAATGGGCGACCAGACGCAAAAGGTGAATGGTCGCGGCCGTCAATCCAAAAATCAGACCGATGGCGAAAAAAAGAAGCACCGTCCCCAGCCGCATGTCCAGCCAGACACCCAGCAGGGAGGGCAAAATCGCCTCCATCGCGATCCCGGAAATCTCCGCCGCTTTGGCAAAACCGATGGCCCAGCCGGCGCGAAGGTCTTCGTGCGCGTCGGAATCTTCCGGAAAATCGTGATAGGGATTCTTTTTCATTCGTTCTCCATGGAAAGCGTCGAACTCTGCATTCCCAATTTCGCGAACAGGGCGTAAAGGACGAAACCGACCACAAACGCCAGAAGCGGCGGGCACGGCATGTCCAAACCACCCCGGCAATCGGCGGGCAGGAAATTGAACGCACCGACAATAAAACCGAAGAACCACGACAGCCACCCCGGCAGGTTGAAACCGGCTCGCGGGCCGTTCCACTTGCATCCGGACAGCAGATAATCGGCGGCAATCGCACCGCAAATCGGGCCGAACGAGGCGCCAATCACGGAGAACACCCCCGCCGCCTGCCCCGCGTACGTGGAGAGGATCAGGACGATCGCACCGAGCGTTCCCAGCCCGCACGTGATGAACGGATTGACCTTGGGGAGCGTCGTTTTGAAACTGTTCGCAGCAATCAGCGACGAGAAACAGGCCGACGGGAACGCCGCGACCGCCAGCAGGATCATCAGGGCGTCGGCTACCGGCTTGCTCCCCATGATGGCTTCCATCAGGGCGGGGGTCTGGCTGACGTTCTGGGTGTACGGAACCAGTCCGGCACCGTACGCGCCCGCTACGATCAGCAGCGACAGTACCCCTGCGAAAACGGTCGAGCCAAAGACGCCAAACAGACCACCGAGCTGGACGTCCCGGTTGTCCCGGTTGCCGGAACCAAAGTCACATCCCGCAGCCCCCGCCGTAGCGAAGAAACCGAGGATGTAAATCGCCATGATGTTGAACACGTTGTACGCCGAAGCCACTTTCAGCCCGTCGCCGGTCGTCTGCTTGACCAGCTCGTCGGCGTTGAAGGAACCGATACCGCCCGCAGTTTTCACCGCCAGAAGCACCAGAATAACCAGCGGAACCAACGGCAGGAATGTGGCGACCTTGGCGACGTACTGAATCCCCTTCAGTCCGATGAACGCCGCAACGACGGCCCACGCGATCGCAATCCCCATGTGCGTTGGGGAGTTCATCCCCTGCCCCAGCGCCATGGAAAGCAGAAGGGCGGAGAAATATGCGTTCACGGCCAACCACCCAAACTGAAGCACCCCCATCAGGAAACCGGGCATCAGGAAACCGCCACGAACCCCGTAGGTGCTCGTACCGACGATATACAGTGGCAATCCCGTTTTCAACCCCAGTTTACCGGGAATGAGATAGAATAGCGCATGGCACAGCAGGGCCGCCACCACCACCGCCATCACCGCCGTTCCCAGCCCGCATGACAGCAGTCCGCCTGCGAAACCTTTTGCCCCGCCGGTCGGAATGTCCTGCCAAAACACGAACCACAACATCACCCCTGCGTACGACTGCGCCGTACTTTTCCACCACGAAACACGATTTTCCATCGGATTCGGTTTCGCCATCGCCACATAATCTGGAAGATTCGCCATTGAAAACACCTCATGAAACAAAATTCTTGGAACCCCCTCCCCAATCCACCCTCGCGGAAATTTCTTTCCGGCTTGAAACGGCGGTCGTTGGGGAAGATACCTTCCACCTGAAACAATCACACGATTCCATTATAACCCCAGTTCGCCCAAAAAGCAATATCTCCCGGTTCTTCAACGAATAATTTAATGGAGCGTTCCTTAATTCATTGGGGAAGGTGCCTTCAAGTCGGGGTTGTGAATTTAGGTAAGATGGATAACTCCCCTTTTTTCAGAGGAGTGGCTGCCGAGGCTCGCGGGGTGTTTTGGGGAGGGAGAGCACTCTTGCTCTCCGGAACTACTGTTGTGTCCCTCTTATAAATTATGGCAATGTCTACGGAGGGGTGGGCGTCCTCG
>JAUNBJ010000035.1:13749-30208 GCA_030535245.1 Planctomycetia bacterium | reverse complement strand
ACCCGCTCCTGCTGCGGAACCTGCACCTGCTGCGGAACCCGCTCCGGCACCTGCTGCTGAGCCTGCTCCCGCTGCGGAACAACCGGCGGCGGAGTAATTCCGTTCTGTTTCCCCTTCCAGTTTTATGGATTTTGGATTTTTGTTATGATTCAAAGTATGACCGGCTATGGAGACGCTTGCATGGAACGTGCGGGCGTTTCCGTTTTTGTCGAAGTGCGTTCCATCAACAATCGTTATCTGAAAGTATCGCTCAAATCCAATGAAACCCTTGGTGGGGCGATGGAAATTCAGATTGAGGAGGAGGTACGCAAGTACATCTCCCGTGGGACGGTGAACGTGGGAGTCCGGATTGCGACCCAGAAGAACGCCGTTTTTTGCTCGCTGAACCTGCCGCAGCTTTCGGAGTATCGGAAGCAGTTCGAGGGGTGGCTGGCTTCGGAGAATCTTTCGCAGTCGTGGGATCCTGGGCGGCTTTTGACGCTCTCCGGGGTGGTTCAGGAAAAGGACACTACGGAGGATACCACGGAAAAGTGGAGTCACATTCGAGAAGTGCTGGTCGAGGCGTTGAAGAAATTCGTGGCCATGCGTCAGGTGGAGGGGAAGGCAATGGCCGACGATCTGCTGGCAAATTTGGCGGACGTGGAAACGCTTTTGCAAGGGGTTATCGCACGAGCACCGGAGGTTTCCCGCCTGTTTGCCGACCGGCTGGTGGAACGGCTGAACCGACTTTTGGAGCAGCAGAATGTCGAAGGAATCACGCGGAACGACGTCATGCGAGAGATGGGCATTTTTGCCGACAAGTGCGATATTTCCGAGGAGATTTCGCGGTTGAAAAGCCATATTGCGCAATTCCGTACCATTTTGGCGCAGGAAACGACCCCTGGAAAGCGGTTGGATTTTCTCACGCAGGAGTTGTTTCGCGAGACCAATACCATCGGTTCCAAGGCAAACGACGTGATCATTTCCCAGACGGTCATTCAGATGAAATCGTCCATCGAGCGGATTCGAGAACAGGTGCAGAACATTGAGTAAACCGGGCAGATTGCTGATCCTTTCCGGCCCTTCGGGGGTGGGGAAATCGACGGTTCGCGATCGGGTGATGGAACAGTCGCCCGTGCCGCTGAAGCTGAGCGTCAGTGCTACGACCCGTGCCCCGCGTGAGGGGGAACAAAATGGCGTGGATTATCATTTTCTCACGCCGGAAGCGTTTGAGGAACTGCGTCGGCAGGATGCGTTCATCGAGTGCAAGCAGGTGTACGGGCGGAACGTCTGGTACGGCACCCTGCGGGGCGAGGTGGAGGAGGAACTCCGCCGGGGCCGTTGGGTGATGTTGGAAATCGACGTGGACGGAACCGCCGACGTGGTGCGGCAGTACCCCGATGCGGTGACGGTTTTCATCCTGCCGCCGTCGCTGGAGGAGCTGGAGAAGCGGCTTCGTGGGCGTGGTACGGAATCGGACGAGGCGATCGAGCGTCGTCTGGCACGGGCCGCCTACGAAATTGAAAAATCAAAATTTTACAAATATCCCATCGTAAACGACGTGCTGGAAAAGACAGTCGCCGAGTTTTGCGATATTATTTTACGAACTTCAGGAGAATCGGAATGATTGACGAATTGCGCGACGAATCGCTCAAAAAGAAGGTAGGCGGCGGCTTCAAACTGACCACGTTGATTCAGAAACGGCTCTGTTCCCTCAATCAGGGGGCGCGTCCGTTGGTTTACATGCCGGGTGCTTCCAATCTGGAAATCGTCATTGCGGAAATCGTGCAGGACAAAATCTATTTGAGCCTGAAAAACGAACTCCGTACCATCGAGGACCAGCCGGCCGACGTTCCGGATGAACTCGGTTTCGACGATCTGGGGCTGGACTGATTTTCAGGAAACATCCATGGAATTGCTTATCGGGGTTACTGCCGGAATTGCCGCCTACAAAACCGCCGCGCTTGTCAGCCGACTGGTGCGGCAGGGGCATGGCGTTTCGGTGATCATGACGCCCGAAGCGACGCATCTGGTTGGGCCACGCACGTTTCAGGCGTTGACCGGGCGGCCCGTTCTGGTGGAGATGTTCGCGGAAGGAGCATCTCCCATCCCGCATATCGAGCAGGCTCGGAAAGCCGATCTGCTTTGCGTTGCTCCCGCCACGGCCAACATTCTGGGGAAGGCGGCGAACGGCATTGCCGACGACCTGCTTTCCACGACCCTTCTGGCGTTCGACGGCCCTGTGCTGTTCGCTCCGGCCATGAATGGTGTCATGTGGAAAAACCCCGCCGTTCAGCGAAACGTGGCGCAACTTCAAAACGACGGTTATCATTTCGTCGGCCCGGTGGATGGCCCGTTGGCCTGCGGCGAAAGCATGCCCGGACGCATGGCCGAACCGGAAACCCTCGCCAGCACCATCGAAGCCCTGCTTCAGGCAAACTCACGGTAATCTTATGGCACGCATTCTCATCACGTCCGGCCCTACGCGGCAGTACATCGACCCTGTTCGTTTCCTTTCCAATGCGTCCAGCGGGCGTATGGGAGCCGCGCTTGCCACCGCCGCCCTGCGTGCCGGTCACGAGGTTCTTATCGTCAGCGGGCCGGTCGAGATCGCCTATCCCAGGGAAGCGTGCGTCGTTCCGGTCATGACGACTGCGGAAATGCTCGCCGAAGCCGAACGTCTGTTCCCCACCTGCGACGGCGTGATCGGTGTGGCAGCTCCGTGCGACTACCGCCCTTGCGAGGTTTCCCCGCACAAACTCTCCAAAACCGGCAAGAGATTGGTTCTGTCGTTCGTCGAAACGCCCGACATCATCGCCACGCTCGGCCTCTCCAAGCGGCCCGATCAGTGGGTCGTGGGATTCGCGCTGGAAACCGACGACCCCCGCCTGCGTGCCGTCCGCAAAATGAACGCCAAGAACTGCGACATGCTCGTCCTCAACGGCCCTTCGGTGATCAACTCCCCGGTGGCCGAAGTGGAAATCCTCCGCCGTCCCGACGTCACCGTTGCGAAACTTTGCGGCTCCAAACGCGTTTTGGGGCGTAAAATCTTCCAGATTATTGAAAAGACGCTGATTCTCCCCACCCCATAAAAAAATGCCCTTCCTTTCGGAAAGGGCACTCCAGACGCATCAGAAGTAATGGTGTGTGTGAGAGGGTATTACCTCTTGACACGTCGTATGTACGTTAGCGTCATCAGCCCCACCAGCATGGCCAGCCACGTGGAAGGTTCCGGTATCTCGTTGTTGTCCAGCTTGCGAGCACTTGCCACCAGACGCGCTTTGTCGAACACGATCGGCTGGTCGCCAACGGTCACGGTCACGTCGTTCGCGTAAACCTGCTCTGCACTGGTACGGTCGTTGACTTCCCACGGCTTGTAGATTGTAACTACCTGCTGTGGCGACGTCGCCAGCAGGAACGAATGGTCGCTGGCCAGCAGTGTCTGGGAAACCACCGCTTCCGTTTCGTCTGCCACATCCGCTTCGGCAACCTGCGTGGTGGGGACGATCTGAATCGAACGGGAAAGGAAATCGGCTCCGTTGACTTTCAGTTCCGGGCCGTCAAATACCGTATTCATCAGACCCACCCCTTCCATGGCGTTCTCGAAATGGCCTACCGGAGTAAGGGCCAACCCTTCCGGCGTCCCTTCAAGCAAGATACGATTATCGTCGGTGTAGGGGCTGAATCGCTGCACCGTCGGGCCGTCCGATTCCGATACGCCATACGTGCCGCCCGGCGTGGTATCGATGGGGTTATTTTCCGTTAAGACCAGTTTCCCGACCGTTATATCCGCGATATTCGGACGCACGATCCAGCCGGGATTCACTAAAATGGATTCGCCGATCTCCTCTGCGTGTACGAAATGAGCCATGGGCGCCAGAAGCGTCAGGCTCAAAATACACGTGAATTGACGAACGAGGTCCATCTTCATTCCCTTTACCCTCTGGCTTGTCAATCAAGAGACGTTCTTGACGCAAACCCTCAAACACACGTCTACTGATTATACCCAAAACCTTACTTTTGTCAACCGGCTGCCAAGGAAATTTTCCCCTTAATCCCGTTATTTTCACAAAAAAGTTGAAAATTTACCTACTTTTTTGTAAAAATGCGTGTTTTTCTCTAACAAAATTTTCGTAAAATTCGAGTAAACAGATTTTCAGTGGATTACAATGTCGACGTGTACGAATTTAAGAATTCATGTGCGATATTTTTGCGTTTACATTTCGTAGACCTGCCGCCCCAAAGGAACGTTGGGAACCGGGACGCGGTTTTAGAATTGCCTTTCCAAGAAACCTGGCAGTACAGCGTTTTATACCGGCGTTTTGGACGTTTCGCCGGGAATTTCCCGAACGTATCGCGGCACGGCGTAGCCGGAGAGGGTTTTTCGGAGTTCGTCCATCAGGCGGTCGCCTTCTTCGACGGGAACCTCAAAGTGTGCCGCCCCGGCCACGCGGTCCAGCTGGTGCAGGTAGTACGGCAGCACACGCAGATCGACAAGCGTTTCCAGCAGATTTCGCAGGATTTCCACGTCGTCGTTGACGCCGCGAAGCAGTACCCCCTGATGTAAAAGCGTTACCCCCGCTGCGAGCAGCTTCCGGATTGCGTCGCGTGCTTCGGGGCCGAGTTCGTCGGCATGGTTGACATGCAAAACGGCGTAACACGCTTTTCCGTAGTGGGTGGAGAGCTTTCGGAGCATTTCGCAGAGCGGTTCCGTAATGCGTTCCGGGCAAAAACTGACGGCACGGGTGTGGATTCGGACGCGTCGCAGGTGGGGGATTTCAGCCAGCCCGAAAAGGAGTTTTTCGAGTTTCGGGTCGGGCAGGGTGAGCGGATCGCCTCCGCTGAGGATGATTTCCCGCAAATGGGGGTCGTCGGCAAGCTGGGCGATTTCGTGGGAATAATCGGTCTGTTCGGCGGCATCTTTTTCCAATTGACGCAAATGACGCCGGAAGCAGAACCGGCAATTTCCGAAACATCGGGTCGTCGTCATTAAAAGTGCCCGTCCGGAATATTTCTGAAGCAAAAAATCAGAATCTTTATGGGTGGTGGGGGCTTGTTCTTTTAGGGGATCGATAGTAAAATGGCATCTCTCCGTAAGTTCATCACGCGAGGGAAGCACCTGCCGCAGCATGGCGGGGGAGGGATCCTTTGCGAGGTGTTCCCGCCAGACGCGTGGGATGGAGACGGGGTAGCCGGTCTGTTCGACGATGTGCCGTATTTCGTCACGTTGTGGTTCGGTGGGGAAAAGGTTTCCGACAAGGTTATCCATGATATTTTGAATCCCGAAGATTTTTTATTTGCGATCGCTGCATGGCGATTATACCAGATTTTGTCAAAACAGGAAGGGTAGAAACGTGGGAACGTACAACACCAGTGAATTTCGCAAGGGGCTGAAAGTTCAGATAGAGGGCGACCCGTTCATTATGATTGAATGTCAGTTTGTGAAGCCGGGCAAGGGTCAGGCGCTTTACAAGTGCAAGCTGCGGAACCTGCTCCGCGGGACGGTTCTGGAACGCACGTGGAAAAGTGGCGATTCGATCGAGTCCGCCGACATTGCCGAGATTCAGGCGCAATATCTTTACAAGCAGGGGACGACGTTCGTCTTTATGTGCAACGAAACGTACGAGCAGTACGAGTTGACGGCCGAAGTGGTGGACGACGCGTGGAAGTACCTGAAGGAAGGCATGGTTTGCGACATCATGCTGTACAACAACAATCCGATCGGGATTACGCCGCCGAATCATGTGGTGTTGGAAGTGATGCAGGCCGACCCGGCGGTTCGTGGAAACACGGCGACGAACGTGGTCAAACCCTGTACGGTGGAGACCGGTGCGGAGATTCTCGTCCCGAACTTTATCGAGGCGGGCGAAAAAATCCGTATCGATACCCGCACGGGCGAATATATAGAGCGTGTGAAGGAATGATTTTCCGAGAGGGAAATTTTCGATGAAAGACTCCCCGTCTGTTTCGGCAGGTGGGGGGGTGTTTTTTTGAGGGGGCAATGATGCTCGGACCCGTTTTTCATCGTGAATTGGCCATTGCGCCGCGGCGAAGCCGGCTGTACGTGTCACGGTCGGTGCTGGTGGTGCTGTTTTTGCTTTTGATTGCCACGGCGTGGTTGATTCTGTCGGGGTCGCAGCATGTGCGGGACTTGGGCGACATGGCCCGATTTGGCGGGACGTTGTTTACGATCCTGGCCCCGTTGCAGCTTGTTTTGGCGATGTTTTTTTCCGCCATATTCGCGGCGGGCAACGTGTCGCAGGAGAAAGACCGGAACACGCTGGTGCTGCTTCTCATGACTCGGATGAACAACGCCGAGCTGGTTCTGGGGAAGCTGGCGGCGGCGATGGTGCATTTGCTCTCCTGTTTTTTGGCGGTGGCGCCGGTATTTTTTGCCATGCCGGTGTTTGGCGGGGTCGATTATCCGCAGGTTTTGCAGTGCCTGCTGGTGACGTTTTCGGCGATTCTTTTGTGTGCGACGTTGGGCACGTTCCTTGCCTTTCGGCAGGAGCAGACGTTTCAGGCGGTGTCGATGACGGTGCTGTTTTTAGTGGTCTGGCTGGCGGTGTGCGAGTTTTTTGCACTCGATACGTTCAGCCCATGGCGTGCCATGACGCGGGTCACGCAGTCGGCGGAGGGGGGGATCGGGTTCCCCTGTTTCGCGTTTGTGGCGTCGGCGGTGCTGTGCGGTTGGGCGACGCTTCGGGTGCGGGTTTGGAACACGGTGGAAACCGAGCGGGTCCCGTCGGAGAAAAAGGTGGAGAAAACTCCTGCGGTCGAAAAAGAGCGTCATCGGGAGGTCTGGAACAATCCGGTGCTTTGGCGGGAAATCCGAACGCGGGCGTATGGGCGACGGGCGTTTCTGGTGCGGTTGGCGTATGCTTTGATTTTTTTCGCCGCCGGCTTCGCGATTCATCAGGCGCTTGGCAAAATGGAGTTGACGTTCTACCAGGAGAACACCGACGCGGCTTTGTTTGCGCTGCGGATGTTCCTGCCGTTGGCGTTGCTCAGCCTGTTTTTGGTCAATGCGCAGGCGGTCACGGCAATCACGGGGGAGCGAGACATTCGGGCGTTGGATCTGCTTCGGGTGACGGATCTGTCGCCGAAGGAGATTCTTTGCGGCAAGCTGGGGGGGATTTTCTGGAACACGCGGGAAATGGTCGTTTTGCCGATGCTGTTCATCGGGTATTTGTATGGACGGGGGCTGGTGTCGTTGGAGATTGCGGCGTATCTGTTTGGCGGGCTGGGGGTGCTTTTGGTGTTTGCGGCGATGCTTGGAATCCATTCCGGCATGGCATATGCGGCCAGTCGCAGTGCGATTGGGGTCAGCCTTGGCACGCTTTTTTTCCTGTTTGTCGGCGTGGCGGTCTGCCTGCGAATGATGTTGTCTTTGGGCGGGTCGTTTCAGGCTCAGATTCAGCCCTTTTTGGCGTTCATGGTTGGTGGCGGGGTGGCGATGTATCTGGCGCTTGGGGCGAGGAATCCGTCGTCGGCGATGGCGTTGGCGTCGTTTGGGTGTCCGTTTGCCACGTTTTACGCCATGACGGCCCTTTTGATGAATTATACGCTCGGCGTTTTTCTGGTGGTGGTGGTGACGTATGGATTCACGACCGCCGCCATGCTGATTCCGGCCATTTCGGAATTTGACGTTGCTTCGTCCGACGACGGCACGCCGCGGGAAGGAAGCGGTGGGTCATGATTCCCGACGTCGTGTCGCTGGTCGTGCTTGCGGTACTCATGGGGATTTCCGCATTCAGTTCTGGAACGGAGGCGGCACTGTTTTCCCTTGCCAGTGCGGAGCGAAAGAAAATGTCCGAGGGGACGTCCGGGGAACGGCTGGCCGCCGCGTTGCTGGAAAAGCCGAATCCGACGCTTTCCGCGCTGCTTTTTTTGAATCTGGCGGTCAACATGGCCTATTTCGGAACCGTGTCCGTGCTGGCGATTCAGATTCAGCAAAACGGATTCCCCGCAGCGGCAGGAGCGTTCAGTATCGCGGCGCTTTTGGGGATGATTACGTTTTGTGAAATGCTTCCCAAGGCGGTGGGGGTGTTGATACCCCGTCCGCTGGCCCGTGTCTGTGCCCGTCCGCTTGCGTTGTGGTTGCGGGGGATGCGTCCGTTTTTGCCCTTTTTTGCGGGGTGTGTGAAATACTCGAAGCGTCTGTTGTTCCCACGAATTCCGGAGGAAACGTCGCTGGATGTGCGGGATTTGGAGCAGGCGGTACACTGTGCCGACGGGCGTACCGACGAACCCCATCCGTTGCGGAATCTGGTCATGCTTTCCGAAATCACGGCGGAGGAGATGATGCGTCCGCGTGGCCTGCTTCCCATTTGGCGACCGGGGAGCGGCAAGGGGGTTCGCGACGGAGAGAACTGCGGTTGTTTTTTCCTCACCGAAAAGGATTCCGACGAAATCGCCCATGTTTTACCGCTTCGTAAAATTGTGGACGTTTCGGTCGAATTTTGGGAACGGGAAGCGGAACCGGCGGTCTATTTCCCATGGAGCACCCCGGTATCCCGCGTTCTGGAGACGCTGCAAACGCAAAAACGCGAGGCGGCGGTTGTGGTCAGCGAGTATGGCGAAACACTCGGAGCGGTGTTGCTGGACGACATTTTGGAATCGGTATTCACGCGTCCTGCCGACCGGGTGTACCGATTGACGCACCGCGTCCCCATTCGCCAGATCGGGGAAACCGGCTGGGAGATTCTGGGGCTTGTGACCGTTCGCACGTTTGCCCGTTATTTTCAAATGGCGCATCCCGACACTGACGCCGCCACGCTCGGCGGTTTTGTGACGGAGCGTCTCCAGCGGCTGCCTCAGCCCGGCGATTGCTGCGACGGTTTGGGGTTTCATTTCGAGGTTCGCGAAGTGAGGGACAACTGGATCGTTCTTTACGGCGAGAAATTGCCCGACGTTTGGGAGGAGACGCACTGATGCTGTGGGGAATCACGCTGTTCGCCCTCGGTTTGGCGGCAAGTTTTCTGTTCAGCGGTACGGAGACCGGTTTTTACCGATTGTCCCGTGCAAGGCTCATTTTAAACGGAATCCGTGGAGAGCGTTCGAGCCGTTTTTTGCTCTGGCTGGTGAATCGTCCGGCGTTTTTTTTGTCCACGGTGTTGGTGGGGAACAACGTTTTTAACGGGCTGGTGTCGATGGGGGCGGTGTTGGTTTGCCAGGCGTTGTTTTCCGGGTCGAGTGCCGACCGATTCGCGTCGTTGGTCGTCGTGCCGATCGTGTTTATTTATGGCGAGCTTTTGCCGAAAAACGTCTTTCTGGCGTCGCCCGATCGGTTGATGAAACGGTGCGTTTTGCCGCTGGCTTTTTTCACGGTGCTGTTTTTGCCGATAAGCCTGCTGCTGTGGCTGGTGAATCGATTTTTAGCGAAGTTGCTGGGGCAGACGTCGCGAACGTATTCGCTGGAAATGACCCGCAAAGAGTTGAAGCAGTTTTTCGGCGAGGGGGAAGCGGTGGGCATCCTCCGTCCTACCCAGCAAATGTTTGCCGACACGCTGCTGGCCGTAGAGCACCAGCCGGCAGGGAACTGGAGCGTGCCGCTTTCGCGGGTTCCTTCCGTGGCGGCCGACGCTTCGCCCGACACCATTCGCCGTGCCATGCGCGACGCGGGAACCGACTGGATTGCCGTGCGAACCCCGAACGGTTGGGGATATTATCGTTTTTCCGACGGGTTGGAAACGGGGGAATTCCCACGACGGGAACTCTGCCGGTTGCCGATGGAGTTGCCCGTGACGCGTGCGTTTGGCAGACTCATGCACGATCGGGATCCCGTCGCCCTTCTGGTGAACCGCCGAGGCAAAGTCGTCGGCGCCGTTTTGACAGACGTTTTACGCAAAATTTTTATGTGAGGTCGCCATGAATTCCCGAATCGTTTCCCCTTCCGGCCCGTTGTGTGCCACGGTCACGCCCCCCGGTTCCAAGAGCATTACCAATCGTGCGTTGCCGTTGGCGGCATTGGCGGACGGGACGTCGATCCTTTCCGGAGTGCTCGACAGCGACGACACCCGCGTCATGATGGATTCGCTTGCCCGGTTGGGGGTCGTCTGCCGGCATTCCCCCGAAACGGCGACGGTGGAGGTGGAAGGAACGTCCGGAATCCTTCGCCCTGCCGACCTGTTTTGCGGCAACAGCGGCACGACGCTGCGTTTCCTGACGGCCATCTGCACGCTCGGAAAGGGGCCGTTTCGTCTCGACGGAATAGAGCGTATGCGGCAACGTCCGGCGGGCGACCTGATTCGTGGACTTTCCCACCTGGGGGCCGACGTGCGGGCGGAATGGGACAACGACTGCCCGCCGATTTGCATCCATGCCCATGGCCTGAAAGGGGGCGTGGCGGAAATTCCCGGAAACATCTCCAGCCAGTTTTTAAGCGCCCTGCTCATGGCCGCCCCGTACGCCGAAAACGACACGGTGCTGGAAGTCGTCGGGGAGCTGGTGTCGCGGCCCTACGTGGACATGACGCTTGCCGTGATGAAAGCGTTTGGCGTCGTCGCGTTTGCGGAATCTGCCAACACGTTCCGTATTCCTGCCCGGCAAAAATACCATGCACAACATTATGCCATCGAACCCGACGCCTCGGCCGCCAGCTATTTCTTCGCCTCGGCTGCCGTCGCCGGTGGGGAAATCACGGTGGAAAACTTGTCGCGAAACGCCTTGCAGGGGGACGTTGGGTTCTGCGATTGCCTTGCGAAAATGGGTTGCGACGTGACGTACCGCGAGCATTCCATCACCGTTCGCCGCGACCCCCAAACCCCGCTGCGGGGAATCGACGTCGGTATGCGTGCGGTCAGCGACACCGCCCAAACCCTTTCCGTCGTCGCCCTGTTTGCCGATTCTCCCACCACGATTCGCGACGTCGCCAACATGCGGGTTAAGGAAACCGACCGCATCCACGCCGTCGTCTGCGAACTGAAAAAATTCGGTGCCGATGTGGAAGAATTTCCCGACGGACTGCGCATTACTCCGCTGAAAACGTACCCGGAATCTGGCGTCCGGGTCGAAACCTGGGACGACCACCGCATGGCCATGAGCTTTGCCGTGGCGGGATTGCGGATTCCGGGTGTGGAAATCCTCAACCCCGAATGCACCGCCAAAACGTACCCCCGTTTCTGGGAAGATTTTGCCCGGTTACGCCGCACGCAACCGACCGATTTTTAACGGTTTTTCGTCGGGAAACCGCCCGATTCGACGTCGGCTTTGTAGTCGTTTACCGCCTGCGAAATCTGTTCGGCAAGCTGGGCGTACTGCCGCGCATGTTTCGGAACGTACCCCGACATGCCGAGAATATCGTGAAGCACGAGAATCTGCCCGTCGCACCGGGGGCCAGAACCGATCCCGATGGTGGGAACGGCCAGCGATTCGGAAATCTCGCCCGCCAAATCGTGCTGGACGCATTCCAGAAGCACCGCGAACGCCCCGGCATTCTCGACCGCGTGGGCGTCGTTCAGCAACGTTTCCTTCTGCCGCTGAAGCGTGTATTTGCCAAGCTGCTGGATCCGCTGCGGCAACAACCCCAGGTGTGCCAGCACGGGAATCCCCGCGTTTGTCAGCCGCTCGATCACCGGAGCCTGCGCCGCCGACGATTCGATCTTGACACCGTGGCATCCGGTATCTTTCAGGATTTTCGCGCAATCCTCCAAGGTTCGTGTCCAGTGCTGGTGCCCGCCGGGAAAGGGCAGATCGGCGATTACCACGGCGTTCTTTGCCGCACGGACGACCATTTCCGTGTGGTAGGCCATCTGTTCGAGCGTGACCGGCAGCGTGTTTTCGCGTCCCTGCACCACCATGGCCAACGAGTCGCCCACGAGAATCCCATCGATTCCCGCCGCATCCACCAGCTTTGCCGTGGGAAAGTCGTAGGCCGTCAGCATACTGATTTTCCGCCCCGTTTTCTTGATTGCCGTAAATTCAGGAATGTTCATGATTGCCTCACCGACTCCATTTCAAAAAGTGCCCCCGGTTGCGAACAGGAAATGTTTGGAAACCTCTTTGGGGTATAGTTCATGATCAATGCCTCTACCATGGGACGACGATTTTCCTCGTACCCGCCAACATGGTAAAAATGTTCTCTGGTAAAAATATTAAACCGTTTCCAGTAACTCAAAATCGCCTTGTTTTCACGAAACGCATTGTGGTGCCAGGTCGATAAAATAAAACGACAGGGACAGGAGCGGTTTTCATCGTTATTTCCCCCATGGGTGCCGTAGGAAATGGCCCAGCTTGTTCCACGCTCCGGCCTTGGCTCCGCCTACGGTGTCGCGTCCCTGAGGGCCAAAATATTTATGCACGCCGTTTTGCGTCACCTCGGTATTGTCTACCAGAAGATTCCGCAGGTGCCCCAGTTTGGAGAGTACCGGCAGTGCTTCGTCCGTGATGTACGTGTCGGCCAGATTCAGCTCCCGCAGCTCGTTCAGTTTCGACAAAAGCGGCATGCCCCGGTCGGACACCTGCGTGTCGTTCAGGTGCAGGATCCGCAACTCCACCAGATTTTGCAAGTACGAAAGCCCCTTGTCGGAAATGGGACTTTCATAAATTTTACCCTGGTAGGGAATTGTACCGCCCAGATACAGTTCCATCAGCCCAACCAGCCCGGCAAGGTATTGCAACCCGATGTCCGAAACCATCGCCCCTTGCAGGTTCAGCAATTTCAGCTCCGCCAGCCCCGCCAGCGGTTCCATCCCGGCGTCGGTCACGTTCGTGTCGTCCAGCCGCAGTTCCTCCAGCTTTGTGAAGGTACCCACCATCGCCATTCCCTCGTCCGAGAATGCCGACGACGACAAATTCAGCTCCCGGAGCGACTTCAGGTTTTGCAAATACCGAAAGGAGGAACCGTCGATTTCCGTCGAAACCAGCGTCAGCGCATCGAGCTGCTCCAGCGCCTCCAATGCCGCCATTCCGTCGTCCGTGATGTTCGTGGAGGTTAAATTCAGTTCCCGCAGGTTTGGCACCGCACCGACGTATTTCATCGAATCGTCGTCCAGCTCCATGTTCATCGACAGGCTCAATTTCAGCGGTGCATTTGTCGCACGCCATGCCTGGGCGCAATCGGGCGTCACCGGATAATGCCACCAGATTTCCAACGACTGCCCCGGCTTGAGCTTCCGAATCAGGATCGGATCAATCACCGGCGACGGCGGCGTATCGGGCAACGAACCTGTCGATCCCGCTGGTGTCTGAGGCATGACGGCAGCCCCGGCAAACGGCACGATTCCCGGCGTTTGCAACACTTCGCGAATCATCTCCGGCGTGCAGACAATCGCGGGCTGCCCCGCTTGCACCGACGTGGGGAGCGAAACCACCTGAATCGGCTGCGGCGGAGCGATCGGCACCGGAAGCGACGTGGTGGACGGTTCTTCCGCGAGAGCTTCATCCTCGGTTTTCATTTTGTCGATTTCCGCCAGCATCCGATCGTAGGTCGCCTGGTCGATTGCGTTGTCCAAAAAACGCTGCATCAGTTTCTGCTTGAGTTCGAGAATGTCCCGTTTCATCCCGTCCGTTCCTTCTGTCCAAAATAAGGCTGCTTCCTGTCACCCTTTTATTTTAACCGGATTCGGGAAAATTGTAAAGACGGGAAAAAGAGAGAAAAGATTGGAATCGCAATCGTTAGAACGACCGAGCTTCCAACCTCTGGGGAGGGCACCCTGTAAAAAATCTCCTGATGTGCTAAAATGTCGAGCAAACGGGTATTATGAAACCTTACGCCTGATAGGAGAAACTCATGCAAAATCATCCGAAATTGGATCTGTTCGCCGCGCGTGCCACGTTGGAAACAAGCGGTGGGAAAGCGGTTATGTATCGTCTGGACGCGTTGGAGAAGGCGGGGGGGGTCGATCTCGACAAACTGCCGTTTTCCATTCGAATATTGCTGGAATCGGCGCTGCGAAACTGTGATAATTTTGAGGTTTCGGAAAAGGACGTCCGCAACATCGCGAATTGGACGCCCAATGGAGAACGGATGGAAATTCCGTTCAAGCCGGCGCGGGTGATTTTGCAGGACTTTACGGGGGTTCCGTGCGTGGTCGATTTGGCGGCCATGCGGAGTGCCATGGAGCGTTTGGGGGGTGACACGAAAAAAATCAATCCGCTGGTGCCGGTCGATTTGGTGATCGACCATTCGGTGCAGACCGACTTTTTCGGTTCGGCCGACGCGATGAAAAAGAATCTGGACCTGGAATTTCACCGCAACGGCGAGCGGTATGCGTTGCTTCGGTGGGCGCAGAAGTCGCTGGACAATTTCCGGGCCGTGCCGCCGTCGATGGGGATCATTCACCAGATCAATCTGGAATATCTGGCCAAATGCGTCTTTGTGAAAAAGGACGAAAATGGCGACGACGTGGCATTTCCCGATACGTTGGTGGGGACGGACAGCCACACGGTGATGATCAACGGTCTGGGGGTATTGGGCTGGGGCGTCGGTGGCATTGAGGCGGAGGCGGTCATGCTGGGGCAGCCGTTGTACATGCTTTTGCCCGACGTGGTGGGGGTCGAGCTGACCGGAAAACTGCGTCCGGGAGTGACGGCGACCGATTTGGTGCTGACGCTGGTCGCGATGCTCCGCAAGGTGGGTGTGGTGGGGAAATTCGTGGAATATTTTGGCGACGGGGTGCCGACGATGACGCTGGCCGACCGGGCGACGATTGCGAACATGGGGCCGGAATATGGGGCCACGATGGGCTTTTTCCCGATGGACGAGCAGACCCTCGCGTTTTTAAGGCAGACCGGGCGTACCGCCGGGGAAGTGGAGCTGGCCGAGAAGTATGCCAAAGCGCAGCGGTTGTTCCGTCATGCCGATTCGCCGGTTCCGGAATACACGCAGGTGTTGAAACTCGATTTGGGAACGGTGGAACCTTGCCTGGCCGGGCCGAAACGTCCTCAGGATCGCGTGCCGCTTTCGGAGATGAAAGGGGCGTTTGCCACGTCGCTTGAAGCGCCTGTGGATAAGCGTGGATTTGCCCTGTCCGGCGACGCATTGAAGCGGACGGGAACGGCCGACGGAAACTCCCTGACGCACGGGGCGGTGGTGATCGCGTCGATTACCAGCTGCACGAACACGAGCAATCCGGGCGTCATGCTGGCTGCCGGGCTTTTGGCGAAAAAAGCGGTCGAAAAGGGATTGACTTCCAAACCGTGGGTCAAGACGAGCCTCGCCCCCGGTTCGCGGGTCGTGACGGACTACCTCGACAAGGCCGGGCTTTCCGAATCGTTGGACAAACTCGGTTTCCAGACGGTCGGTTACGGTTGCCTCACCTGCATTGGGAATTCCGGGACGCTCATTGATTCGGTCGCTCAGGCGGTCAACGATGGGGAGCTGGTCGCTGCGGCGGTCGTCAGCGGGAACCGGAACTTTGAGGGACGCGTGAACCCGTTGGTCAAGGCGAATTATCTGGCCAGTCCGCCGTTGGTCGTCGCCTACGCGTTGGCCGGAACGGTCGATTTTGATTTTGAAAACGACCCGCTCGGCACCGATTCCAACGGAACGCCGGTGTTTTTGCGGGATATTTTCCCCACGGACGAGGAGGTGGCTGCCGCAGTGGAAACGTGCGTCCTGCCGGAGATGTTCGCAACCCGCTACGCCGGGGTGTTCGACGGGCAGGAACAGTGGAATGCCATTTCCGCCGGAACGTCCGACCTTTTCCCGTGGGATCGGAAAAGCACGTACGTTCAGGAACCGCCGTTCCTGCTGGAAATGACGCGCGAAGTGGATGCAAATCACGATTACTCCATCCGCAACGCACGGGTGCTTTTGGCACTGGGCGATTCAATCACGACCGACCACATTTCCCCTGCCGGCGCAATCAAAAAGGATTCCCCTGCAGGGAAGTTCCTGATGGAAAATGGCGTGGAACCGCAGGAGTTCAACAGCTACGGCTCGCGGCGTGGGAACGACCGGGTCATGACGCGGGGCACGTTTGCCAACATTCGGCTCCGCAACCTGCTGGCTCCCGGCACGGAAGGGGGCGTGACGCGTCACCTTCCCGACGGTACACCGACCAGCGTTTACGAGGCATCCATCCAGTACAAAAAAGAGGGGGTTCCGTTGGTCGTGCTGGCTGGTGCGGAATACGGTACGGGAAGCAGCCGTGACTGGGCGGCGAAAGGGGCCTGCCTCCTGGGGGTGCGGGCGGTTTTGGCTTCCAGCTACGAGCGCATTCACCGCAGTAATCTGGTCGGGATGGGCATCCTGCCGCTTCAGTTTCCGACGGGACAGACCTGGCAGTCGCTGGGGTTGACGGGGGAGGAAACGTACACGATCGAGCTGGATTGGAACACGCTTCGCCCCCTTGGAAAACAGACGGTAGTCGCCATCTCCCCCGACGGCCAACGCCGCGAACTGGAAATGACCCTGCGTATCGACACCCCCGTCGAAGTGGAGTATTACCGCAACGGCGGCATTTTGCAGACCGTATTACGCCGCCTGCTGTAAAACCCCGGAACGGCGGAAATTAATGGTTAATGGTTAATGGTT
>JAUNBJ010000035.1:0-13739 GCA_030535245.1 Planctomycetia bacterium | reverse complement strand
TTAACCATTAACCATTAACCATTTAGCGCAGCGTAGGACAGGCGTTCCAGGGTTTGGCGGGGGGGGATCAATCTGGGCAACTCGAATTCATTTTATCCCCCATATTTTTTCCCGGTTTGAATACGACGACACGACGAGATTTGGTCGCTACTTTTTCACCGGTTTTGGGATTGCGTGCCATACGGGCTTTGCGCTGCTTCACTTCAAACACCCCAAAATTTCGCAGTTCCAGACGTCCCTCGTCTGCCAAGACCTTGATAAAGGCGTCGAGGGTATGCTGGACGACTTCTTTCACCAGTGTCTGGGAGCATTTAATTTGCTCGGACACCACTTTGACGACATCTTTTTTAGTCATGAAATCACTCTATCTATCAATATAACCAAGACATTTGGAAAGTTCCGGTCGCAGCTTGAAAGTAACAGGATGCACGGAAACGCTAATGAAAAACTTCCCCGCAAGCCTCCCCCAAGGATACCACGCAACCAGTATACAAGTCAACATACATAGCGTACTCTATTTTCATCTGAATTACAATAGGTTCCATGGAAAAAAATCAAAAAAAGGGGCAAAAAAATGGAAAATTTCGTAAAAAGTTGTGGATTCCCCTGTCAAACAGAGAAAAATGGAGCAACTGCGACGTTTACGCAGTAAATTTGGTGAAAAAATGCCAAAAATATAACAAAAAAATTACACTTCGTAAACATTTCAATAACGTTGCCAAGTGTAACATATCGGGAATACGTCGCAAATGAAAAAAAGGATTTAAATTTTTACAAAATATTTACTTTTTAGGAAAAAATGGTTGAAAACCCTGTTTTATGCCAGGGCCATGGGCGGATTCGCTTTTTTTGCACTCCTTGTAAAAAAACAACGTTTCGATAAAATAACAACCGGTTCGGGGCAGGCTCCCTGGGAAATCCGTAATCCGGGAAAAAATTGGAAAAAGGGGCCGTAATCTCCTGAACGGGAGTTTTGGGAAATGAATTTTGACATCCTGATTATCGGTGGGGGCCACGCGGGGGTGGAAGCGGCGGCGGCAGCGGCACGAATGGGGGCGAAAACCGCGCTTTTGACTTCCAATCTGGACACCCTTGCCGCCATGAGCTGCAACCCGGCAATCGGGGGGGTGGCCAAGGGGCAGATCGTCTGCGAGGTGGACGCGTTGGGGGGGCTGATGGGGGAAGTCATCGACCAGACCGGCATCCAGTTTCGGATGTTGAATCGTAGCAAGGGGCCGGCCATGCAGGGACCACGGGCGCAGGCCGACAAAAAAGCGTACCAGTTTACCATGAAGCGGCGGTTGGAGGGGCAGCCGAATTTATCGCTTTTGCAGGAGCATGTGGAGGCGATTCTCGTGGAGTCGCGGGGGGAAAAACGGTACGTTACGGGGGTGAAAACCCTTATTGGGAACGAATATCATGCGCCGCGGGTGGTATTGACGACCGGGACGTTCCTTCGGGGGGAGCTTCATTACGGCCCGACGATTTTTCCGGGCGGACGCAGTGGCGAGGCACCGGCGGACAAGCTCAGCCAGAGCCTGCTGGATGCGGGAATCCGGCTTGACCGTTTCAAAACCGGCACCCCGGCACGGCTTCATGGAAAAACACTCGATTATTCCAAATTGACGATTCATCCGGGCGACGACGAGCCGGCACCGTTTTCGTTTTTGCACGATACGTTGGACGTGGAGCAGATTCCATGCTGGCTGACTCGGACAAACGCTCGCGTTCACCAGATCATTCGCGACAATTTGCATCGCGCCCCGATGTATTCCGGGCAGATTCACTCGACCGGGCCACGGTACTGTCCGTCGATTGAGACGAAGATCGTCCGTTTTTCCGAGAAGGAAAGCCACCAGATTTTTCTGGAACCGGAGGGGCGGAACACGGAGGAGGTGTATGTCAATGGAATGTCGACGTCGTTGCCCTGCGACGTGCAGCGGGAGATGATTCATGCGGTCGAGGGGTTGGAAAAGGCGCAGATCATGCGGTACGCTTACGCGATCGAATACGATTATGCACCCCCGCAGCAGCTCAAACCGACGCTCGAAACGCGGGCGGTGGACGGGCTTTATTTTGCCGGGCAGATTAACGGCACCACCGGCTACGAGGAGGCGGCGGGGCAGGGGCTTTTGGCCGGAGCGAACGCCGTGCTGACGCTGGGGGGGCGGGAACCGTGGATTCCAGGACGCGAGGAGGCGTATCTGGGGGTGATGGTGGACGATTTAGTCACCCGTGGAGTGGATGAACCGTACCGGATGTTTACCAGCCGGGCGGAGCACCGCCTTCGTTTGCGTGGCGACAACGCCGACCGTCGTCTGACGGCCAAGGGGCGGGAGTTGGGGCTGGTGGAGAATGTTCGTTGGGAGAAATTCTCTCGAAAAAAAGCGGAAATCGACACCCTGCAAACGTTCCTTCGCGAGCATAAAATCCCATGCGGTTCGGGGAAAATCACGCTGGAGGCGTTTCTCGTTCGGCCGGAAACGACGTGGACGCAGGTGTTGGCGGCCTATCCAGAGCTAAAGAAATATTCCGCGTCGGTCGCCAGGCAGGTCGAGTACGATGCCAAATATTCCGGCTATCTGGCCCGTGAGGATGAAAGCGTCGCACGTCAACATCGGCTTCAGAAAATCCGGATTCCGGAGGATTTGGATTACTTTGCCATACGCCAGCTCCGCATGGAGGCGAAGGAGCAGCTTGCCAGGGTTCGCCCCGCCACCATCGACCAGGCTTCGCGAATCCGTGGAATCACGCCGGCAGATTTAGCCGTGCTGGTTCTGGAGCTGGGAATCCGAAATTAGCAGCTTTTCCCATCGATTACCCCACGGCACGACCGTCGTCGGGGAACAGACGGATACCGAGCGTTTCGATTTCGCCATTATCGCTCACCTCCTCGTCTTTCTGCGAGAGTAATTTCGACACGCCGGAATCCTGCATCGTCACGCCGTAACGGACGTTACCCACCAGCATGGTTTTGCGATTGTGCGTGACGACCAAAAACTGCGTCTGGTCGCTGAATTGCCCCAGAATCCCGGTCAACCGCGCGATGTTCGCTTCGTCCAGCGCCGCGTCCACTTCGTCCAGAATGCAGAACTGGCTCGGTTTGTTCTTGAACAACGCGAACAACAACGCCACACAGGTCATCGTCTTTTCCCCACCGCTCATCAACGACAGGCTCCGCAGCTCCTTCCCCGGCGGCTGCGCAATGATTTCAATCCCACTGTCCAGCACGTCCACCCCTTCGTCCAACTGAAGCTCGGCATGACCGCCCCCAAACAGATCGCGAAACAACTCGTAAAAATACCCGCCGACGTTCTCGAACGTTTTCAGGAACAGCTTTCGACTCACCACGTTGATCCGCTCGATCAGCTTCAGCAGCTTCTCCTTCGCCTCCCGCAAATCGTTGTAGTCGGCCGAAAGTTGGGTGTATCGGGTCTCCAAATGGTCCATCTCCGCCAACGCTTCGGAATTGATGTTCCCCAACCCCTGAATGAGCGTCCGCAGCTCGTTGATTTCCTTCTGGACTTCGCCGTACTTTTCCTTCTCCTCCGGCGTTTCGTTTTCCAGCCTCTCCAAAAACGCTTCCGGCGTCATGTCGAAATCTTCCGCAATCCGCTCCAGCAACGTCTCCCGCTCCTGCTCCGTCTTGCCCATCTCGACCTGCAGCGTCCCCATCTTTTCT
This sequence comes from Planctomycetia bacterium, assembly GCA_030535245.1. Classification (GTDB taxonomy): domain Bacteria; phylum Planctomycetota; class Planctomycetia; order Pirellulales; family Thermoguttaceae; genus RGIG3701. The sequence goes on along the minus strand of JAUNBJ010000035.1, from coordinate 10,057 downwards.
TCCAGCAGACGGAGCTTCTTCCGCCACCGATTGGCCGTGGCATTCAGGTCCGAACGCTCTTTCCGCACCCCATCGCTCTCCCGCTTCACCTTCCCCTGTTCGGCCATCCACGCTTCCTTCCGGGAATACAACTCGGACAATTTCGACTCGCTGTCCAGAATCCGTCGCGACGATTCGTCCATCAGGGAGAGCGCTTTCCGCAACTGCTCCCGCTGTTCCTCCATCGAACGGCTCCGTTCCCGTGCACTGTCCTCGTTCTGAATCAGGCCCGATTTCAGCCCTTCCAAACGCTCCTCGCTCTTGGCCAAATCGACCTGGCGACTTGTGAACGCCTCGTTTCGCTTCCGGCGTTCCTCCTCGCAGCCCCGTACCCGAACTTCCAAATCCCGCAAACGCCCCGCGATTTCCGCATCCTGTGCGTCCACCTCCGCCTTCTTCGCCTGGGTCGCAGCCCGCTTTTCCCGCAGCACGACCCGCTTTTTTTCCAGCTCGGCGTTCTGCTCCCGCATTTCCGTAACGCGACTTTGAATCAGATCAATCCGCTCCCGAACCGCCATCACCCGCTTGTCCAATTCGCGTAATTTCCGGTCGGCGTCCCGCGATTCTTTTTCGAAATTGTCGGTCGTTTCCTGCCCCTTCCGTGCCTTTTCCGCCGTCTTTGCGACCTCCTCGTCCGCACGATGAATCTCATCCAGCAAAAGCGTCATTTGTGCACTCAGCGTCCGCAACTCGCTGCGTCGTGAAATCAGCCCCGCCGACTCGTGCTGCCGCCCGACGCACAACACCCCGTCCGCGTCGAGACGCTCGCCGGAAAGCGTCACAAAATGAATCCGCGGCGGCAACGCGTACGCCGACTTGATCTGCTTCCGAGAACCGGGCAAATCCACCGCCGGAAACAGCGGCAACGGGTGCTTCCCCTCCAGAACCTCTCGACGTAACCGTACCGCCGTGTCCAGGTTCTCCACAATCCACGTTTCCCCCAGCAAAAACTTCACGACCGACAAATACGGCGCCTCGCACGCCACAAACTGATCGGCACGCCCCACCACTCCCGGCACGTTCGCCAAACCGTTGGTCAGCAACACCCCCGCATGACGCGCCACACACTCCGCCGTCTCCTGGAAATCGTCCATCCACAAAAAACCGACCCGCCCCGGAAATCCTCCCGAATTCTGCCGCAGCGAATCCAAAAGCGTCGAACCTGGTGCCACCACCAAATATTGCGCCCGCTCCCCCAGGGCAACCTCCACAAGCGCACTGGCTTCGCTCTGCACCTGAATCAGATCCACCACCAGCCCGCAAATGTCATGGAACGGCCCGTCCGCCTGACGCTTCGCCTCCGTCAGCAAATACCGCACGCCGGGGCTTAACCCCTCAAATTTCTCCTGAAGCTCCTGGAGGGTCGAAATCCGCCCCCCCATCGACGAATGCCGCTGGTGAAGTGCCGCCAGATTCGCGTTCGCCTCCGTCTCCATCCGCCGGCAGACTTCCAACTCCCGCACCGCCGCCGCACGATCTTCCTCGCACCGCCGCTTCCACGCCTCCAGCTCCGCCTGCTCGCTCTCCAAATCGGCATAACTTTGACGCAGAGATTCTAATTCCTGACTCACAGCGGCAATCCGCGATTCGTTCTGGCTGAATTGACGCTCGACGTCCCCCTCCTGACGCACCACGGCAGCCAACGCGTTCTCCGCCGCCGTCACCTCCCGCGCCCACGCCACGCTCTCGTCCCGGCATTTTTCCTTTTCCGCACGCGCCTCCGCCATCGCCGCGTCCGCCGCCTCGAACATCTTTTTCGCCGCTTCCAAATCTGCCACGACCTGCACATGACGCGTCTGCGCCTGCCGCAAATCGTTTTGCATCTTCTGATGAAACGTCAAAAAATGGCTCATCTTCGCACGCATGTCCGACCAGCGATCCCGAATGTCCCGAACCGTCTGCTCCAACTCCCGCGAACGTGTCGATTGCAGCTCAATGACCGATTCCGCCGCCCCAATCGCGTGCAGGTTCGACGCAATCTTCGTCGCCAACTCGCTCAGTCGCTGCTGGCACTCCGAAAATCGCGACTCGCACTGCTGAATTTGCGCATCCGCCCCGTCGATCTGCCCCTGCCACGTGTCGTACTCGTCCGAAAGTGACTGAATCTGCGAACCGCACTGCTCCAGTTTCTCCGCCTGCGTCGTGTAGTCGATCGCCGCACTCTGGAATCGCAATTCCTGCAAACGGGTCGTATATTCCCGATACCGCGCCGCCCGCTCCGCCTGCGACTTGACCCGCGTCAGATTCTTCTGGACCTCCGACACAATGTCCGAAAGCCGCAGGAGCTTCTGCTCGCAATTCTCCAACCGCCGCAACGCTTCCTGCTTGTTCTTCTTGAAGCGGCTAATCCCCGCCGCCTCCTCGAACAACACCCGACGTTCCTGCGGCGACGACTGCAAAAGCGCATCCACCCGCCCCTGCTCGATGATGCTGTACGCCCCCAGCCCCGTCCCCATCAGCAAATCGCGGATGTCCTTCAATCGCCGAACCTGACGATTGATCAGATACTCCGCCTCCCCGCCTCGATAGATACGACGGGTAATGCTGACCTGATCCTCCTCGCACGCCAGACGTCGATCCGTGTTGTCGAACGTCAACGTCACCTCCGCCAGATTCAACGCCTTGCGACCGCTCGCCCCGTTGAAAATCACGTCGGTAGACTCCTTGCCCCGCAGACTTTTCAGACTCTGCTCCCCCAGAACCCACTTGATCGCGTCCACCACGTTCGACTTCCCTGAACCATTCGGACCGGCAATAATCGTCACCCCGGCCGGAATCTCCAACCGATTCCGCTCGGCAAAACTCTTAAAACCGTATAGTTCCAGGGATTTTATACTCATCGCATCTCTTTGTCTTCCGCTTCCTGTTCCTTTTCGTTCTGCCGACGCATACTCGGTATGGCGTCGATACGGAACGCGGAATCCAAAGCGTTCTGACTGATGGCCGACTGCAAAATCTCAATCACGTCCGGATACGTCGCACCGATGTCCGATAAGGCCCGAATCACCTCGTCCACCTTCATCGAAACCGTCCGACGCTGATCCGGCCGACCCGGAATGAACCGCGAAATCACGATGTTCCCCTCGCCGTTCGCCCGAACCACAATATTATTCGTCCCCTCCACCACCAACGGTGCGCGAAACTGCTGATCCACTCCAAACAGCACAATCTCCGCACGTTTGTTTTTCGTCACGTGCAACATCGGTTTCCCCTCGCACGGTACGACGCACAGATTAAACGTGTCGTCCCCCAGCATCTCCCCCTTCACCAGCGGATCGTCCGGCCGCATCTGCTTCAACGCCCTGAACGCTCCATACCGCGCTTCCGCCGTCGGTGCGTTCATCAGCTTGCGAAGTTCCTCGTACGCATACAAATCGTTGAGCGCCGAAAGTGCCGAAAGCGCATACCCCCGATACGCATGTTCCGTCAACGCCACCTGACCCAGCACCTGCGCCGCCTCGCTCTCGTCCAAAAAGGCCAACGACTGCGCCGCGTAAAAACGAACGATCACGTCCGACGACTGCAACCCCGCCTTGAGGGTGTCTATCGACGCCTTGCCGATCGCTTCCAGCTCCATCGCCGCACGCTTCGCCGTCGTGGGATTCATTAGCCGCTTCTCCAGCGTCGCCATCCGTTCCAGACGCTTCGCCTCCGACTCGTAAATCGGAATGCAACGAACCACCTCCACAAAACGTACCGGATTGTCCTTGTACTTCGGATGAACCTTCAACTCCAGGTACTTGTCGGTTTTCGCCTTCGCCACATTCTCCCGACCTCCTCCCGGCAGCGGTATCTGGAAACGATGATTGATCGCACTTTCCATCTTCATCGTCTGGTAACGATCCGGATTCGTCGATTCGCTCACGATTCGCAGCCGCAAAATACTGTCCGTCGTCGCAATTCCACCCCCCAGAACCTTGCCCCGAATCTGCGTCCGTTTGTCCCGATCGGTTCCCGTTCGCGGCTCCACCAGAATCGGGCCGCGGCAGATTCCCATCTTCTTCCCCTCCCGGTTCGCCCCGTTAATATTGTAAATTCCCCGCATCGGTGCTTCCAGCAAATACCCTCCCCGCAGGCTCGTCGTTTCGCTGTCCGACGGAACGCACACCTCCACGTCGAACCGATCCCCCTTCTTCACCGCCGGCGGCAAATACCCCTTCACCACCACCAACGACGTTGAAGAATCGGCCAGAATCTTCTGCGGATTCGGAACCCCCTGACTGGCCATCTCCCGCAACAACATCGTCCGCTGCGTCGATTCCGGTGGATTGCTCCCCGTGCCCGCCAGGTTGGTCGCCAGACTCACCGACTGAATTTCCATGTACCGAAAACCGTCCGGAACCGTTTCGTCGCCCACGAAAAACGCTTTCTGGCTCGCCTTTCGTCCTTCCGGATTCTGGGAACGTACCGTCTTGCTCTTGCAGCCCGATATTCCCCCCACGAAAAGACTCACCGTCCAAAGCGTCACGCATAAAAAAAGGATTTTTTGTCGCATTATTTTTTCCAAAACGAGGTGTCCGTATTCTGAAAATACAGGTTACTTTAGTTTCTTTCAGACTTTTTGTCAAGTTTAAAATAAATCCGGGAACGCTTCCCACCGAAAACGTTCCCGGACTTTGAAGAAAAACAGACTTCTCCGCTACGCCCACTGGCAATAACGCACGTACGCTTCCTCCCACGCCTGCGTGTCGGAAGGAGAAAACGTCTCCATCGGAAAACTGTCCCGAACGATCTTCCGCGCCTGGGCGATGTCCGCCACCGCACCGTCCGCAATCGCCTGCATGAGAATATTCCCGATCGCCGTCGCCTCGACCGGCCCGGTCACGACCGTTCGCCCCGTCGCGTTTGCCGCCGCCTGGCAGAGCTGACGATTCTTCGTCCCCCCGCCGACAATATGCAGCGTCTCGATCCGACCGCCGTTAATTTCCTCACACATCTCGAACACCTGCCGGAATCGCAGGGCGATACTGTCCGTGGCACACCGCAAAATCTCCCCCTCCGTCTGCGGCACACTCTGCCCCGTCCGACGGCAAAATGCGCAAATCGCCTCGACCATGTTCTCCGGAGCAAAAAATTCCGCCGCCTCCGGATTGATAAACCGCACAAGCGCAGGCGACGCATCGGTGATTTTCGTCAACGCGTCCCAACTCCAGTTCGCCCCACGCGCATTCCAATATTTGCGGCACTCCTGCAAAATCCACATCCCCGTAATGTTCTTCAAAAGACGGTACGTGTTCCCCACACCCCCCTCATTCGTGAAATTCAGCTCCGACATCCGACGCGATACGTTCGGACTGGACGACTCAATCCCCATCAACGCCCACGTCCCCAAACTCACGTACGCCCAGTTCCGCTCCCCCCCCAACGCCGGAACCGCCAACACGGCGCTGGCCGTATCGTGCGTCCCCGGAAGCACCACGTTCATATCCCCCCCAAGCTCCCTTGCAAGCGACGGACGCAACCGCCCCAGATTCGTTCCCGGCGGCGTGATTTTCCCCAAAAATCGGGTCGGAATCCCGAATTTCTCCAGCAAATCATACGCCCAGTCGCCTGTCGTCGGGTTGAAAAACTGCGTCGTTGTGGCGTTCGTAAACTCATTCGCCTCCACCCCCGAAAGGAGCCAGTGAAACAGGTCCGGAATCTGCAAAAACCGATGCCCCACCTCCAGGAGAGGGTCGTTCGCCTTCTTCATCGCCGCCAACTGATAGAGCGTGTTGAACTGCATGAACTGCAACCCCGTACTTGCGAAAATCTCGTCCCGCGAAACGGTCGCAAACGCCGCGTCGGGATACCCGTTCGTCCGAGAATCCCGGTACGCCACCGGATTGGAAAGCAACCGTCCGTTCGCGTCCAGCATTCCAAAATCAACCCCCCACGTGTCCACCCCGACGCTCTGGATATTCTGCGATACCTCCACCGCACGACGTATCCCGGAACATACGTTTTTCCACAAAAAGGGCAAATCCCAGTACAGTGTCCCGCCCAGGTCCGTCACGCCATTCTCGAATCGGTAAACCTCCTCCAATCGGAGTTTCCCCCCCTCCAGAAAACCCAACACATGACGCCCCGACGACGCCCCCATATCTACCGCCAAATAAACCTTTTCACCCATACTCATGCTTTCTACTCACTCCCTATTGTTCATTGTTCATTGCTCATTGTATTTAGTTTGGTAGCTGGACGACTTGGCCGTCGCGACGATTACCGAGCCGTTTGTGCGTCGTTAAATCGATGCTGTACGATACCCGATGTACCGAACCGTCTGCCATCACCACCCCAAACGAACCGGCATGGACGCTTCCCACCTGCCCGTTGTCGTAACCCACCCGATCCTGAAGCGGCACGACCGTAACCGTTCGCGTGTTGTCGCTATCCATCCCCGAATAGGCACATTCGTTGTCGGTACCTGACGTGCAGGTTTCGTAACCGGTCGGATTGACATATTTCTCCATAATCAGATAGGTGTTTGACGTGCCATCCCGAACCGAACCGACCGTCGTTTCGCTCCGGCGATAAATCATTCCCGTATAGTGGCTTTCCAGCCCCGTTTCCCACGTGTTTTCATTATCCATGGAGACCATCTCGCTCCAGCTCGACGGCGTGCGAATATCCTTCCAGCCAATGTCGCCCCAGGTGACGCAATAATCCGTTTTGGCCCCCAGCGTTACCGTGTTGGAATTGATCGGCGTACCGCACGGATACGTCTTACAGGCCCGCCGCGACGGACAATGCAAAAACGGCAACGGCGTCTGATTCCGCTGGGCTGCGCCTGTTTTTTGCTCCGTCGTCAACTCCGCCGGCTTGCCGTCCGCCCCCAGCTGATACAACGCGGACTGCTCCATGTACGGCATGATGTTATACGTCCAACCCCCCGGCTGCATTTTGCCCATGCCACGATCCGGGTCCCCCGACCACGACCAGAACCACCCCCCTGTCGGGTAGTGTCGCGTGGCGCTTTCGCAGTTCAAACATGCCAAACCCATGTTCTTCAGATGGTTGGAACACTGCATTTGCCGTGCCGCCTCCCGCGCCTGCTGCACCGCCGGCAACAGCAAGCCCACCAACATCCCAATGATCGCGATCACCACGAGCAACTCGACAAGCGTAAATCCCCGGCTTAAACAGACACGCTCACCCGTGGCTTTCGCCCCTCTCTCTGCCTTTCCAAGGCGATTTTTCAGCATCCCCATATTACCTTCCCCATAATTCGTTACTTTTTCCGGAAAAATAAAATTCCAGTCACCAGAAAAGAAAACACGTTCCAGAGCACCATTATGAATAAATTACCGAACTTTGTCAAGGTGTCCTGTGGAGGGGATCGGCGGATTAAATTTTTGTTTGAATTCCACTTCATCCGGAGCTACGGGCGTCCCCTTCGTTCACGGCTCCGCATGAACCATGAACCATGAACCATTAAAAATGCCGCCCCTATCTTTATCGGGGCGTTTCGTTTATAATGGGGAAAATTCAGGGGAACTCGAACTTTTTTGCAAAGGAAATAACATGAACTCCAATCCAAGTGTCATTCTCACCGGTTTCGCGGACGAAGGCGTCAGCCAGCAGGCGGAAAAATCCATCAAGGAACAGTTCGCCACATACGCGGCGCTCGGTTTACAATATTATAGTATCCGTTTTATCGACGCTGGAAACGGCACGAAAAACGTCATGAACCTCACCATGGAGGAGATTCAGACCATCCGCGACGCCCAGAACGATTTTGGGCTGAATGTGTCGTCGATTGGTTCCCCCATCGGAAAAGTCAAGCTCGCAGACGTCGAGGACGGCACCAAAAACCGCTATGTCCCGTTCGACAAGTACCTGGAGGAGGTCAACCGGGCCTGCGAAATCACCCACGCGTTTGAAAGCAAACTGATCCGTGGTTTCTCGTTCTACCATCCGCACGGAACCGACCCCCACGATTTCATGAATCAGGCGGTCGATTACCTGTCGGCCATCGCGGAAACGTGTCACCGTTCCGACCTGACGTTCGGTCTGGAGGTGGAACCGAACCTGGTCGGCGGCGACGGCTGGCTTCTGGCCGAGCTTTACGAAAAAATCAACCATCCATCCATCGTGCTGGTGTTTGACGTCGGCAATCTGGTTGTGCAGGGGTTTGACAGCTGCGAAATTCTCGACCAGTTCCGTTGTTGTATTCCGGGGCTGGGGTGGTTCCACGTGAAGGATTACCGCCATCCGCGACCGGTGAAAAAAGGGGATCCGATCGATGAGGATCAACTGAAAAACTTCGTTCCTGCCGATATTGGTCATGGAGGACACGAAGCGATTTTCCGCGAGCTGAAAAAAGCGTTGCCCAATTTAACGACCAAGCTCCGCAGCCGGGGCATTCCGGGATTTTTCGTCGATCTGGAACCGCACGTCAAAGGGGGCGGGCAGTTTGGCGGTTACAGCGGCCCGGACGGTGTGGGCGTGGCGTGCCGCGCGTTGTGCCGACTTTTGGATTACGTCGGCATTGATTATCACCTGCGTGATTTCGACGATATTCTGGCCGACCGTGGGTTTTAACATCCGCCGACGTTGCCTTTCCTCCTATACTTGGTTTGGAAACGAATTGGTTTGGAAACCTTTTCACGAAACCCGGTTACAGGAGGAAAAGAATGTCGGTACTGTTAATTCACGAGACGGAAAAACGGGCAAGAAATATCCTGAACGCCAGCCCCGTGCCGGAGTTGCGTTCGCTGACCATCGAGGAGGACGGCGACGTGCTGCGGCTTTCTGGAACGCTTTCGCGGTATTACCACAAGCAGCTTGCTCAGGAAACCCTGCGACGAGTCTGCCGGGAAGCGAAACTGGTGTTGCGGAATCTGGTCTGCGTGGAGTGATTTTTAGAAGGCGTTTTGAATTCCTGCCGTTTTTGCATGGTGGAATAAGCCGCTCTCCGTTCCATTCCGCCAGGGCGGTAAAAATCTCTCTAAAAAATATCCCGCGGACTTGCAAAGTTTGCGTTTACGTTGTATAATATTTCTGTTATGCGTTTTACATAACCGGTAAAACGCTTTTTTTCATCCGAACGATCAGAATTTCAGGAGAATTGAAATGAACGTCACACGCCGCGATTTGTTGAAAATGGGAATGGGAGCCGCCGTACTTGGAATGACCGGACTGAAAGCGCAGGCCGCTTTCAAGGATATTCCGCTCTGCCTGCAAATGTACACGGTAGGCGGCCCGTTCCGGGAGAATCCGGAAAAAGTCATGGCGGAAGTCGCCGCGATGGGGTACAAGGGGGTGGAGTATGCCGGTTATCCCGTGAAGCCGGAAGAGCTTCGTAAACTCCAGGACAAGTACGGATTGTTCTGCACCGGAACGCATACGGGTCGGGGCCAGATCGAGGACCTGGAACAGCTCAAGCGAACCATTGAAATTCATCAGATTTTGGGTGCCAAGTTCATCATCTGTCCCGGAATGCAGAATGATGGGGAAAAGGGATGGACGGAAGCCGCGAAGAAATTCTCCGCCGCCAGTGCCGTGGCTCAGGAAGCGGGATTGTGGGTGGGGTATCACGCACACCGTCACGACTTCAATAAAGTCGAGGGGGGCCGCTCCACATGGGAAGTTTTCGCCGACGAATCCGTTCCGGAAGTGGTGCTCCAGAACGATTTGGGGCATTGCGTCAATTCGGGCAACGATCCTTACACGCTGATTAAGAAGTACCCCAACCGTTCCAAGACGATTCACCTGAAAGAAAGCGACAACAAAATCATGGGTGAAGGCAAGGTGGATTGGAAGCTGGCATGGGAGCTTTGCGAAAGTGTCGGCGGAGTTGTGACGTATACCGTTGAGTACGAAGGAGGCATGGATCGCATGGAAGCCGCGAAGAAATCGGCCGAGGCGTTCTATCGTCTGCACAAGTAACAAGTAAGATGGGAATCGTACCCAAGTAAGGGAGGCCGACGCTAACGCTTCTGGCCTCCCTGCCCCGGGTGCGGGGCGGCACATTACGGCTACCGCCGGTTGATACATCACCGGGAGGCAGGCGCTTACGCTTCTGGCCTCCCTTGCC
>JAUNBJ010000186.1 GCA_030535245.1 Planctomycetia bacterium | reverse complement strand
ATCATCGACGCCAGAGACGAAGTGCTGCAAATCACCGAGTAGGCTGCCAGTCCGCCGGTTCCCAGCCCTGCCGCCTGACCGTACCGCAGGGCCTGCCAGTTGTGGAACAGCAGCATGACCCCCACCGACGACTGACTTCCGAAAGAGGGAATCCCGTTTTTCACAATCCGCCAGAGTAACGCTTTCTGGGGAAACAGGTAACGCCCATGGAATCGGATTTTCGTCCACCTGCTGGCGAAGTAAACCATCGACAGGATCAGCGTCGGGACTTCCGAAACCACCGTCGCCCAGGCCGCACCGGGAATCCCCCAGTGGAACTTCATCAAAAAGAGCCAGTCGAAGAAAATGTTCAGCACCACCCCCGTGCAGACCATCGACATGGCCAGGTGGGGATGATCGTCGTTGCGAATGACGGCGCAAAAGGAAAACCAGAGCACCGGCAGGAGACTGGTGTACAAAATCACCGACATGTAGCTTACCGCGTCGTCCACCAATTCTTCGGTGGCTCCCGAAAACCGCATTAATTCCGGACAGATCGGTATCAGCAAAACGGGAATCAGCACGCCGACTACGATTCCAAGCAGAACCATCTGCGAAAAGACACGATTCACTTCGGTATCGTTCTTTTGGCCGCGAAACTGGGAGATGAGGATCGAGCCGCCCATGGCCACCAATTCGGCCAGACCGTACATGACGCAGTACATCGGGAACGTGACCAGGCAGGCTGCCAACCCCTGTTCTCCGGTCGCCAACCCAACGAATATCGCGTCCGTAATATTGTAAAGACCCGCCACGAACATTACGACCATGGAGGGGATTACATATCGGAAAAAACGCTGTAAATCACTCATGGGGGGCATTGTATCAGATTCCGTTTCTTTTGCAAGTGCGCGGTTGTTGACAATTTTTATATTTCCTCTATAATGAGCCGCATGAATTTGCTATCTGTTGAAAATATCCGAAAATATTATGGCCCCGACCCGGTGCTGGACGGCGTGACGTTCGACATCCATCCGGGGGAACGCGTCGGTCTGGTGGGACCGAACGGCACGGGAAAAAGCACGCTCATGAAAATCATCGCGGGGCGTGAGGATGCCGATGCGGGAACATGCGTCGTTCACCCTGGCATTCGGATGGGGTATTTGGAGCAGCAGCCCGAAGTTTCCGACCGGACGCTGTTCGAGGAAGCACACCTGGCGTTGGCCGATCTGGTGACGTTGCAAAAAGATGCCGTGGCCGTGGCGGAAGAGTTGGCCAAAGAACAAGACCCCAAAGAGCACGAACGGCTGGCTATCCGTTACGACCATCTCCAACAAGAGCTGCTCCGGATGGACGCGTACAACGTGGAGTACAAAATCGAGCGGGTGCTTCAGGGGCTTGGATTCCCGGAAAGCCAGTGGCAGACGCCCGTTTCGGCCCTGTCGGGGGGGGAGCAGAACCGGCTCATGCTGGCGAAACTCTTGCTTGCGGAACCGGAGCTGATGCTCCTGGACGAGCCGTCGAACCACCTCGATTTGGCGGCGACGGAATGGCTGGAAAGTTTCCTCACCCAGTCCGATGCGTCGGTGCTGGTGGTGAGTCACGACCGGTATTTTCTCGATAAGGTGACGAATCGTACCCTGGAACTGTTTCGCGGCACGGTGGATACGTACGCAGGGAATTTTTCAGCCTACCTCACGCAAAAAGAGGAACGGCTCCTCGTCCAGAAACGAACGTGGGAGAAACAACAGGAAGAAATTGCCAAGGCGGAAGATTTCATTCGGCGGAATCACTACGGCATGAAGGCGGCTCAGGCGGAAGACCGTCGGAAAAAACTGGAACGGATCGAGCGAATCGACCCGCCACGGGAAATTTCGGCCCCTCCCATGGGACTGCGGGCAAAAGACCGTTCAGGCGATATCGTGCTGCGAGCCACCGACCTGACTAAGGGTTTCGACCATATCCTGTTCGAGAACGTTTCCTTCGATATCGAGCGTGGCCAGCGGTGGGGACTTTTAGGACCGAACGGCTGCGGAAAATCGACCCTTTTGAAATGCCTTCAGGGACTTTTGGAACCCGACCATGGCACGGTGCAGCTGGGGCAGGGGGTGAAGATCGGTTATTTCGACCAGCAACTCCACTCGGTCAACGGCGAAAGTCTGGTCGTCGATGCCATTCGTCCGTCCGGCAAAGAAATGGACGAACCGGCCCGCCGCTCCCTCCTGGCACGTTTCGGCATTACAGGCGATCAGGTTTTCCAGACCGTCGATAGCCTCAGCGGAGGAGAAAGATGCCGCGTCGCCATGGCACGCCTTGCCAGCGAAGAAGCAAACTTCCTGATCCTCGACGAACCTACCAACCACCTCGATCTCTGGGCACGCGACGCTCTGGAAAAAAACATCGAAACGTTCGAGGGAACTGTCCTGTTCGTCAGTCACGACCGCTACTTTATCAACAAGACGGCCGACCACCTCCTCATTATCGAACCCGACCGCGTACGGGTCGTTTCCGGAAATTACCAAACGTGGCAATGGACGCTGGCCGCCGGGGCCACAACCGAAAAGGAAACCGTCCTCAAAGAGGGAAAAGACGAACTCTGGAAACGCTCGAACCTGAAAAAGGAGAAGAAAGGGGCCAAAACCGCCCCCCCCCTCCATGAACCCGAGAAACCCAAACCCAAACCCCAAAACGATAAGCCCGCCAAGAAAAAACGTAAATTCCCCTATCGTAAAGTGGTGGATATCGAGGACGAAATCTTTATCCGAGAAACACGCCAGCAAAGCCTGCAAGAAGAACTGCTAACCCCTGCAGTGCTGCGAGACGGCGAAAAGGTGAAACAACTCCAAGCCGAACTGGATGCCGAAACGGATGCACTCAAAACACTCTACGAACATTGGGAAGAAGCCACCGAACTAAACTGGTAGCCCGGGCCGGTACGACCGGGAGCGGCCCGGGTGCCGCCGGTTGCTACATCTTCGGGAGGCAGGCGCTTGCGCTTCTGGCCTCCCTTAGCCCCGTGCAAATTCGTTAGCGCCGCCTGGTACGACCTCCGTGGGGCAAATTCGTTAGCGTCGGCCTTTAGGCCGTTCGTGTTGTACGAAGCGAATGGATTTTAAGGGTGTCAAAATTAATAAAATCGTATGAACCAGAGGCGTATTTTCTCGGAATCGGGCGTCTGTTGCGTCAGAATCATCCAGTTTTCCTGCTCACAATACTGATATTGAGCATTCGGGAGGTCGGGAATATCGGGAAAGTCGGGCGAAATCGCCTTGTGAGAAATCTCCTTCCACACGTACGTTTCGGGCGGAAAGACGGTGGACAGCTCCTCCCCGGTCGCCAGAAATTCCCCGTAAAGAACCAAATCACGAAAAGAATGCCGCTCGCGATACCCCTTCCACTCAAGCGTTTCGGGGAGAACAACCCCCAGCATGGCTTCCGCCCTTTCGCGATATACAGGATTCCAAGTCTCGATATTCTGAACCCCGCTGAATTTAACCAGAAACAACCCAAGTGCCAGAACGATCCCAAACACATAGAGGGCCGCCAGCGCAACCAGCACGCCGACGGCAATTTTCCAGAGACGTTTCATCGGACGGAAACCTCGACGGGCTGGTTAAAATTCTGGTACAACGATTCGCAAAATTCACGACGCACCAATCCCGGCTGAATCCAGAGACGATAATTCAGTCGCAGTTCGGAACCTTTTTTCAGGTCATACTCAAAATAGTGGCCGAAGCGTCCGTAGTTCCGTTCGCTCCAGCGGGTTTCCCCAGGGTTGGCGGGGGAAGTCAGGTAAACGACAGAATAACGTTTGCCGTCCAGGACAAACGAGCAGGCTTTCCAGGTCTGGTTGGTGGTCTGTTCAGGGACGCCCTTCCAGTTGACGGTTTCCCCCGGCTGGCCAGTCCCCCAGGGACGAAGGTAGAGGGTTTCTTTGGCAGTTTTTTCGGCGACTTCCTGATCGGCTCGGAAGTGGAATCCCGCATGTTGCGGATCGCCGTCCAGACGAAGATCCCAGTCGGTAGGTTTCAGGGAGGTCGAAAAATCGACGAAAAATCCGTCGGCACAGGAACGCCAGACGGTCAGCGTTCGTTCTTCCGTGGCAAACGTTTCGCTCACGTTGCGGTTCCAGCTCAGAAGGGAGGTTTCCCGCGCGAAGATGTCGCCCGCGTCGCGCGTCAGGAATTTCTCAAAACGCTGATGCGTGTCGCCGGAACAGTGCCAGATATCAACATGTCCGTTCTCGCCGTAGGAGATTTTATTGAAGCCAAAAAAGAGGCCGCGATGGTGGGGGTAAAGTCCGCCAGGGCCTTTGGTGAGCCGTTTGCCGTTGAGGTAAACGTGATGAAACACCTTGAAATTATCGGCCCGATTCTTGGGATTGTACGGCTGGTTTTTGATTTCGAGTTCCAGATTTCCACCGTAAAACAACGCGCTGCCCGACCAGTGGAAGGCCGGATTTGCCGTTTTTTCCTGCGATTCATCGAGGGTGACACGGAACGTTTTCGTTTCTCCGACGCCAAGATGTTCCAGAAGCAGGGCGCAGGCGAACGTGGAACCCTCCTGTTTCCATTGGATGGGAAGCTCGCGATCGCCGTCAAAAAGCCGCACAACAGGGTTCGCGTAGGCTTTGTCGGGCGTCAGCGAAAACGTGACGGGCAGATTGTCCCGCTCCAGTTTCCCCGCATTCAGGGTAAGGGTGAAATCTTTGGCCGAAACCAGTCCGGAAAACAGTACCACCCACAGAAAAACAATATGCCTCATGATTTTCCCTCCATTTCACGGTTTAAGAGCGAACCACACCCGCCATCATGAGAATTATACCCCTTTTCCCTTCACCCTGCAACCCCAGGGGCGATCCAACTTTCTGCACGCCTTCCGAATTCCCCTTCTTTGAAGGGGTACGCCCGAAGGGCGGGGGGTAGTTTTGAAGTGGTGAACGCTTTCCCAAGTTTAAAACACCCCGTCAGCCTTCGGCTGCCACCCCTCTGAAAAGAGGGGAATTGCCTATTTTACCCAAATTCGCAATCAGGATTTGATCGCACTCCCCGCAGGGCGACGCGAATGGGGGAGGATACGTCGCCCCGCAAGGAGGTTTCTTTTACGCGAGCTTTTTCCGTCGCTGAAAACGCATT
>JAUNBJ010000034.1 GCA_030535245.1 Planctomycetia bacterium | reverse complement strand
AAATTGTTTCCACTCAAACTCGCCTTCCAACACCGTTTACTACGCTCCCTACGGTCGCTCTTATTGATATTTATGAAGATTCTATAATATTTATATTTATTTTTTACACGACACTAGATTCTGGTAAAACTCCACGGTCTTTCGCAGCCCTTCAAGCAGTCCGCAGTGGGGGGTGTAGCGGAGACATTTCTGGGCTTGGGAAATATCGGCGACACTATGGAGAATATCCCCGACGCGGGCCGGAGCGTGCTGGGGGATAATCTGCGTATGGAGGATTTCGTTCAGTGTGGAAACGAGGGTCAACAGGCTGACGGACATGCCGTTGGCGATGTTGAACACTTTGCCGGAAACCTCCTCCGCCGGGGCTTCCGCAGCCAGCAGGTTGGCGTCCACGATGTTGGAGACGTAGGTAAAATCACGGGATTGGGTTCCGTCGCCGAAAATGGTGGGCGTCTCCCCCCGCAGCATGGCGGTGATGAAAAGCGGGATCACGGCAGAGTAAGGGCTTTTGGGGTCTTGACGGGGGCCGAACACGTTGAAATAGCGGAGCCGAACCGTTTCAATGGCGTACGTCGCGGCGAACGCTTCCAGGTACAGCTCCGCAGCCAGCTTGGCCGCGCCGTAGGGAGAGATCGGAGCAGGCCGTTCCATCTCGGATTTTTTTTCCGTAGGGGAATCGCCATAGGCACTGCTGCTGGCAGCGTACACGACCCGGCGGACGCCCGCTTTACGAGCGCAATCCAGCAGATGCACCGTTCCGGAAACGCAGGCATGGTGAACTTTGAGCGGTGCTTCCACGCTCAGCGGCACGGAAGCTAACGCAGCTTCGTGAAAAATGACATCCACCCCCGCGACGGCCTGGGGCACCAGCACCGGGTCGTTCAGGTCGGCCGTAATCAGCTCCACACGTCCGGTTTCTAAGAACGGGGAGAGGTTTTGCAGGAATCCGGTGGAAAAATTATCCAGAACGCGAAGGTTCCAATCGGTCGTTTGGGCCAAACGTTCCACGATGTGGGAACCGATAAATCCGGCGCCGCCGGTGACAAGACAGGTTTTCATAAGTTTCTTTCTTTGGGGATTTTAGGGTCACGTTGCGTCCAAGTTACAGACACAATCCTCGTAAAAAATGTCGGTGGTGTCTGGGAGTTTCCAGAACAGACCTTAATGTGCATGGCAGCCGCAGTTCCCACAGCAGCAGGAACCGGCATCGGGACACCGGTCCGCATCACGGGCAGGACAGCCCGACGTGGCGTTTCGCGGCGCGGCAGGAGTGCTGATTTTCCGTCGCAGCTGGTTCTTTCCGCATTTCGGACAGGCCGGAACCTCGTCGCCCCGCACCAACTCCTCAAACTCGTTGCCGCAGATTTCACATCGATACTCGTAAACAGGCATTCGTTTCCTCTCTTGAAGTCAAAACTTTGTTAATTGATAATTAATGGTTAATGGTTTGGTGGTTGGTTTTATTGGGGTTATTTGACGCGGCCGGTGTTCACTTCGATCATGGCCCAGAAGGGATTCTGGCGATCGCCGCGACGTCGAACATCGTCGAGCAACGTTCGCAGGTCAGGCTTCAGGTTCGTTTTGGCCGTGATGGCGTTTTTGGCATTCACCACGATGTTCATCTTTCGGTCGAAATCGAGCGTCTGCGGGCCGAGCCAGACACGAATCTTCCCAACACGCGCATTGATCTGGATGGAATTGCCGCGTGGCAGGCGTTCGACCTCCACTTTGGCAAGGACGGCGCCAGGGGTGGGGTACAGGTCGGGCAGGACGATGGCTTTGGGAGGCAGCTTGTCAACCTCAATCCACCAGAAACGGTTGTCCCACGGACGCATCGTTCCGACAGCAAACTTCTCCGGATAAAAATTCCGACGTTTGCGATTCATCCAATCGAACATCCGTTGGATTTCGTCATGGAAATCTTCCAATCCACGTCCAAGGTATTCGACGATCGTGGCGTCGTAGCCGCGTGTCAGGTAACGGGAGAGGTTTCCGGCCGTTTTTTCTCCAAGGAAATGGTTGTCCAGCTCGCCACAGACAAAATACATCGGCAAAATTTTCGCGTTTTGCCAGTAGCGGACGCAATATTTTTTGGCTTCGCAGGAAACGAGGATCACGCCAGCCCAAAGGTCGGGATGCGCCAGGCCAATGTCCCACGCCGCGTCGCCGCCCAGGAAATGTCCGGTGAGGAATACCCGGTCGGAATCGATGGAAAATTTCTGGCACGCGTCGGCCAGCGCGTTGCGAATGGCGTTGTGTTCCCGCTCGGAGAACGTATACTCTCGCTGCTGATCGCGTGCCCACCGGGGGGCGATCACGATGTAGCCATGTCGCCCAGCCTGCCCCAACCGCGTTCCTTTGGGGGTGAATCCGCCAGCCCACCATTCCAGGATTTTTTCAGGGCTTTCGTGGGGGCTTCCCAGACACAAAACCACCGGATACAGCCGATGCGGATCGTATTCCGGCGGAAGCTGCACCCAGTATTCCACCGGCTGATTCTGCTGATCGGAGGAGGTCTGGAGCCGAAAAAACCCCTCCTTGCCAAGGAAATCTTTCCGGGAAACACGGACGGGGGGTTTCATGTGGGCCAAAAGTTGGGTGACGGTTTTCACCGTGGCCGCCTCCTCGGAGTGGA
This sequence comes from Planctomycetia bacterium, assembly GCA_030535245.1. Taxonomy (GTDB): domain Bacteria; phylum Planctomycetota; class Planctomycetia; order Pirellulales; family Thermoguttaceae; genus RGIG3701. The sequence goes on along the minus strand of JAUNBJ010000034.1, from coordinate 27,791 downwards.
ACTGCTGGAACAACGTTTCGCGGGCCAGGTCGCCGTCCGCTTCCAGGTATTTCCGTATCTGTTCCCGAACCCGAACGGCAGAGGTCGCCAGCACAATCTTGTCCGATGCATTCTTCCCGCCCAGCAGCCACCCGGTCACGGCCAACGCGAGTTTTTCATGAATTTCCATCCCGTCGGCATCCATCATGTCCTCAAACGGTTCCATGCGGGCGATCGTGTTGTGGTTGACGTTTTCCAGAATTTCCACCAGCACCGGCTTGAGCGTTTCCCGAATTTCAGCGTCCGACAGCGCTTTCCAGAGTTTTTGAATCTGGTCGATACATGCCTGAATCCGTTGGTCGGTGGCGTCGTATTCGTCGAGCATTTCCCGCACCTGCTGGAGCGTTTCGCCCGCCACGCCGTCGGACGGAAAATCTTTCAACCGTGCACGAACCAACGCGTCCTGCCCATTTTTACGCCGCAGCTCCAGCTCTCCGAGCAGTTTGCGGGCCGACATCTGCCGCACCAAAGCCAGCGTCGCCGAAAGTTCCTTCCGGGCCGTTTCCGGGTCGTTTGCCAGCTGAATGACCCGATTCAGCTCCATCGCCGCTTCCTCGTAACGCTCCCCCTGAATGAAAAACCGGGCGATCTTGTTGGCCGCCTCCACCTCGTTTCCCTTGCAGATACGTATCGCCTGCTTGCGAAGAATCGGCACAAGCTGCTCCCGCGGCAGGGAGCTTGTCGCCAGACGCATGTCCCAAATGTAGTTGGAACACTCCACTTTCGTCCACTCCGGCGTCAGTTCCGTAATGCACTGAAGCAGGTCGATGGAACCCTTGGAGGTGCTCATCTGAATCGTTCGTCGTCCAAAATCGTCGAACGGGTCGATTCGCAGGTACGTTCCCACCCCCTCAATGGTCGGGCCGGTATCCTTGATACGCTGATCAATCACGAATTTTTCCGGAATCGGCTGGCTGGCCGGGTCGTTCGACACCTTGACGACCAACCGCTTGGAAAAGTACGTCCGCCGCAGGTCGTCGTCCAGAAACACAATGCTTACCGGGACGTTCTGCGTGCTGATATCTGCCATCGCCGCCATTTCTCCCAATGCCGGAAGCAACCCCTCGCGACCGACAAGCGCACGCCCATCCCGCAACTGAAGCTCCACCGCCCCAACGGAAACCGTCGTAAACAGCAGTACCATCCATGTTTTCAAAAAACGCATGCTCCGCTCTTGACTTGTTGAGTTTAACGATTATAATAAATACACACTTTACGAACCCGAACTACTTTTTATATATCGTCAGGAAAAGCATGTCCGAATCAAGCCGTTGGCTGAAAATTTTATTGTGTCTTTCCCTTGCCCTTTTGGTCGGCACGGCGGTGACGGCCGGGTTCTCCGGAATGTTCGGAATGCTCGGCGACTTCGCAGCGGCCCGGGTGGTCGGTTGGATTTCTGCCGCCCTGGGAATGCTTCTTATAATATGCTTCATTTTGCTTCTTTTTGCAAGTGTGTTTGCCCAAATTTCCGAAAAAGAATAAAAATTCCATCCCCACGGCTTCTGCCCCGGGTGCGGGGCGGCACACCCGGTACGACCGGGAGCGACTACGGCTGCCGCCGGTTGCTACATCTCCGGGAGGCAGGCGCTTGCGCTTCTGGCCTCCCTGATTCCGTTACGCTTCCAGCCTTTTGAGAGGAAACATTTTTGAAAAATTGTTTCCTCTCAAACTCTCCTTCAAAAAACTTTTACTACGCTCACTACGTTCGCTTTTATTAATATTTATTTTTTACACATCGCTGGTCTGGGGAATCCGCCAAAAGGAAAAGTTTCTTTGGCGGGGGCTTTTGGGGAACGAACATTCTGTTATAATGAGGGTTTCCGTATTTACAATCCCTTTCCTGTTTTGGAATAGCAAATATGACGACGCATAAAACGCAACGTACCGAAGCGCTGGCGGGCCGGATTACGCCGGAAATGGAACAAGTGGCGACGCAGGAATTTCTCTCGCCGGAAACGATTCGCGACGAAATGGCGCGGGGGCGGCTGGTGATTCCGGCCAACCGGATTCATCTGGAAAAGGGACTGGTTCCCAGCGGCATTGGAATCGCCTGCCGAACGAAGATCAACGCGAATTTGGGAAATTCTCCCATTTCAAGCGACATGGGGTGCGAGCTGGCGAAGGTACACTGCGCCATCGCCTGCGGAGCGGACACGGTGATGGATTTATCGACGGGCGACGACATCAACGAAATTCGGCAGCAGATCATCGATTCCATTTCCGTGCCGATTGGGACGGTGCCGTTGTACCAGATTGCCGAGGAGTTGGACACGATTGAGGACATGACGCCCGACGATTTCCTGCGAATCATCGAAGCGCAGGCCCGGCAGGGGGTGGACTACATGACGGTTCACTGTGCGTTGCTTCGAGATTTTCTTCCCATGGCGTCGCGGCGAACGCTGGGCATTGTCAGCCGGGGGGGTTCGCTGGTGGCCCAATGGATGGCAGCACACAAGGCGGAGAATCCGTTCTACACGCATTTTGACGAGCTTTGTGAAATTCTGGCGGCGTACGACGTGACGTGGAGTTTGGGCGACGGGTTGCGTCCCGGCTGCGTTGCCGACGCATCGGACGAGGCCCAGTTTGCGGAATTGAAGGTGATGGGCGAACTGACGCTCAAGGCGTGGGAGCATGGTTGCCAGGTGATGATCGAAGGCCCCGGACATATCCCGATGGACCAGATCGAGCAAAACGTGAAGCACCAGTTGGAATGGTGTCACGAGGCGCCGTTTTACGTGTTGGGGCCGTTGGTAACGGACATTGGCGCCGGCTACGACCACATCACCAGTGCCATTGGCGGGACGCTGGCGGCGTTTTATGGGGTTTCCATGCTTTGCTACGTGACCCCCAAGGAGCATTTGGGGTTGCCAAACATCGACGACGTTCGAGCCGGAGTGATTGCGCACAAAATCGCCGCGCACGCCGCCGACATCGCACGGCACCGTCCGCACGCGCAGGAGCGGGACGACGCCATGAGCCGCGCCCGCGCTCAGTTCGATTGGGAAAAACAGTTTGCCCTGTCGCTGGACCCTGAAACAGCTCGGAAGATGCACGAGGAGTCCATTTCGCAACCTTCCGGCCCGCACCAGTATTGCAGCATGTGTGGCCCGAAGTTCTGTTCCATTCGCAACTCTCAACAGGCGTTGGGGGGTGGCAAAAATCCTTGACGGCGGCGTCTCCCATGTTATCCGTAGCGCACTTATCCTGTACGCTGTCGCGAAAGTGCATCCTTCGGGACGTTTCGTTTCGGGTGGAGCGGGGAGCGTTCGCGGCCGTGGTGGGACCAAACGGGGCGGGGAAATCGACGCTTTTGCGATCGCTTCTGGGGCTGGCACCGACGTCGGCGGAGACGGAGATTCGGCTGGGTGGGGAGGACGTCACGCGGCTTTCCCGGAAAGAGCGGGCCAGGCGGGTGGCGTACGTGCCGCAGGCGGTGCCGCAATGCTTCGCGTTTACGGTGCGGCAGTTCGTGGAAATGTCCCGGTACGTGGACGTTTCGCCATGGGCGTTTCTTTCGGGGGAGGATCGGGAAATTTGTGAACGGTCGATGCGGCAAACCGGGGTGGCGGAATATGCGGAACGGACGCTCGACACACTGTCCGGCGGCGAATTGCAGCGTGTGTGGCTGGCGGCGGCGGTGGCGCAGGAATCGGAGTTGCTGCTGCTGGACGAATCGGTTTCCCAGATGGATTACCGTTTTCATGCCGAGACGTTGGGGTTGCTTCGGGACTTGAACCATGCGGGAACGACGGTGCTTTTGGTGACGCACGATTGGAACGACGTGACGCTTTGTGCAAATCAGGTGTTGGTGTTGCAGGACGGGACGCTTCGGTTTGACGGGCCGCCGGGACAATTCCTGACGCCGGAGAATCTGGAAATGGTCTATGGAACCCCCCTGAGCCTGGCCGAGGTACCCAGGCGGTTGCCGTTGGTGTATCTGAATCCGCAACGGGGGGAGGGGTGATGAAAAAGGGCGTTTTGCTGGGATTTCTTGCGGTGGCGACGCTTGTCGTGGTGGGGGTTGCGCCTTTTTTGGGCACGGAAACCCTGACGCCGGAGCGACTGCGGAGCGATCCGTTGTCGTTCGAGATTTTCTGGAATTTTCGGGTGCCGCGGGTATTGTCTGGACTGCTGGCGGGGGGGAGCCTGGCGGTGTGCGGGATGGTGTTTCAGTCGCTGTTCCGCAATCCGTTGACGACGCCATTTACGCTGGGAACCGCCAGTGGCGCGGCACTTGGGGCGGCGGTGGCCACGTCTGTTTTTGCCGCAGCGACCGTACCGATGGCGTTTGGCGGGGCGATGCTTTCGTTGATTCTGGTGTACGCCATTGCCCGCAGTGCGGGGAAGGTCGGTTCGCTGGACATGCTTTTGGCAGGAATCGCGGTCAGTTTTGTCTGTTCCAGCGTCGTCATGCTTTTGCAGTACATCAGTGCCCCGACGCAGACAGCGCGTATGCTCCGCTGGACGATGGGGGGACTCGACAGCGGCGGCATGGGGCGGGTGCTTTCCCTTTTGCCGTGGGGCATGGGGGGGCTGGGGATGGTCTGGTTTTTCACGCGGGAGCTGGATCTGTTTGGCGTGGGCGAGGAAACGGCGGGGACGCGCGGCGTGGATGTTTCCCGAACGCGAAAGATTTTGCTTTTGGGAACGACGCTCTGGGTGGCAGCGGTGGTGTCGTTTTGCGGGCCGATCGGTTTTTTAGGGTTGATGGTACCGCACCTGGGACGTCGGCTGGTTGGGGCTGGGCACCGGGGGTTGCTTCCGATGACGTTTTGGGGCGGTGGAGTGTTGCTGGTTCTGTGCGACGCGTTGGCCCGCAGCGTCTGTCCACCGGACGAAATTCCGGTTGGAATCCTGACAGCCATGCTGGGCGGCCCTTTTTTTATAATGGTGCTGATTTTTCGGCGTTCTTTTTAATGCAGCTGTTTGATTGTCTGTGAAAATTGCGTGATGCCCCTTGACTTTTGCGATAAAAAGGGTATAGTGTGCCCGTTGAGTTACGATTGAAAGACACTTTCGTTTTGATAATTTAGAATAAAACACCGCAAATCCGTTCAAGGGTCCCGGCAATGGCGTAACGTCTCCACCACGGAACAAAATTGCCTGGGGCCCGTTTTTGAAACCGGCCCCATTTTTCAATCAGGCTTCAAACACGTCGCCCCGGATGTCGCGGAACGATTCGTCGGACAGGTCAAAATCCTCGCCGTCGTCGTCCCAATCCTCCATATCCATCGCTTCCCAATCGCCGGAATCGTTCCTCGGAATTTCGTCGTCTTCCGGCAACGGTACGTCCCCCGCCAATGCCGCCGCATCCTCCTGCTGGAGTGCTGCCATCTCCGCACGCACTTTCTGTTCGTAATACTCCTGCGCGGCGTAAAACTCCTCCAGCTCCTTTTGCTTTTCGAGGTGTCGCTGCTCCTCGCGGGAGGCGGCAATCGACGCGTCCACGTCGTTCCGCTCGTCGTTCATTTCACGCTTGCGGAAAAGCAACCGGATGGGAACCTCGCCAAAATCGAGCTGATCGCGGAACACGCTCAAAAGATACCGTCGGTACGTCGCCGGGAACATGTCAGGATTGTTGCAGAACAACACGATCGTCGGCGGCTGAATCCCCACCTGCGTGGCATAGTAGATTTTAGGACGGCTCAGCCGGTACAGCGGCGGAGGATTGTACAACAGCGCAGCCCGCACCAACCGATTCAGCCGGCTGGTCGAAAGGCGACTCTGGGATTCCTTGTACAATAACTGGGCATGGTTCAGCAGGGTTTTCACATTCTTCCCCGTCTGCCCGGTGATAAACGCGATGGGAACATGCCACATCGTCGGGAACGTGTCGCGAAGGTAGTCGGCCCAGATGTCCGTTTTCATGTCGTTTCGCAGCAAGTCCCACTTGTTGACCACGAAGATGCACGGCTTTTCCTGCTCGGCAATGTAACTGACCAACTGCTTGTCCACCTTGCTGATTTGCGACGTGCAATCGAAAAACAACAGCGTGACGTCGGCGAAACGGATGCTCCGCTTAGCCCGATGTGTGCCGTAATAATCAATGTTCGTTTTCACGCTCACCCGACGCCGAAAACCAGGCGTGTCCACCGCGATAAACGGTTTGCCGTCCAGCTCAAAACGGACGTTCACACTGTCCCGCGTCGTGCCCGCCACGTCCGAAACGATCATTCGCGGAAAATTCACCAACGTGTTGACGAACGTGCTTTTTCCCACGTTGCGTCGCCCAACGATGGCCACCTTCATCACCTCTTTTTCCACCTCCAGGTCCAGCGTGGAATGCTTCGACTCCGCCGGAAGTCGCTCGGAAATCGCTTCCAGAAGCTCGTCACGACCCCGATTCTCCTTGGCGCTGACACTGACCAAATCCCAGCCAAACGTGTGGAAATCGTAGGTGTTATTCACCAAACCCCGATGATCGGTCTTGTTCACGACCAACAACACCGGAATCGGAAGTTTCCGCAGCCGCCCCGCCACATGCTCGTCGAGAGATACAATTCCATCCCGCGCATCCGTCACGAAAAGCACCATGTCGGCCATTTCCACCGCCGTCTGAATCTGATTCTCCACGTCATCCGTCAGATTGTCCGCATCCATAATCCCCATGCCGCCCGTGTCGATGAGCGTGAAATTCACCCCCCCCAAATCCACCTCGGCACTCATCCAGTCTCGCGTCACCCCAGCCGTGGGATCCACAATCGCCAGCCGCTTCCCAACCAGCCAGTTGAAAAGACTCGACTTCCCAACGTTCGGACGTCCTACAATCACTACCTGTGGAAGAGCCATAACTTCACCGCCTTTCTCGCGTATTCCTTCAATCGCTACCCATTCTATAGCAAACCGCCCTTTTTACAAGGGAGAGGCGGGGGGACAATAATTGATAATTGATAATTGACAATTGATGGTTAATGGGTCACCTTTTGCTTGCACATGACCCATTAACCATTATTAACCATTAATTCTAAAAAATTTTCTCCCCTGTCTTGTTTCTGGAAAAAGCCGTGTTATACTATAAGGGGGTTGGTGTAAGTGTGGGCAAACAGGGAAACTTCGGACTACGAATAAAACAGGTGCGGGAATGCGGCGGATTCTGTCTTGGGGATTGATGTGCGTGATGGTTGTTTCGCTGGTGTGTGTCGCCGGTTGCGGTGGGGGTTCGGGATCGTCCGGGGGTTCCAAGGCATCGTCGCAGGAAAGTAGCGGAAAGAAGAAAGTCCGCAAAAAGCTGAAGAAAAAGCTGAACATGGAGGAAAAAGAGGACGCCGAGGTTTCGGACGCGTCGGACGTTGCGAAAGAGCCGCCGCAGGAGGAAACGCCGCAGGAGGTGAAACGAACGCTTCCCGAGCAGGTGGCGGACTGGACGGCGGACGATTATCTGTGGGCACGGGCGACGAAGGCGAAGGAGTTGGACGACGCGATCGCGTTTTTGACGGAGCCCTCGGAAGCGGGTGTGGCGATCCTGGCGAGTCTTTTAACGAAGCCGGAGCCGCCGGCCAGGGGGGAAGCGCCGGCCCCAGCGGAGCCGCAGATGGACGAGGATGGCAAACCGATGCGTGTGGAGGAGCCGCAGCCGGAGGAATGGGAGGTGGTCAGCCTTTCGTCGAGCCAGATACGAACGGTGGTGGAGACGCTTTTGCGTTGGGATACGCCGGAGGCGAACGCGGTTTTGGCGAAAGTGGTGCGTCGGGAGATTTTGACGGACGACGACCGGACGGTAGTGGGGCAAATCCTGGACGGTTATGCGTCGCGGGAGAATCTTTCTCCGGAATTGGAGCAGTGGATGTTGTCGTTGCTGCTGGATGCGGACGCAGTGCGACCGTTGATGGAGGTGTCGGAAAAAGAGGAGCAGAAAGACGCGGAAGGGCGACGTATCGACCCGAACACCTATTGGACGACGGAGGGGAAATACATTCGCGTCCGGTACTCCGGGGGGAGCGGGCGGACGACCGACATCACGCCAGCGGAGATTCGTTTGCGGGTGTTGGAACGGTATGGGAAGAACGCTTCGTCGGCATTCCGTGTGGCGGTGGCCCGTTTCCTGACGAATCCGGATATCGACCCGTCGTACGTGAAGGATGAGGAAAAGAAAACGTTCGTGCTGAAGTTGTTGAACTACCTGATGGAGAACACGTCGAAAAACTTTCAGGCGCAGTTGGTGCTGTATCGGCAAAACGCGTTGGACATTAACCATACGCAGAAAATCGAAACGACGCTGGTGTCCTGCCTGAACGCGTTGTGTCGTTCGTGGTTCCTGCTGGGCGAGGAGAAGGACGTTTCGGAGTATCTCGTGGCGTTGCGGGAGTATCAGGAATCCCGGCAGCCGGCATCGGAGCTACGGGATGAGGCGTCCAGGGAAAAGTCACCGGCTGGGTCGGGGTCGGGGTCGCTTTTGGGACAGATCACGCAGCAGGGGACGGCCCCGGAGGAAAAGGAACGTAAGACACGTTCCCGGCGGGAGTTGCCGCTGTTTTTAGAATTTGTGCTGGTTCCGGACGAGGCAAAGGCGCTGCGGAAGGAGCTGTGGTCGCCGGAGTTTATCGCGTTGCTTCAGAAGCGGATGGCAGCGGTGGTGGTGAAGCTGATGCCGCGGAATATCGACCTGGAAGCGGAGACGCCGGCGAAGGTGGAGCGTCTTTCCGACCGCGATTTGGCACCGTTCCAGATGTACCTGATGATTCCCAGCAACGAAGTACGGCAGACGGTGTTCGGGCTGCTGGACAGGGGTTGGGTCATGGGGCCGGAGACGTTCCGTCAGGCGGGGCTTTTGGAGCGTATGGTGACGGAGCCGGGGTTCCTGCTGGCGGTGAAAACGGTGAAGCGGGACGACGCGGAACCGGAGTTGAGCGAGAAGGAAAAGGAACGCGAGGCGAAAAAGGCGAAGAATCGTCCGTCCAAAGTCAGCAAGGCGGCGGCGAAGAAGGAGCGGGAGAAAAAGATTGCCATAGCATGGCAGGCGGAGGTGTTCCGGGAGATTCAGATTTGGATGAAGAAGCTGGAACAGGCGGCGGAGATGCAGCGTATCCAGAAGGGTACGGAGTTGGCCGACGTGAAGGTTCCGGAGTCGTTTGTGACGAACTTTGCCTTGCCGGAGGATGCGGCGACGGTGGCGTATTACCGTATCCAGGACCCGGTTTTGGAGGGGGAGAAAAATGCCAAAGAGGGGCTGAAAATCAGCTACGCGCATGTGCAGTTATCGGCACGATACGCGACGTATTTGCTGGCGTTGAAAAAGAGCGGCAAGCTGGAGCAGCGGGAAATCGGGGAGCGGGGGCGTTCGGGGAACGTCGTTTGGCTGGAGCGATTTGAGGTGGACGAGCATACGGGGCGACGCATTTCGGTGGACGTGCTGATTGAGCGGAGCGAGGAGGCGGTACGTGCCGAGCGGGCCGCGTCCGACGACAACGAGAAGGGGAAGAAAAAGGCCAGGGCGAAGGAAAATCGGGAGCCGGAAGATTTGGACGTGTTCCTTCTTTGGATGGAGGGGCCTGACTGGACGGCTGCCGCGTCGGAAAAACCGGCGTCGGCTCAGGGCAAAGGCAAAAAGGGAACTCCATGAAGTGCCTGTGCAAAGCGTTGCTGGCGGTTTTTGTGTTTCCGTTCTGGGTGGGCTACGGGTTGGCCTGCCGGGTGATGGGGCCGCGTCGGGCGTTTGCCGACAGTGCACAGTGGCTGGCGATTTTGCCGGGCATTTTGGGCGAGTACGTGCGACAGATTTTTTATCGCTGGACGATGGCGCGGTGTGAGCGTGACTGCTGCGTTTCGTTCGGCGTGTTGTTTTCGCATTCCACGGCAGAAATTGGGCACCGGGTTTACATCGGGCCGTACTGCATGATTGGCGACGTAACGCTTTCCGACGACGTGCTTCTGGCAAGTGGGGTGTCCATTGCCAACGGTACGAATCAGCATGGAACGTCGCGGCTGGACGTGCCGATCAACCAGCAGCCGGGGGAGTATCCACGGGTGACGATTGGCGAGGATACCTGGATTGGCGAGCGTGCCGTGGTGTTGGCCGACGTGGGGGCACACTGCGTGATTGGCGCCGGGGCGTTGGTGTTGGAGCCGATCCCGGATTTTGCCGTCGCCGTGGGGGTTCCTGCCCGCGTGGTGAAAATGCGAAACGAACCGAATACCAAGTGAGGGGAAATTCACTGGCGAGCCGTTTCGGCTCAGGAAAGAGGAAAGAAAATGAGTGCCATAACGGGAGTGATTTATCGGGATACGACGAAGCCCGCCAGCGAAGCGGTGGTGAAAAAGATGGCGGATACGCTGTCGCACCGGGGGCCTCATGGCGAGGCGTATTACACGCACGCGAACGTGGGGATGGGGATGCGGTATCAGCGTGCCCGTGACCCGGAAGATTCCCACCTGCGCCAGGTAGAGTTCAAAACGTTTGCCGGGACGCTGGTCGTCGTGATGGATGGGGAGCTTTACAACGCTGCCGAGCTGCGGGACTATTTGGAGGACAAGAATTTTGTCTGTTCGACGGACGAGGAGGTCGAGATTTTAGCGGGGCTGTACACCGGGTATGGGGCGGAAAAGATGTTTTCGCTCATTCGGGGTAAGTTTGCAGTGGCGATTTGGGATTCGGTTCGGCAGCAGTTGATTCTGGCACGCGACCCGCTGGGGCAGAAACCGCTTTACGTGTACCAGGATGGGGAAAAATTCCTGTTCGCGTCGGAGATCAAGGCGATTCTGGCTCATGGCGACATCCAGCGGGACATCCACCCGACGGCGATCGAGGATTATTTCATCATGGGGGCCAGTTTCGGTACCCGGTCGATTTACAAAAACATCCGCAAGGTTCCCAGTGGGAGCTGGCAGATGTTTCGTCCGTCCGTCTCGCGGGAACCGGTGGCGGGCGAGCGCTACTGGCAGTTCGAGGTTCGCACGAATCCCAACCTTTCCGAAGAAGAATGGATGGAGCGGATTCAGGACACGCTGCTGGAAACCGTTACGATGATGAAGGGGGACAACATCGACTGCGGGGCGTTCCTCAGCGGCGGGTTGGATTCGAGTATCGTAGTGGCATTGCAGAGCCGTTGGGGGTGCGAGTCGATTCCGACCTTTTCGGTGGGGTTCAACGAGTCGCAGTTTAACGAGCTGGATTTCGCGGAGGCGATTTCCGACCGTTTTGGCACCGACCCGTTCACCGAAGTGATCGAACCAGACGCGGTGGAGGAGCTGAACAACCTGGTGCAGTGTTTCGACGAGCCGTATTCGGATCCATCGTCTTTGCCGTCGCTTTTGGTGGCACGGCTGGCTTCGCGGCATGTGACGACGGTGCTTTCCGGGGACGGGGGGGACGAGTGCTTTGCCGGATACGCCCGTCAGATTCACGACATGCGGGAGGATGCGGTACGTCGTTGGATTCCGAAATTTTTACGGATGGGGCTTTTGGGGCCGATGGGGGCGATTTGGCCGAAATGCGATTTCCTGCCGCGGTTTTTCAGGTTCAAGACGGCGTTTCAGAACCTGGCCCGCCCCGCTGCCGAGGCGTACGCGAACACGGTTTCGTTCTGCCGCGACCCGTTGCGGAAACGGCTTTTGGCACCGCTTTTGCACTCGGTAAATTATGAGCGTTCGGACATCGGCGAGAAGATGATCGAGGCGTTTCGCTCGGCACCCAGGGGGGATACGCTGGCGGGGATGCAGACGGCGGAAATCCGCGTCGGGCTTCCGGAAGCGATGGTCAAGGTGGATCGAACCACCATGTCGTGCGGGCTGGAGGTGCGTTCGCCATTTTTGGACACGGTGGTGTTGCAAATGGCCTCCGAATTGCCGTCGGAGTACAAAATCCGCGACGGGCTGGGAAAGTGGATTCTGCGACAGATTTTCGAGCCGCAGTTCCCGGTACGGATGAAGAACCGACCGAAGCAGGGGTTCGAGTTGCCGACCGATATTTGGCTTCGCGGGCCGCTGGTTCCGATGTTCCGGGACGAGGTACTTTGTGCCGACAGCCCAATTGCCGAGTGGGTGGACACGACGGTCGCCCAGTCGCTTTTCGACGACCACCTCGCCCGACGCAGCAACCATGGCGGCACGCTCTGGGCCTTGCTGGTGCTGAGTAAATGGACCCAGCGGTGGAATGGATAATCCTCCAAAATAGGACCTGAATAAAGGCAATTACCAACGACCAACGACCAATTATCAATTGTCAATTATCAATTGTTGGACGTGTTAAATGGCTTTTTTTGTTGTGAACCAGACGAACGGACGTCCGGCGTCGTCCACCCGCAGTTCCCACCGCAAGCTGACCTGAAACGCGATCAGGTCGAGCAGTTCCCGGTAGGAAACCTTCGCCGGACGTTGCTTTACGGCGACCTCCGTCAACTCGATTCCATGCCGGGCCAGGGCGTTGTAGTCGTACAAAAAGGGCACTTCCAGCCGCTTGGACAGAGCTTCCAGAACCGTGTAAACTTTGGCTCCGTTGACGTTTGCGTTGAATTTCTCGTGGAAACTCTCCACCTCGTCGGACGTTTCCCACCCGATGGGCAGGATTTTCGCGTTTCCAGCCTTCTCTGCGGGAACCATCCGTAGCGTTGGCCCGGAGGGGGAGGTTTCCGGAACCAGGCAATACCCCACGTACCGCAAAACGTACGCCAACGCCGTCCCTCGCGATACGCTTTCCAGCTCCTCCGTTACCTTGTCCTCCGAATCCAGCACGTCGCGAATCGTGTCCGGCACACGGACTTTTCCCGGCAACAACCGCACGATGTCCCGCAACACCAGCTTGCGTGCCTTGCCTTGCGTCGCAAACCCCACCGGTTCCGAAAGTTCCGCGAAAAAAACATCCGGTGCCGGCTTGCTCCTTTCCGGTTTCGGGGACTCTGGTGGAGCGGCCTGGGCCAATGCGTCGATCTTTTCCTCCAGATACGGTTGGATTTCCCGGATCCTCCCCCGCGAAAACGACGCCTGCCCCGGCAAAAGGAGCATGTTTTTCCGCGTCAACATTCCCGTGACCTTATATTCTCCCGGAACCGTGGCTTGGATGTCCAAAACGTCGCTCGCGTCGCCGCCACGAAGTTGGACGCTTTGAAAGCCGCAGGACTGCAACGCAGCGCCCCATTCCTGCGCCGCCATCGGGTCGAGCGGGCCGTCGCAGAAGATTTCCAGCCGGATTCGTTTCTTTGCTTCCTCCGCGAACCCAAAATTCACGAGAAAAGCCAGTAAAATCAACGATTTTAAGATTTTCATGTTTTTTCCTGAAATGTTGTGAAGATGTAACGGTGGGGTGGACGATAACAAATATATCAGGAAATGGTATTTTTTTCAATATCCGGATGAAGGGATTTTTCCGGATTGCACCCATTTTTTACAAGGGAGGTGGCGGAATGCGACCGCTGCATGGATGGATTATCGGATTGTGTCTGGCGGCTTTGGTGGCGCTTTCGACGGGTTGTCAGTCGCATATTGGCGGACAGACGCTCCCAAGCGGGTATTATTTGCAGGACGACGTGCAGTATTTTGCACCTGGTTCCCGCAATCCGCTGGCGAATGAGTCGGTGAAACTTCAGGCGAAATAAGTGGAAGTGACGCATGTGTCGTTGAGTGAACAGGGGCAGCTATGGCTGAATCTCATCCTGTTGTGGATGGGGATGGCTGTCCTTGTGGGGATACTCGCGCGATGGATGGTACCGGGAAAGCCGTTGTCGTTGTTTGCGACGCTGCTTTTGGGGATGGTTTCCGCCACGTTGGGCGGGTATGTTATGCGCCAATTTTTTCTTACGGTCTGGGGAACGAACGATTTCAACCCCATTTCTTTTCCCGGCATTCTGGCGGGGGTATTGGTTGCGAGCCTGCTTCTGGGGTTTTGGCGTGCTGTGGCGTATTTTCTGAGGTTTGAGAAGAAATAACCCCGGGTTGCCTATTTGGACAAAACGCAGGGAAAAGACGCAGGGTTCGCGTCGGCCTTTAGGCCGCTTGCACCGTACGAAGCGATAGATTTCAATTGCCATGCACCACAAAAAATCTATCCGAACGGCCTAAAGGCCGACGCGAACGACACCCACCACTAAACTGGAAGGCACCCCATCACGAAAGTTTTTTTCACCGCTCCTTGACAAGGTTTGCGGGATTCGATAAAATTAATAGACGTCGATGGTGATTCGGCGGTATGTTGAACCCTTTACAGAGGAAACCTGAAAATGATGTATCCCACCCTTGCGTTTATGGGCATTGGAGTCCAGGAGTTATTGATCATTGGTGTGATTGCGGTGTTGCTGTTTGGCACCCGGCTTCCGTCGATTGCCCGTTCTTTTGGCCAGAGTGTGGTCGAGTTCAAGAAGGGAATGCGCGAGATTGAGGAAGATGTGACGTCGGAGCCGAAAGACACCAACGATAAAACCGACAAATCCGACAAAGCGTGACAGGCTGCCGCCATGAGCTTTGGTGAAATATTTTTAATCGGCATGATCGCCGTGCTTCTTTTTGGAAAAGACCTGCCGCAGGTTGGAAAGAAGTTTGGAAAGACGTATGCGGAGTTGAAGCGCAGTTACGATGCGTTCCAGCGTGAGGTACGTTCGGTGGTGAATGAGGCGACGGATATGTCGGAACCGGTCAAGCCGACGAAGAAGGTGGTTTCGTCGGAAGATGGCGATCGGATTGAATCGGTGGCTCCGAAGTTTGAGCCACCTTCTCGGGATTGAGGAAAGCCGATGGCGGAAGTGGTTGTTCTGGAGGAAAAGTCCGTCGATGCGAGCCTGGTTCGGCGGGCGGTGGAATTTCTGACGGAAGGGCGTCGGGTGGTGCTTCCGACGGAGACGGTTTACGGCATTGCGGTGCGGGCCGATTCGCGGGAGGCGTTGTCGGGGCTGTTGCGTGCGAAGAAGCGTTCGGCGAAAAGTCCGTTTACGCTGGCCTTTTCGGACAGTGTGCGGGTCGCGCGGTTTGTGCCGCAGATGCCTGTCGTGGCGGAGCGTCTTTCGCGTCGGTGTTTTCCGGGGCCGCTAACGCTGGTGTTGCGTGTGGAGGGGCGGGACAGTGAGGCGGAGCGATTGCCTGCCGACGTCCGGCCTTTTATCGTGTCGGAGGGGTATCTTGGCATTCGGGTTCCGCAGCATTCTTTTACGCAGCGGGTTTTGGAATCGGTGGATTTTCCGGTGGCGCTTTCCAGTGCGAACATTTCCGGGGAGGTGGATACGACTTCTGGCAGGGCGGTGTCGCAAGCGATTGGTACGCAGGTAGATTTAATTTTCGACGCTGGGGAATGCGTGTTGGGGAAGGCGTCAACGGTGGTCAAATTTCCGGCAGATTCGGGGGAGTATACGGTTTTACGGGAAGGGGCGATTTCGAAAAAGGTTCTGGCGGGGCTGACGCGTCCGTTGTATCTTTTTCTTTGTACGGGGAACACCTGCCGCAGCCCGATGGCCGAGGTGATGGCCCGAAAGATTCTGGCGGAGAAGTACCACGTTTCGGTGGAGGAGCTGGAGCGGAAATACGTGAACGTCCTTTCGGCCGGGATTGCGGCGTCGGGGAACTCTCCGGCCAGTGCCGAGGCAAAGCAGGTCATGGCAGAGATGGGGCTGGATCTTTCGCATCATCTTTCCACGCTGGTGACGGACGAACGAATCCGGCAGGCGGATCGGATTTTTGTCATGACGGAACTACATGCCGACATTGTTTGCCAGGCGGTTCCCGACGCTGCTTCGCGAATCACGATCATGAACGTTCCCGACCCCTATGGTGGTTCGGTGGAACGTTACCGCGAGTCTGCTGAAAAAATGCGGCAAACGCTTGAGCGGGAATGGCGTTTTTAGAAGTTGTCTGTAGAACATTCCTACATATTATATTAAGGAGGAGGGAACCTGCCATGAAACGATGGATTTTATTGCTTGCCATGCTGCTTGGGGCGTCGCCCTGTTTCGCGAAGAATCCGAGTGACGTGTGGAATCTGGACGAACTGAAAAAAGTCCCGGAAGCGACCTGGGGCGAGGAGCGGGAACAAGACGGCGTTCGTACCCGCAAGGTGTGGTATCGGGGCGAGCCGTACCAGAACCACGACACGCGGGTGTTTGCGTTTGTGTCGCGTCCTGAGGGAGAGGGGCCGTTTCCGGGAATCGTGCTGGTGCATGGCGGCGGCGGGACAGCTTTTTCCAAGTGGGCAGAACTGTGGGCGCAGGCGGGATACGTGGCGATTGCGATGGATCTGGCCGGTTGCGAGATCGTCGAGGATTGCTCCACCGAGGGGAAGGATTCTCGCAGGAAAATGGCGGACGGCGGGCCGGGGCAGTCGGACATGGACAAATTTTGCGAGTTCAACGACGAAGATTATAAAAAAATGTGGACGTACCACGCGATTGCCAATATCATGCGTGCCCATTCGCTTTTGGATTCGCTTCCCTACGTGGATGCGGAACGAACCGCCGCGACGGGGATCAGTTGGGGCGGCTACCTGACGACGATGGTGGCGGGAATCGACGACCGTTTTCAGGTGGTGGTTCCGGTGTACGGTTGCGGGCAGCTCGAAAAGAACAGTGTCTGGACACCAACCTTTCGGAAGATGAACTGGAATTTGCTCTGCCGGTGGAACGACTATTTCGATCCCATTTCGTACGTGGGTCGGGCGAAATGCCGGATGTTTTTCGTGACGGGGACGGACGATTTCGCGTATCCGATGGACATTCACTTCCAAAATTTCACGCGGGTGAAGAATGCCGACGTGCGGCTTCAGGTGCAGATGCCGCATTCGCACGGCAGCGGTTGGAGACCGAAGGAGATTCGGACGTACGTCGATTCGGTGTTGAAGGGGACGCCCGCCCCTCCCTGCCTGAAAAACCTCCAGGCGAAGCGGAATGCCGACGGGACGCTGACCGTGACGGCGGAGGGGAAATACGAAGTACCGATCGTGTCGGGAACGTTGCACTACTCGACCGATCTGGGCGGTTACGAAAAGGGGAAATGGACGATTCGCACCTGGAACAGCGTGCCTGCGGAAAAGGACGGGAAACGCCTTATCGCCACGCTCCCCGCCGAGGTTGCCGCGAAATCGCCGCTGCGTCTTTATCTCGACGCGGTGGACGCTTCGGGAAACATGGCTTCCACGCATTATCTGCTGGTGCGACCGAAGTATCGCCCGGAATACACCCCCGCGCCGCAGGGAGCGGTGATTTTGCTGGGGAAGGATGCAGATGGCACGTTCATCAATCGTTTTCTTGACAAAAACGGCGAACCCTGTCCGTGGCACGAGGAGGATGGGGTGATCACGTCGGGCACCACCAACGGCAAGGGGGAAGCGGTGCGAACCAACCATCTGCATTCCGATTTCCTGTTCCGCGACGCCCACATTCATGCCGAGTTCCTGCTTCCCGCAAGCGGGGCGGGGAACAGTGGTCTGTACATTCATGGCAACTACGAAATGCAGATACTGAACACGTATGCCGCACACGATGTGGATATTCATGGTGCCGGGGCGCTTTACGGTTTTTACGCGCCGCGGGACAACGCCCTCCTGACGCCCGACCAGTGGCAGGTTTACGATATCGACTATCGTGCGGTGCGTCGGGATGCGTCGGGAAAAATCGTGACGCCGGGTCGAATCACCGCGTACCTGAACGGGGTGCTGGTGTTGGAGGACAAGACGTTTGAGGAACCGGTTTCGATGTACCATCCGTTCCGTTATGGCAACACGCCGTATCTGGACAAGAAGTGGGAGCACGAAAAAAAGACCGGTTTTGGCCCCCTGTTTTTGCAAGACCACGAATGTCCGGTGAAATTTCGCAACGTCTGGGTGAAAGACCTGACAGAATAGGAAAACTGGGTAGCGGGAACCCCCCAAAAATAGGGGGTAAAATTTCCTTTTTCCGGGGTTGGGAAAGGGATACTGGCGGAGAAACGTCGGTGTTTCTTTCAAGTCCCGTAAAAAGCGGAGGTTGCTGCGGGCAGGTCAAGGAGTGGGAACAAAAAAACAACAACTTTTCCACGTTGGACACAACGGTTTATTGGGGTTGTGAGAAGTTTTTGGCGTTTGCGATTGAGTGAAGAAACACGGGTTTTTCCCATGGTTTTGATAAAGCGAACAAACAAAAGCAAAAATTTCCCCAAAACTCTCCCCCGGCTCCTTTGACTTCCGGGGCGAGTTGATTACAATAAATGCGTTGTTGGAACGTTCACCGCTGAACAGAACCAAACTTTTTTTCGCGGCTAACATTTCACGAACGGGAAATTTTCCCGCCTGCCGTATTCGGACTCACGAAGGGAATCTGGATGCGGTCTTATCGTTACATCATTGAGAATCATTTGGGATTGACATAGGGCACCTTTGAAAACCGGGATTGGGTTTTAGAAGTTGCCAAGTAAGCCGGGGGGCTGGTTGTGATCAACTGCGACAAGGACACGTTAGCGAAAATTCTGCAAGGAATGAAGCACGCGCTGGGGCAGCCGTACACGACGTGGGTTGAGGAAAAAGTTTTCCTGGAATGGAATGTTCGGGAAAAGGTTTTGGTCGTTACGGCGGACAACGCATTCGTGGCGAACTGGAACCGGGAAAAGTATTCGGCTCAGTGGCATCGTGTGGCGAAAGAGGTTCTGGGCGACGGTCTGGAAGTACGTATTGAATCGGTGACGGAGGGGACGACGCGGAAGAAGTCGGTCGCGAAATCAACCGAAAAATCTACCGAAAAATCTGCTGGAAAATCGACGGAGAAAAAAGGGGCGTCCCCCAAGCCGGTTTCGGGGAAGCGGACGGCGCGAAGTCGCAAAGCGCCAGACGTTGCGAAACCACGGGCGGAGAAATTGCCCGCAGAAAAACCGCAGGCGGGGCTGGATGCGTTTTTGGAGCGGATGGGGACGCTGAAGCAATCGTCGTCGCGTCGTCGTCCGGTAAGTCGTGCCGCAGAGGTGGTGCGGAATGTGGCGGCCGTCTCGCCGCAGTTCCGATACGGAACGTTTGATACGTTTGTGGAGGGAATGTCGAATACGATGGCGTGCACGACGGCGCGGCAGATTCTTTCGCAGCCGGGAATGATCTCACCGATTGTGTTTTATGGCGACACGGGGGTGGGGAAAACGCATTTGCTGGATGCGGTTTGGTCGTCGGCAAAAGATGCGGGCTGGAACATTCAGTACTCGACGGCGGAGGAGTTCACGACCGACTTTTTCGAGATGGTACGCGACGCGGGGAAGCGGAACGAGTTCCGGCGTCGTTACCGGCAGGCGGACTTGCTGATTCTCGACGATTTGCAATTCCTGTTTAACAAGACCAAAACGGCAGCCGAGTTGCTTCACGTGATGAAAGATTTGCAGCGGAGTGGTCGGCAGGTGTTGCTGGCATGTGACCGTCCGTTGGATCAGATGGCGGCGCTGGGCAAGGAGCTGTATTCGTTTTTGAAAGCGGGATTCTGGTGTCGGGTGGAGGTGCCGGACTTTGACGTGCGGACGGAGATCATCGCGCGACTGTCTCAAGCGCGGGGAATCAAGCTGACGGCGGAAAATCGGGAATATATCGCGTCTCGCTTTACAGGCGACGTGCGGGGGATTGTCGGGGCAATGAATACGCTTTGCCTGATGTCACGAACCTATGGCGGGTTGTCGGGGACGTCGCGGGCGTCGGTCCAGTCGCTCAACACGGTGGATGCGGGATTGGTGGAGAAGGTTCTTTTGAACATGACCAGCGACCGGCGTCCGGTACGTGTGGAGGAGATCAAGGAAGTGGTGTGCGAGATGTTCGGTATTGAGCCGGACGTGATGGTCTCCGGTGGACGCGCACGGAAAATTTCGCAGCCGCGGATGCTGGCAATGTGGCTGGCTCGGAAGTACACGCGTAAACCGTTGGCGGAGATTGGCAAGTCGTTTGGCTGCTCCAGTCACAGTACCGTCATTTCGGCCCAGAAGAAAGTCGATTCGTGGCTGAAAGCCGATACGTCGCTCGCCACCTCACGCGAAGACATGCGGGCCACCGAGATCCTGCGCCAGTTGGAATCCAAATTGCACGCCGCATAGCATTGCATCGCGGTACAAGTTTGTAAACACTTTACTAATTAATGGTTAATGGTTAATGGTTAACGGTTACGATTCGTACTGTTTTCTTGGAGTAAGAGGTTGCTCTCCCCTTCACAAAAAAAAGATGGAATCGAAATAATTAACCATTTACCATTAACCATTATCAATTCTTTACTCTCAGGGAGGGAAAAATGCAACGTCTGTGGATTTTGTTGGTGATGGTATGTCTGGTAGGAACGGGTAATGCGGAGGTGCCGCGAAAGAAGCTGATCGAGTTGGGTTGGGATATCCCGACGACGCAGTACCTGCGTGAACATTGGGAGGAGATGGAGCGGACGACGCCGTTTGACGGGGTGATTTATACGCTCAATCCGGCTCCGGGACGGAAGGGGGCGGACAGTCAGGGGTTGTTCTCGAAGGAACATCCGTGGGACAAAAACGAGTATGCGAAGTGCCTGGAAGATATGAAGGCATGCCGCTTCACGAAGTTCACGGACAATTTCATCCGGGTGAATTTTCATCCGGGGGACACCGATTGGGACGACGATGCGGGCTGGAAGGTGATTCTGGACAAGGTTTCCATCTGTGCCTGGATTGCGAAGCAGTCGGGGAGCAAGGGGTTGTGTCTGGATTTCGAGTCGTACGGCTATCCGATGTTCCGGTACAGTGCCGACTCTGGACGGACGTTTGCCGAGATGAAATCGCTTGCGAAAAAACGTGGGGCGGAGTTGCTCCAGACCGTGGCGAAGGAATTTCCGGACGCGACGCTTTTGGCATTGTGGCTGAACAGTATCAACCGTCAGGCGGGGAAGGCGGTTCAGCCGGACCTCGTGTTGCAAACGTCCGAGTACGGTTTGCTTCCGGCGTTCATCAACGGCATGTTGAGCGTGCTTCCGAAGGAGATGGTGTTGGTGGACGGGTGCGAGAAAGGCTACATGATGAATTCGCCCAGCGCGTTCCAGACGGCGGCACTGGACATGGTGCTTTGGACGGGAACGTGTGCGAAGCTGGTCGAGCCGGAATATCGCCAGACGTACCGGTCGCAGGTGCAGTGCGGGTTCGGGGTCTATCTCGACATGTATACCAACGACGAGGGGACGCTCTATTACCGGGTTCCGGAGGGGAGGGAAAAAACGCGTCTGGATCGGTTCATGGCGAATTTGGGTTCTGCCGTAGCGTCTGCCGACCAGTACGTCTGGGTTTATGGCGAGAAGAATCGCTGGTGGAATGTGAAGAAGGACAACCCGAAGATGAAAACGTGGGAGGCGGCGTTGCCGGGGATTACGGTTCGGATGAACGCGTTGCGAGATCCGTTTACGTTTGCGAAACAGAAGCGGGAATCGTTGAAATCCGACCCTGCCGCGAAAAATCTGCTGAAGAACCCGGACTTTTCCCAGAAGAACCCGAACGCGGATTTGCCGGCGGAGTGGGCGGTCTGGCAGAACGAGAAAACGTCGCACGGCACATTTCACTGGAAGGAGAATCGGGCGGTTTTCCGTGAGATGGAAGAAGGCTGTTTTATTCAGGGGATTCCTGTCCATCCGGGGGAGGTGTATCTGTTGTATGCGAAGGGGAAGGCGACGGGGAAAGCGACGCTTCACTTAACGGCATCGTGGAAAACGGCGGAGGACAAATGGACACGTTGGGACGCTTCCACGCGGTTGGATCTGGATTCGAGCGGGACGGAGATTTTTGGTTTGGTGACGGTTCCGGAGGAGGCGGGAAGGATGATTGTGCTTCCGAGCATTTCCGGGCAGGGGGCGGATGATACGGGGGAGTATGAGAAGGTGGAAGTGTACTTGTTGAATTGATAATTGATAATTGATAATTACTTTTGTTCAAACCGTTTTTTGGGTAGTCGTGTCATGCACCAGACTCATAATTCCAGGCCAACAATGAACAATGAACAATGAACCACCAACCACCAACCATTAACCATTAATTATCAATTATCAATTACCAATTCCACAAAGTTGGTCGTAGAGCGTGAGGATCGATTGACGCAGTTCGTCCTTGGAGCCGGTGTTTTTTAAAAGAACGTCGGCTTTTTTCTTTTTTTCGGAAAGGGGCCATTGGGAACGTTCGCGGCGAAGCAGTTCGTCGTCCGTCCAACCCCGGTTTCGGGCCAACGCACGCTGTTTTTCGCGGGGGGTATCGACAAAAATCAACGTATCGCACCAGGTCGCCCAGCCCGTTTCCAGAAGCAGTGCCGCGTCCAAAACCACGGTCGGAGCTGTCGCGTTTCGGTAAAAGTCGCACCATTTTTCCAGAATCCATGGATGAACTGCCGCATTCAGTGCCCGTAGCGCGTCTGGTTTTGCAAAAACGGACTTCGCGATGGCCGAGCGATCGAGCGTTCCGAAAAGACGCAGGATTTTTTCCTGAACCGCCGGGTCGTGGTACGCTTCGTGTCCCGTTTTATCGGCGTCGAACACCGGAATCCCCCGTGCGGCAAACGTTTCCGAAACCAGCGATTTCCCACACGCGATTCCCCCCAGAATCCCGATCACGTGCGGCCCAAACCGATGAACGCCCTGTTCGGTCACGAGCGTATCGATTTTCCGGTCGTGCGGTTCCGTGGGAAGCTCCGCCACCTTCTGGCATGCGTATGCCAGGCCAACCGTCCGCGTTTGGGAAGGCAGCCGCCGCAGAAGTCGGTCGTAATAACCGCCCCCCTGCCCCAGCCGGTTTCCCTGCACATCGAACCCCACCCCTGGCAAAACGACCAGATTCAGCTCCTCCACCGACACGTTCCGCGTGGCCCGAAGTTCCGGTCGAGGTTCCCGAATACCGTACGCTCCGGGGGCCAGTTCGTTTTCGCCCTCAAGCCGAAACAGTCCCAGTTCTCCGTCCGGCAGGCAGTACGGCACGACGCACGTTTTCTCCGCATCGACCAACAGCGACGAAATCAGCGTTTGCGTCTCCAGTTCCGAATTTATCGACACGTAAACCAGTACCGTTTTTGCCGTCCGGAAAAACGTCGTTTCCATCAGGTTCCGCACCGCCTGGGCACTTGCTGCCTCACGGTTTTCGACCGTTTTCCGACGGTTTCGCAGCGACTTTCGCAACGTCGTTTTGTCGTTCATTTCAAGGTTCCCTCAATCGATACAAATCGGGCAGATTCCGCCCCAGCTCGCGATAATCCAACCCGTACCCCACGATAAATTCCGGCCCAATTTCCATCCCCACGTACTCGGCAGGCGTCTGGCCCTGGAAACGCTCCGGCTTGGCAAACATCACGGCGGCCAGCACGCGACGTGCCCCCCGTTTCTGAAAATATTCCCGCAGGGTGTCCATCGTCCTGCCAGAATCCTGTACGTCGTCCACCAACACCACGGTTCGCCCTGCGACCGACGCCGCGATCGCCTGAATCGAAACCGTGTCGCCCGGCTCCGTTCCGAAATACGACGACGCCTGCAAAAACGCCATCTCCAACGGCAACGTACACCGCCGCGTCAGGTCGGCATAAAACGGCAAGGCCCCCTTCAGCACGCAGACAAAAAGCGGATTTTCCCCGGCCAACTCGCGGTTCATCCGCTCCGCCAGCCGCATGACCGCCTCTTGAATCACGTCTGCCGAAAGGTACGGCTCAAACGTTTTATCCCCAAGCGTTACCGATTCGGATTGCATGTTTTCCTTCCTCAAAAATCGACCGTTCGCATCTCCGCCGGAGGAATTTCCAACCGACGACTACCGCCGGGCGTCCGCACCACGCAGGCGTGCGCATGAACGCAATCGACATTCAGCACGTACACCCGCGTTCCATAAACCGCCCACGAAAAACAGGATCGCTGCTCCGGTTCCGCCTCCAGCACCACCGGGCCGACAAACCGTTGGGCGACCCTCCGCACCCGTCGTTGAAAATCGGTACGAAGCGACGCCTTGCCCGGATATTCCCAGTCCAGGAACAGCTCGACCGCCCCCTTCCCACGCTTTTGACGAATCCAGGTTGGTTTTCCCTCCACGCGTTCTACCACCTCCACCGAATCGCGGGTTGGGTTGGGAGAAATTTCAATTTCAGCCAAAAGCCGCCCCGAAACATCGCTTCGCCCGACGATTCGCACGTCGATAAGTTCCGACAGCTCGCCTCCGTTGGGCAGGTCGCGCGGTGTGTACGCCACCGCTTCCCGGTCGGCGCGTCCGGAAAGGTGCGGAACGGCCAACACAAGCGTTCCCCCCTGTTCAACGTACCGCTGCAAAAGCTGAAAAACCGGCGGCGTCATCGTGTTCCAACCCCCGTACACCAACAGGCGATACCCTGCTAAATCCTCCCCCCGCGTGAATTCGTCCACCCCCACGACATCCACCTGTCCCAACGGACTGCCCGCCAGCCAACGATTCACGTACGGTTCCACCGCCGTCGGACAGAGCGGATAAAAAACCTCCTGAACCGCTGCGGCCGTTCGCTCCGGGTCGCCATACCGCCAGCGCGGGTCGGTTTTCGCCTGCTCGTGCTGCCCCCAAACCGGAAGGTTCTCCAGATAAAGCCCCACGTACGCGTCGCCGTTTCCCCGTGCAATGGCAATCGGAGTTTGCGGCGTCCCCAGACGTGGCGGCGACTGTTGAACAAATCGGTAAAAATCCCGCATTTGATTCCGGTAAGCCTCCACGGGGGACGCATGATACCCCTCGTTTTTCTTTCCCGATTTCGCGGTGTAGGCCGCCGCCTGCGTCGATTGGGAACCGGATTCCAGAATCATCGCCCCCGAACCCATCAGGTACTGCTGGTACAACGCCGCTTTCAACGATAAACCTTTCAACGGCGACGCGTACGGGATTTCGCCGGTCTGCCACTCATGCGCCAGCCAGCCGCCCCAAAACGCCCGCGTCCGGGGAGTGTCGCCAATCCATTTCCGTGCCGCCCCCCGCATTTCGGCACTGGAAAACGCAAGGTTTTGCGCCCCGATGGCGAACAGCTCTCCCCACAGGAAACCGACGCCCCCCGCCATTTCGTAATCCGCCACCGTCGCCCCGCAGGTGGAAAAGACGTACGGGTAACTTTCCTGATACCCCCGCACCCCACGACGCATGTACTGATCCACAAACCAATCCCGGCATTCCAGCAGATCCCCGCATTGCAAAACTCCACAGGCCCGCGCCGCGGCGGCATCCTGGTACAGGTAGCTGGCAAACTCCCCCAGATTGTTGTTGAGGAAATACCGATTTTGCCCCAGTTCCGTCAGCCTGGCGACCTGCGCCCTGGAAAAACGTTGATAGATGGTCATGGAATAAACCCCCTTCCGGGCCAGCTTTTCGACCATCGTTTCCATCGGCCCGGCGTCGGCCGTGTTGGGCCAGAAAACCGCGAGATTCCCCAAACGCTCCTCCACCAGTCGATCCACACAAAAGGAAACGTCCGGTTCCAGGGTGTCCGTGAGGTCTTTCTGCTTCGGGTAAAAACAAAGCCCGACCAGCGTCTCCCCACGCTCCGCCGGAGCAGAGACCGGAGGCACCGAAACCGGGATCGAAACATCCGCCGCAAGCGTGGAACCATCCCGACGCACCGCCGTTACGCGAACCTTTAGTACACTGCCCGCCGGCAACCGTGGGCATCGCCCCCGCAAAAGGGGAACGGACGTCTCCCGCCGCGTCCCGTCCGGAAGCTCCCAACGGTACGCCACCCCCTCCCGCACCGGGGAAACCTCCACCCGATACAACCGATTCCACGCATCGCATTCCCCCCGCACGTTTAGTTTTTCCCCCACATACGCGACCAGCGCAAACGGCCCACGCGGTGCTTCCCAACTGTAAATGCCACTCCCCAGAACCAATGTCCACGGCATGTCCCCCGATGGTTCTGCCGAGCGATCTTTCCACCGAAACGCAAGTACCAGCACGTCGCCCGACGCCAGCCGCCCACAATGCGCCGGACGCTCCCCATTTTTCGGAACGACCGGGATCACCGCCGTTCCACACTTCAGGCAAATATCGTTCGGGGAATAAACCGTCCAGCCGTTTCCCGGACACGTCGCTTCCAGACAAATTTCCAACGTCCCGCACTGCTCCAACTGACGCCCCAACGCCTCAGGCAGAGGAATACGCACCGGTTGAGCCAACGCCTGCGACGCCTCACGGTAAATTTCCGTAACCGCCCCCCCCGCCGTCACGTCCATCGCAAAAATCATCAACCACACCCATGAGAACATGGTCTTTTTCATCCCCCTTTGTTGAATTGATAATTGAATAATAGGCCTCCCTTATTGCATCACGATTCCAGACCCCCACTCCAGCCTCGCACGAAAAGATTCCCACGGGATCAGCTTTTCCAGTAAATCGAGTTTACTCCCGATTTTTCCAAACGTTCCACCCTCAGATATTCCTGAAAAAGCAGCCCCAGACGCATGAGAAACTCCTTAAAAATACGCTCCCAAACGACACCATGAACGGCCTTATGATATTTAAGATATTCTCCCTTTGCAAGGGATACCTTTGCAAAAAAACAAAAAAATACTAAATTTTCCAAAAAATTCTCCCCCCTCTCTTTGCTTAACAACACGTTAACAACACGAATGGGTTCCGGTTACAATTCAATTTGTGGTCGAGCCTCCGCGGGAAAGGTTTTTAGAAGTTGCCAACGAACTATTACCTGAGGATTTGCAAGAGAAATACCCCCCCCCATGCGCGTGGGGAAGACGTCAGCTGGAGCGGGTCTTGCGGCTCCTCAACAGAAACATCCCCACGCGTGTGGGGAAGACAGGATTAAAACCTTTCTTCTCAAGCGGCGACGAGAAACATCCCCACGCGTGTGGGGAAGACGACCGATTTCGGGTGGGCAGCTTCGTAAAGCGAGAAACATCCCCACGCGTGTGGGGAAGACGATATTATAACCCCAGCGTATTCTTCCATATAAGAAACATCCCCACGCGTGTGGGGAAGACCTGCACCCGCTCACCCGACCATGGAGTACATGAGAAACATCCCCACGCGTGTGGGGAAGACTATACTGTCGGGGGTCGGTTCGCGGATGGGTTGGAAACATCCCCACGCGTGTGGGGAAGACCAACCCGTATCGACTGCGCTTCTAATATATCCGGAAACATCCCCACGCGTGTGGGGAAGACCGAAAGTATCCATCTCCACCCGTTTGCACAGGAGAAACATCCCCACGCGTGTGGGGAAGACGGTCGAATAGTCAGCCAGCGTCGAGGAATTCCGGAAACATCCCCACGCGTGTGGGGAAGACCCGTTCCATGGTAAAACGTTTGAAGGGCGACCGGAAACATCCCCACGCGTGTGGGGAAGACTGGTAAAAAACGTTGATAGGTTATCAAGAACCGGAAACATCCCCACGCGTGTGGGGAAGACGAGGCTGACGTGTTCGATACCATCTCGATAACAGAAACATCCCCACGCGTGTGGGGAAGACACACTGTAAAATAGGATGTACTCCACCATTTTAGAAACATCCCCACGCGTGTGGGGAAGACCCTTCGACGAAGTGCAGCGTTGCGCAATCGATAGAAACATCCCCACGCGTGTGGGGAAGACTTTCCCACCCCCCTTGCGAATGAAAAACCGAAAGAAACATCCCCACGCGTGTGGGGAAGACTCACATCGGGTAAAATTTGTGATTCTGCAGCTAGAAACATCCCCACGCGTGTGGGGAAGACCTCAGTCACAAAAGCTAATGCAGCTTTCGGGTTAGAAACATCCCCACGCGTGTGGGGAAGACAGCAGTATTTTGTAGGGTACTGTCGTATTATACACTACATGTTGTGAATTGTCAAAGAGCGGGGAGAAAAAAATATGGATTTTTCACTTTTAAGGAACCGCTGCACAAATCTCTGATTTTGTCGGGGAGGGTTCCGTGAAAG
>JAUNBJ010000185.1 GCA_030535245.1 Planctomycetia bacterium | reverse complement strand
CGGTCAACGCTTTTTTCTCCACTGTCAGCGTTCCGGAAACATAGGAAATTGCGTAATTCACGGCGTTCAAACCGGTGGCCGAAATCGTGTATTTACCAGCGTTCTTTCCTGAACCGGAGTAAACGAGCGTGCCGGTCAGAACCTCCGTGGAATCGGTACCGACAAAACCGGCATACGAAACGGTATGGTTCGGCGTCTCACCGTAGGTAATGCACGCGTCGTTCACCGTCACGGTCAACGCTTTTTTCTCCACTGTCAGCGTTCCGGAAACATAGGAAATTGCGTAATTCACGGCGTTCAAACCGGTGGCCGAAATCGTGTATTTACCAGCGTTCTTTCCTGAACCGGAGTAAACGAGCGTGCCGGTCAGAACCTCCGTGGAATCGGTACCGACAAAACCGGCATACGAAACGGTATGGTTCGGCGTCTCGCCGTAGGTAATGCACGCGTCGTTCACCGTCACGGTCAACGCTTTTTTCTCCACTGTCAGCGTTCCGGAAACATAGGAAATTGCGTAGTTTGTAGCGTTCAAACCGCTGGCGACAATGGCGTAGGTTCCGACGTTTGAGGTGTAGTTTTGCACGGTCAGGCGGAAATTGGTGCGGTCGAGGGAGCTGTAAGAATCTCCATTCTGGAAGCCACTAATAACAGGGGCGATGCTGGGAAGACTGTCGCCATACGTGATCGAAGTGCTGCCAACCGTCACGGTCAGGAGGGCTTTGTCGATGGTCAGTTGCGTGGAAGCGATGTTGTCGGAGGCGTTGGAATCCTCATAGTTGAGAACGTAAAACAGGGTGTAGGAACCGGCATTCCATGAGGTGGTATCGATGTTTACGGAAACGTTCCGCGTGCTTCCAGAGGCCACGGAACCGGTAGAAAGGGCGGAAAGAAGGGTATCGTTTACGTCGAAGGTACCATCTGTAGAGAGGTAGGCGGAAACCGTTGCAGAAGTACCGGACTTGCCGGAATTGGTAACAGTGATACTCCCAAGGTTGGCCGAGGTTCCGTAGGTGGAGCTTGCGGTATGGATACACGAAATGCCAAACTCCGCGACCTCTGGGACGGAGGGGAGGTATTCCAAGGCCCCCATGTCGATGGTACTTCCGGAAAGTCGCGTGTTGTCGTTCAAGTCCAGTCGGGCAGCCAGCTCGGAGGTGGAAGTCACATTAAAATAGAGGAAAACCTGGTCGGCAGAACCTGCGTCCACAGCGGGTGAGGTCGCAAGCAGGGAAAAGTCCCAGGTACTCCAGGAAGGTGTGCTGGAAACGGAAGTGGGGGCGACAAAAGAGGCGAAAAGAGGTTCCACACTCCAACGGTTTCCGCCACCGTCCACCAAATTGTTGTTCGTACCGATCAGGCTGTTGCAGGCCGTAGCGGTGACGGAACTGTTGTGATAGTTGATGTCGGCCGTCGTCGCGTCTTTGGAGGCGTAGTTCCCGGTAACGATGGAGTTCAGCAGGTAATTCTCCGTACCAGTTCCAAAGCAGACCCCTCCGGAAGCGAGGGCGGTGTTGCCGGCAATGGTACAGTTTGCAAGGACGGCACTGCCGGCGCTGAAAATGCCACCGTACGTGTTGGCCCGATTTCCGGCAATCAGACTACCGACGAACGTCAGGGTAGTATTGCTGAAACGAGTATACACTCCACCGCCGAAGGTGGCTTCATTCCCGCAAAGCTGGGAATTCATGAGCGTCACGCTGCAACCGCTTCCGTAGAGTCCGATTCCCCCGCCATATCCGTAGCCGTTGGTTCCCCTGTAATTTCCCGCAGCGTTTCCGGTAATTTGGCTGGCAACAACGGTCAAAAAAACGTTATCAGAAGTAGCACCAATTCCCCCGCCATATCCCGTGGCAGTACACTTCGCAACGACACACCGATCCAGTTTAAGGCTATTGGAAAAGAAAATCCCCCCGCCGTCCCCCGTGACGTTTCCGCCAGTAAGGTTCAATCCGATGAGCGTGACAGGAAACGCGTAACTTCCACCGGAGATTTCCAAAACGCGGCTTTGGCTGTTGGCGTCGAGGGTGATGCCGGGGGTTCCGGTCGCGGCGTTGTAATAATCCGAAGCGTCGATGGCAATCGCCTTGTCGATAACCAACGCCCCAAGCTCGCTATTCAGCGTGATCGTGCTGCCGATGGAGAAAACATCGCTGCTGAAGAAAATCGTATCGAGGTTTTGGGCGTTTGCAATCGCTTCACGCAGGGAAACCACGCCGTCCGTCGCATCCACCACGTCGTTGAGGGTGGTAACGGTCAAAAGCGAAGAAGTCGTCCCCAGGGTTCCGGAAATCACGTAATTCCCCAGGCTGCCGTAGTTCGTGTAATAGGTGCCGGAATCGCCGTAAATGTCGAGTGTGTACGTTCCGGCGGCAAGCGTTACGTCGAACGAAGCGGAAAGGGAGTCCCGCGTGGAACCGTCGTAAAGCACGTTGCCGTTGGCGTCACACAGCACAGCCCCAACGTCGAGCATGACATTATAATAATGAGGCGCGACGATCAGATGAATGTCCGTTTCCTCCACCAACGTAAACGTGTACACGTCGTGATCGCCGGAGGTTTCGATGCAGCCGGTCGCCTGTCCGTCCTTCAGATTCAGCGTGGCGACCGTGGAATCGGGAACATCGTCGGTTTTGTACCCGAATCCGTTGCTGACAAGGACACTCAGTTCATCTTGAAATAGGCCCTGAGATTGGCCCTGGCTGATATTGACGGAATGGGGGTACTCGCCTTTCGTCCATTGTTGTACGCCGCCATGGCCGCCCCCCATGAACGGCGACCAATTCCCCTGGCCGGCGTAATACTCCACGGCGGTATTCGTGCTCTCGTCGGTCCACTGGCTGGCATGGTACAGTCCCAACGTGTGCCCCACTTCATGTACGATGGATTCCCCCGTAGAGAGTGCGTCGCCTTGCCACCAGATGAGCGCCGGGACATCGGTACTCCACGTAAAAGAACCAACGTAAGCGATCCCCGCAACGCCTTGCCAATCGGGATCGTTCACGATGGAAACACGAATGCCGTATGCGGTATCATTCCCACCGCTTTTCTGGAGGGCGCCGCTTTCCAGATACGTGGTGGGATCCTGGGTGGTGACGTCCACCTCGAACATGGCAAAGCATTCCGCGACGTAGGCCCACGTGTCGTAGATATACGCCAGTTCGATATCGCTGAACGTGGTGCTGTCGCCGTCCATATCCAGTACCGGACGTTCCGCCTCGTATTCTTTCCAGTAAACGGTGTTGTCGATGGTGTATCCATCGAAATCCAGATAAATGGTATAGCTGGAGCTGGGGTTGCTGTGCAGGGTTCCATACGCAGTGGAAGCGTAATCCCCAACCGAAACGCTGAGCATACGGCGATCCTCCAGCGGTTCGATCCCCAATCGTCGCCGGCGATTCCCCTTTCCCGACGATTTTTTTCCAGACGTTCCTCCCCCTTCAAACCAATTTTTCCAAAATCGATTGTGTCGTGCCATGGGACATACCTCAGGATTTTTGGTTCCGTCACGAAAAGAAATCCTTGTATCCATAGTAAAAAGTTTTGCCGGGTGCGGCCGCCCGGTACGACCGGGTGCGACATCTCCAAACGCTCCTTCAGAAAACTTTTACTATGGCTCACTACGTTCGCTTCTATATAATATTTTTTACGTAGCACCAGTACCTTTTCCACTTTTTATAGTTTACACGAAAAGGTTCTTTTTTTCAACCATAAAGTAACGAAATCGCTCAATTTTTTCAAAAATTTACAAAATCGTTACGCTTCTTTTGAGCTTGCGGAAAACCGCGAAAAATGGTAAAGTTTCCAGAGTGTTTGAAGGTTCCCTGGAATGATGTTGCGACGAATCGTATTACCGCTGTTGCTTTTTGTCCCCCTGGCTTTTTCAGGCACGGGCTGGGGGGAGACGTACCGCGACGGCGACGAACTGCCGTTCCCGTTCAACGAACCGACGGAGAAAACCGCCCCCCTCCCCTCGGCAAAGGAGCGGATTGAGGACGACAACGTTCGGCAAAGTTTTTTTCAGAAAATCGATTTCAAGCAGACCGTTCTGGATTCTTTCGGCGGTGGCGACCGGTTGGGCATCTCCACGACCGAGATCACCGCGACGTTCGCGTTACCCGCCTTTCAAGGCAGAGGATACTTTCTTTTTCAACCCTGGTTCACGCAAAATGTCTGGTACGCAACGCCCGAAACGTATCGGTATGCCGACAGTCTGTTTCAGGCGGGAATCAGTCTGGGCTGGATGAAGGAATGGAACGAACGGTGGAGCCTGTTCGCGTTTTTTGCTCCGAACTATTCGGGCGATTACAAAAGTTACGCAGGGCAGGGGTTTCGGTTTCCGGGAGGGGTGGTTCTGGACTGGAAACAGAGCGACACGCTGAAGTGGTCGGTGGGGGTGGTCTACACGGCGTGGGAGCAGTGGTCGGTGCTCCCTTATGGCGGAGTGACCTGGACGCCAAACGAGGACTGGAAGTGGGAGTTGGTGTTGCCGCGACCGCGAATCTGCCGGCGGCTGAACTCCCCATTTTCGGAGAAGCGGTATTGGGGCTATCTGGCGGGAGAGTATGGCGGAGGAATTTGGAACGTTGAAACCCCCTACGGTTCCCGCGACGATTTGTTGTCGTACCGGGATTTGCGGTGCATGGTGGGAATCGAGGGGGACAAACGCCGGATTGGCGCATTGGACTGGAGTGCCGAGATTGGAGTGGCGTTTTGCCGGAAGGTGTATTGGGATCGGTCGGACGCAGTGTTTCGACCAGAGCCGGGGTTGGTCATGCGTTTGAGAATAACCTACTAGTGCTGTGTCCAAAAAATAAACAACATTAGCCTAAAAGTTTTCGGAGGGGTGGGCGTCCCCGCCCACCCATTAGGGCGTAAGCCCTAACAAAAGGTTAGGAAAAGGCTAACGCCTTTTTTGGTGGGCGAGGACGCCCACCCCTCCGTAGACATTGCCATAATTTATAAGATGGACACAACACTAGGGCGTTGCCCCAGGCTATTGAAATTGCCCCGTTGGGGCACGAGAGGAATAAACGTTTTTTATATTCCCTAGTGTTCCGTCCATTTCATAATTTCTGCATTTTTCAAGAAAATTTGCCGATATATAAATACACATAAAATGTATAGGAAAAA
>JAUNBJ010000033.1 GCA_030535245.1 Planctomycetia bacterium | reverse complement strand
GAGGAACCGCTTTTTCAAAAGGGTTCCTCCCCAGAGGTTGGAAGCGTAATAGTTAAAACTACCGAGCTTCCAACCTTTTGAGAGGAAACGCGATAGAATAAGGGAGGCCAGAAGCGTAAGCGCCTGCCTTCCGGCGATGTAGCAACCGGCGGTAGCCGTAGTGTGCCGCCCGCACCCGGGCCGCACTGGGCGGGTTACTTGTATTCCAGCTCAGCGGTCAATACCGTTTCCCCGTCCGCAACCGTCCGTACCCAGTACGCGTTTACTCCGGAAATATCCTGCGTCACCGTCTTGCCCGCCGCCACTTCATAATCATCATATTTCACCCAAACCCCCGTCCCCGTCACGTCCGCTTCCAGACGCACCGAAACCGGTCGGGTTCCATGATTTGTCAGCGTAATCTTCTTCCGGTCGAAACCCATCATCAGGAACGGCAACGACGGCTCGTTCGCCTTCACCGAACGGTTTTTCCACGTGTAGCCATGCCCCACCGCCTTGCCAAGCTCCCACAAGTCCTCAATGCAGCCACACCAAACCGCCGCCTTGCCATCTGCGCTGCGAACGATGTGCGGGCTTTGAGTCGTTTTGTCGATGCCCGTTAAGACCATCATCCCACGGTACGAAGCGTAGTCCGTAATCCACTTCCCGTCCGTCGCGATGGGCCGAATTTTCGGCATTCCTCCCGCATTGACGGCCGGCAGCTCGTAAAACGTCCCGGCACAGTGGAACAGATCCCGCTCTGTCGCCACCTCCCGATCCAGCCGCATGGGAAGGGGACGCGTCTGGCGGACGATCGCCTCGCAGCCGAACGGCAAACGGTATTCCTTCCCCTCAAACGTGCAGACCACGCTGGCTTCGTCCACGCGATACACGTTCTCCGCAAGCGGAGGTACGGCGACTTTCGTTTTCATCCATTCCAGATTCTTCGCGTCGCCCGGAACGAGTTTCGCGTCGTCCGTCAGTTCGTAATACCCTTCGTCCGAAACGCATCCATCCGTCACCACCTGAGCCGCAACGCCCAAACGCTGATTATCCTTCCGCACCCAGAGCAGACCGCCCAGCATCTCTTTCGCATCGAAAGCGGCCAGACCGTTGAATTTTTCCGCCGCAACCGTCGGGCGATCGTCGTTGTTTTTGTAGAGGAACGCACAGGTCGCGTTCGACAAATCACGGTCGGAACGAACGCGAATCCACTCGCCCGGTTCCCCTTCCGGAATCTCCAGAACCACTTCCTGAACCGGTGCTTCCGGCGTCTTGGCCAGCGGCGTCCAGTTACCATCCCCCTTCATGTCGATTTCCAGCGTGAATCGGGCGGGAACGTCGGACTTCAACACCACACAACGGTTCTGGAATCCGGCAAACAGGTACGGGTCGGACGGCGTGTTGGCGGTTACTTTCTCGTTGAGCCAGACCGCACCACGTCCCAACGGCGTACCCAGGTGATCGATCAGCTCCGGAGCGAAAAACCACAGGTTGGAATTCGACTGCCCCGGCTCGGCCAGCGAACCTTTGAACGGCGTTTTGTTCAGGAACTCGCTCTTGGCGGTGTCGTCACATCCGGCGACGATTTGCCCCTTCCACTTGCAGAAATCGCCGATCACTTTCAGGTACGTCGAACGTGGACGAATCCCCCTGGCGTTGGCAGCCGTGAAGGTGTTGGGGAAACTCCAGAACATGCCGTGCATGGTCATCAGGTAGTTGTTTCCCTCGCCGATTTCCCGAATCCGCGGCCATTCCGTGTTCCAGCCATGCGCCCCGTCGTAGCAGTGCGACGCCTTGGGCAGGCGGTACATCGTCCATTTCCCGTCGGAAAGCACCATCAGCATGACTGAGCGGTAATCCCACCCAACCGCCCAGATCGGGTCGTTCACGTTTTTATTTCCATAAATCCCCCCAGGGCCGGTGACTTCGGTGAACTGGTTGCGACGAACGACCGTCCAGCCGTTGCCGTCCCACGACGCCAGGCAGCCGGAAGTGGTTTCCGGATTCCGCAACGCCTGCGACGACTGCTCGCCGTTGTTGGCATACACCATCACCCCTTGCGAAGAATAAAACCCCTTGCCATGGTAACCGGGGAGAATGTCCACATACCCCTTCGGTTGACGATTGGAGTCGGGATACAGCGTTTTCACCGCAAGCGTTTTCACATCGACTTCGTAAAACCCTTCCTCCATCGTGGCGTAGTAAATTTTGTTCGCCGGGTCGGTCAGGTGACGGGCGTTGCCGGTCATGCGTCCGGGCATGGCATGGAAGGGAATCACACGAACGTGCCCCTCCCGGTCAATCACGTAGGAGCCGATGAAAAGCTGCTGCGACTCCGAATGAATCATCCGGTTGGCCGGCGTGCCGCCGATGCTTTCAGGACGAATCGTCCGGTTCATGTTTTCGTCCATCTCGTACAGCTTGTCGGAGCTTCCCGATGGACAGTGCGGCCCATAGGTGATCCACCACAATTTGCCCGCCCACGGAACCACCGCCCCCGTACCGCACTCTCCTTCGCGATTGAAATGAGCATTTTGAGGATAGATGCCGCTGAAACAGGGCTTGACGGAATCCTCGGCACAAAGGGCGGCAACTCCGCTTAAAAACAATACAAGGAACAGGACTTTTTTCATGGGAAACTCCTTCCAGAACTTTTTGCTATTAATTTTTTTAACTCTACAACCGTACCGCCTACTGCTTTTCGACCAAACGAATCTGAATCTTGTAAAGGCTTCCGCGACGATACACCGTGACCGGAATCTCCTTGTCGATCTCGGCCAAATTGACCAGATTGTACAGGTGCTTGTCATCCTCCACCGTGACGCCGTTGAACGTTAAAATCACGTCGTTTTGTGAAAAATTGGCACGTGCCGCAGGGGAGGCCTCCTGAACGAACGTGACGCATGCCCCGGTCGGACGAATCAGGCCGAGCGACTGGGCCTTTTCCATGCTGAAATGCCCGTCCAGCGTAATCCCCATGTACGCACGACGGACTTTTCCGTAGGCAATCAACTGATCGGCCACCAGCATGACCATCCGAACGGGAATGGAAAACCCGATCCCCTCGCTGCCGCCGGAGTTGCTGGCAATGGCGGTGTTGATGGCGATCACCTCGCCGTCCAGATTCAGCAGCGGCCCACCGGAATTTCCCGGATTGATCGCCGCGTCGGTCTGGAGAAAATCTTGCAGGTGGACGTTCGCGTCGCCAATGTCGAGCGCCCGGCGTCCTTTGGCACTGATGATCCCGAACGTGACCGACTGGCTCAACCCGAACGGACTGCCTATGGCCAGCACGAAATCCCCGATCTCCACCCGATTGCTGTCGCCAATCTCTACGGGAATCAGGTTGGGCGCTTCCACCAAAAGAACCGCAATGTCCGTTTCCGCATCCGACCAGGCCATGCGGGGGGAGATCGTGCGGTTGTCGAACAGGCGAATTTTGATGTCGGCGGGATGCGCGTCGCGAATGACGTGGCGATTGGTAAGGACGTAATATTGATTGTTTCGGAACACGATGACCCCGCTGCCCGCTTCCTCGTACGTTCCGGCTCCCTGGGCATACACGGAGGTCGATTCGATATGCACCACGCTGGGAGCCACCAGCTTGGCCACGTTCTTGACCACCGCTTCCTGCGCCTTCAAAATGCTGGCGTGACGCCGTAGCTCCTGTTTCATCCGCTCCCGAACCTCCGGCGACGCGATGTCCGGCGTCAGTACCGCGTCCAGCTCATCTTTGGAACCCGCTTTGGCCACCACCGGTTCCGCCGATTGCGTTTTTTCCACTTTATCCGCAGTCGTTTCCCCCTCCTTTGCGAACAGGCCGCAGGAAAAGGAAAAAAACAACACGCCCCAAACCCATAAACAATGCTTCATAACACACAAACGGTACACGTACCATCAAAAAGTTCTCATGATCCACCCCTCTCCAACGAAGGGAATTTCCATTATAACGTATCTACGAAAAAAAATCCAGAGAGTGCGGCCCCGGAAGTTCCCGAAAAAACTGCTCTTTGCCAGCAGCCGGGAATGTGCTATAAACCTGGTGGCGACCGGGAAAGCCGAAATTTCAAAGGGTATCCCATCAACCCCTTCCTTTTTATTTTACAAGACAGATGATCGATCATTTACAGCTTCGTTCCATTTTGGATCGCGACTCCCGATACAAACTGAATGCCTATTATTACGTTCTGGAAACGCTGGACTTTGCCCGCTCGGAACTCGGCATGGGGCACCTGACCGAACGGAATCCCCATACGGCCGACGAGGAGAACGACGAGCCGGAAAATCTCGCCCGGCACATCACTGGCGAGGAACTTTGCGAGGCCCTGAAAATTCGGGCGACCTGGATGTTCGGTTACATGGCCAAAACCGTGTTCCAGCAATGGGGAATCACCACGACCGACGACTTTGGCGAAATCGTCTACAACATGATCGAAGCGGGAAAAATGCGTGCGGCAGACGGGGAAAGCCGGGCCGATTTTCACGACCTTTACGATTTCCAGACCGTGTTTTGCGACGCGTTTTGTTTCACCACGACGCAAAACGTCCCGCAGTACGTGTATTGATGGAGAAAACCGATGAAAGCGCCCATGACCAACGCCATCCGTCTCCTTCGGAAATGCAATATCCCGTATGAGTTGATGGAGTACAAGTACGAGGAACATGGCGGAACACGCGTTTCGGCCAGGGAATTGGGCGTGGACGAACACCGCGTCATTAAAACCATCCTCATGCAGACCGATACGAAGGTGCCGTTTGTCGTTCTCATGCACGGCGATCGGGAAATTTCCACCAAGGAAATGGCTCGCGTTCTGGGGGTGAAAAGCGTCCACCCGTGCGAACCCAAAGACGCCGACAAATACAGTGGATACCACGTCGGGGGAACCAGCCCCTTCGGAACCAAAAAAGCAATGCACGTGTACGTCGAGGCGACCATCCTGGAGTTGCCCGAAATCTACATCAACGCCGGCAGTCGCGGGCTGCTGTTCAAAATGAACCCGAACGACCTGTCCCAAGCCCTCCCCACGACATGCGTCCATGTGGCACAAGGGTAATCGCCCTTTTCATGCTTCGTAATCCAACTTCATTTTCACACACTGCACACGGGGATAAACGGGGCGTCCCACCGCGTCGGTTAGCGAGGCGCCAATGTCCGAACGGGTCACGCCCAGATACATGGTGCTTTCCATCCCCTCAATACGCATCGTGCCGTCGCAGCCCAGCGTAATCACCGCGTGAATGGGGTCGGTGTAGGCCAGGATGTGGTTCATCAGGCGGTTCTTTTCCACAAGCTCCCTGGGGTAACGGGTGTGCGACTTCTCGACCCAATCGTACGACGTGGAGTTCAAATCGAAATAGACGATTCCATTCCAAAGACGCAGGTTGTCCCGATGGTGGTGCCCATTAATTACCAGCCGAACCCGCCCCGGACAACGCCGATTGGCCTCGTCGAAAAGGGCACGAACTTCCGACGCGTTCCTCACGCCCCCCACTTCCCGCTCGAAACTCTGGTGGCTGAAAAGGACGCAGGGATTCGGGGAATCGAAAATCGTGTCACGGAGCCATGCCAGCTGTTCGGGAGGCACCACGGAAAGCGACGCCCCGCGATACTGATAGTAATTCCCTTTGGAATAGTGCGTGTAAACCCCCTCCCGCTCGAAATAATTCGGGTCGGTCACGATAAACCGGAACCCGCCCCGGTCAAAGAAATAATACCCCCGTTCCAACCCGTACGCCGCAAGGGTCTCCTCCACCGTGCAGCCATCATGGTCGTGATTGCCCAGTGTGTGGTAACTGGGAATGGAAAAAGCGTTGTACTGCGTCACAAAGTCCGGCACGGAGGGGGGATTGTGGGTGAAATCCCCGCAATGGATGATGAAATCGCACTTTTCCCGCATGGCACGTTCCTGGATTTGTGTCAGATACGCGGGCATTCCCGGCATGAAAACGCCCGGAAAGTGGTGAATGTCGGAAAACACCGAGAACTTCACCTGCCCCGAATCGGACGCAAGGGATTCTTTCGGGCAAAGCAACGTCCCCAGCCCCAACGCGGCACCGGCGGTTAAAAATTGACGACGTGGAACGAACATGGGGAACTCCTGGAATCTGCAATCCTTCATGGAAAACGAAAATTTTTTAAAAATGCCATCGCGTCGCGGGCGGTTTCCACACCGGCAGCACTGTGGCGACTCAATTCGACGTAAACGCCCCCCGCGTACCCGATCTCCCGCAACGCGTCGAAAATCTCCGCAAAGGAAATCTCCCCCTCGCCGAACCGACGGTGTTCGTGGAGGTCTCGAACGGCATCGTCCAGATGGACGTTCCGCAGGCGGTCGCGGTATCGCAGGATATTCTCACGAAACGGTTCCCGCTGGCAGTAAAGGTGCCCGGTATCAAGCGTCAGGGCCAACCGTGCCGCCGCATCGCCCAACGCATCCAGCAGACGGTCGAAGCGGGCCAGCGTGTCCACCAGCATCCCCGGCTCCGGCTCGAACATCACCGAAACCCCCTGCTCCCCGGCAAAATCTAGCAACTCCCGCAACTCCGTCGCCAGTCGGGAAAAGAGCGTCTCCTCCGGCTCGTCGCTTTCTGCGGCTCCCGACCAGAGCGAAACGCCGTCACTGCGCAACACCGAAGCCAACGTCACCGCCGCACGGTAGTAATTTTGCCGCAAACGCCGCTTCTGCGGGTCGGGATGCAGCAGATTGGGCGAATGCTTCCCAAACGGGTC
This sequence comes from Planctomycetia bacterium, assembly GCA_030535245.1. Taxonomy (GTDB): domain Bacteria; phylum Planctomycetota; class Planctomycetia; order Pirellulales; family Thermoguttaceae; genus RGIG3701. Next base: position 23,920 of record JAUNBJ010000033.1, on the reverse strand, counting down.
GAGCAAAAAACGCGCTCCGGTCTCCACCACGCTGCGAAACGCGTGCTTTTCCAGAAGTTCCGCCATCGCTTCGGGCGGCGTGCGAAAGGTAAAAACCTCCCCCTCCCGCCGAAGCAAATCGTGATCCAGCGTGATTCCCACCGCCCGATATCCCCACCGGGCCAGCACGTCCACCGCGTCGGGAAAAGCGTGGTGCGCCAGTCCGTTGGTATTATACCCCAGAAACATCGTTACTTTTTCTTCTTGTTTCGGTCGCGGAGCTTGGCCTTACGCTCCTCTTCCGCCTGACGATTAAATTCCTTTTCCGCCGCCTGAAGCTCCGGAGAAAGTTTGACGTCCAGCTCCGGACCTTCCTCCTCTCCCGAATCCTCCAGCCCATTTTCCCGCATCATTTTACGCATTTCTCGCGTTTCCTCGTCCAGTCCGTCGTCCTCCTCCGCCTCCGCTTCGGCAGGGGCCGATTCCGCTGGGGCCGATTCCGCTGGAGTCGCTTCCACCGCTTCGCTCTCCGCCTGCACCTCGTCCAGCGACTGGCTCAGCTCGTCCGTTCGATGAACCTTCAAATCCGACTGCTCAATGCCGCTGTCCGTAATCTCCTCCTCGGCCTCTCCGTTTTCCGCCGCATCCCCCGCTTCCGCTTTCGGAGCCTTGGGAATCTTCTTCGCCTTGGGGGCCGCACGGAACATCTCTTTGGGAATCAGGAACTGGAATTTTTCCGTCCCCCCCTCCTCCAACGACGGCAAATCCAAAAGCAGATACTCCGCCTTGGGCACCGGCGCCGTAAAGACCAAAATATCGGAAATCGTACCGGTCACCTGCATCGCCGTCCGCTGCTGCCCCTTAATCGGTGTCCCCAGCGTCTGCGACGAAACCGGTTTGTACTGGTTGGCGTAGTTGTCCTTCATCGAAAGCGTCTTGGATCGCACCCCCCACGCCGGATAATCCAGAATCTTGCTGTCGCTCATGTTCGTAATTTCCAGCCGAATGAACAGGTACTGGCCGGTATCCCCGCCACGCGTCCCCAAAAATCCCGACGCCGTGTCCACCGTCGCCTGACGCACCCGAATCCGCACATCCCCCCGCTTGGCCGCAAATTTTTGCGCGTTGGTATACCCCTCCACCTCCGGAACCCCGGCCGTGTCGCCAGCATCGCTCTTTTCCGAATCGCCCCCCTCTTTCGCCGCCAAAGCATCCGGGGAACCCTCCTCCTTTGCCACGCTTTCGTCCGCTTTTTTCGCTCCGGAATCCACCGTGTCGAAAATATCCGTTGGTGCCGATTCCGTCTCCGCCTCGGCCACCGTTTCCGTCGTTGCTGGTTTCTCCGCTTCCTCCGTTTCTGCTGTTTTGGAGGAGGCACCAAAGATCCCCGAATACACCAGCACCAAAATCAGAATCGCCGCACCCACAACCCCGCCCAGCGAATAGACCAGGAGCATGAATTTTTTTCGCTCCAGCTCTTTGGGAGAAAGCGGCGGTTTCGCTTCCGCAGCAGGTTTTCCTGAAATATTTTTCCCCACGGCAGGACGTGGCGGAACCTTACTCCCCATTTTCCCAATCGACGAACGGGACGCGGCCCCGTCCAGAGAAATCCCCAAATCCACCCCCGATTTTTCCGGAGCCGAAACCGGCACCACCGGCGGCAAGTCCAATTTCTTCGATGGCTTGCCCACCTGAATATTGACAGGAATCCCCTCCGCTTTTCCCGGTTCCACCACGGAAACCACCGGCACCACCGGTTTTCCCGCCGGAACGGCAACCCCCGTGGGAATCTCTGCCGCCGGTTTGGGCGGAAACAACCCCTTGACCGACCCGGCGGAAACCCACTGCGTGTCGTTTTCCCGCCGCACCGGGTCCGTTCTGGCAATCCTGTTTTCGTCCGCCAACTGTTTCAGCTGCTGCGCCGTCAAAGGACCAATTTCCTGACTGCCCACCTTATAAAACCATTGAACTGCCATGACCTGCTGTACCTCTTTGGAATGCAAGGAAAAATATCGGGACTCCGTAAACCCCCATTCTAAACTTTTCGCCGCAATATTACCAGACCCCCCGGCAAAGAAACATGGAAGCGGCAGCCAACGCCCCTATTGCCCCTGCCCAAGCCAATGGATTTTCTGCGAAACCAGCACTTTATCCCCGCGAAGCAGCCAGACCTGAAGATCACACGGCTGGTCCAATTCCGGAAAATAGAGATCGAACACGAACATCCGCCTGTCGTTCGGCGTTTCCCGCGTCGGAGCCATCCCCAACGGACAATGCGTCGCATCGGGAAAAATCAACGTCCCCTCGATCTTGCCGGTTCGCTTGTTCAGCTCCTCGTACCAGACCGCCGCCTCCCGTGGGCCAACGACCGACTTCCACCCGAAAAACTTCATTCGCGCCGACCAGACATTCGCCCGCTCGCCCGGCTTGCGGCTGAGCGTTTCCTGAAGCGTCAATTCCCGCGTCAACAGATCGTCCTCGTCGCCGAGATAACAACGCGCCAGCTCGTCGCTCACCTGAATCCCATCCGGAGAACGCCGTTTCAGAAAATCCTTCTGGAAATAAACCGGCTTGGTTTTGTCCGGATGCTCTCGCGTCACGTCGTCCAGCAGCCGCACTTCCAGCGAAACCCCCGGATAAACATCGCACGGGAAACTGACACACAACACCCGCCGCCCCTCCGGAAATACCAACTGCGAAACAGCTCGCGACTCCTGCGCCAACCCCCCGGTCGCCCAACCTAAAAACACCACCACCAGGAACCACTTTTTCATGAATTTCTTCCTTCGTTCATATCGCGTGGAAACTCACTCCGCCTTGTCCGAAGCCGAATCCGCAAACCAGAGCGAACGCCAATGACGCCGCCAACCACTCCGCGACCCCTCCGAACGGTTTCCTCCCTCGGAAGAGGAGGAGTACGACCCGGAACGCGTCAAAAGCCGAAGCGACTCCGTGGAAATCACCCGCCCGTTCCTCGACCCGGACGATTGCCGGAAACCCCCGTTGTACACCGGAGAATAACAGCAGATTTTCGATTTGTCCGTATCGGCATCAAAATCCGGAACCGGGAACGTTCCTTCCGACATTTCCTGCGAATCGCCGGAAACACGGGACTTCACCCAACGATCGTGAAAACGTGCCATATCCGCACTGTAGGAAGAACCCGCCACTTGCACCGGCTCGCTTTCCTTCGCCTTGGAAAACTCCAGGGAAAACTCCACCCGCTTCACCGAAGTCCCTACGCCAGCCGCCAGGGGCGTCGGCATCCCCGCAACACGACTGGCCCGAACCGCCCCTCCCGGGGGAAACTCTCGCCGAAGATCGGACGCGTCCCGCCCATACCCCAAAAGCTCCACCGTCACCGTCTGAATCACCTGCCCCGCCGGGTTCATGTCCTGCGAAATTCGCGTCACCACCGCCCCCGGAACCTGTACCGACGCCAACACCGTCTCTTTCGTGCTGTAATCCCGGAAATGCGACGTCTGAACGTACCGATACCCCGGTATCATCTTCCCAAGAACCAACGTCTGAAGATTCATCGACGTGACATTCATCGACGTCGTTTCCTCGATTATCCCCGTCTGGGGATTCCACGCCCGTACCTCCCGACGAAAAACATACGGAACCCGCGAACTATTGTACCAAAGCTTCATCCGCCGCGACGACTGCATACTTGTGGATTCCACCAGAACCACGTCGCAATGCACCGGCTGCCCCTCCACCACCAGCGTCTCTCGCGGCAACGCCCGCACGCTCACACGACATTCGCCCGAAATCCCAAAAATATCCTGCTCCGTCTGCTTCGGCTCGATCCGTACACTCCGCCCCATCAGTGAAATCTGCGACTCCAACACCAGCTTCAACGTACGCCCCTTCTCCAGAAGCGTCACCCGATTCTCCGTCGTCGCACGCGAATCTGTCCGCCCCGGCTCCAACTTTTCCACCACCGTTCGCGACGTCCGCCACGCCCCCACCTCAAAATTACCCCACGGGTGAATGCTCATCGGAACCTGCCCCCCCTGATTCCGTGAAAGAATCCGCGGCCGCGCCGACTGCCGTGCCGATTGACCGCCCGCCTCCGGAACCTGAATCCCCAAAGGCAAACCCCAGAAAATCCCCGCAAACAACAAAATCATCCCCCACGGAAATATCCGTCGGCGAGATCGCGGTTGCTGGTTTCTTTCCCTGTTGGCCATATTTTTCCGGCTTTCCCTGTTTTCAGCGATTACGCTTCAGGCGACACGAAACAACCTTTTGCCCGTCGGAACAAACCCCGCGTACGGCATGAGTCCCTCGGCAGACGCTTTCCCCTTCGCCACTTCCTAAACACGCCAGAAAATTCCAACGCTCAACAAGATACCGTCCCAGAGCGGAATTCCCTGTCTTCGGATTCCGTGACGATTTTTTTATTCAGGTCGCCTGTACATCCTTCCGACTATTCTTCATTCTATACTCTTTTTTCGGCAATTTCAACGCCCAGATATAAAAAAACAGAAAAAATGGGAAAAAAGATTCATTCAATTATCAGAAACTTCCGGTTCATCCTTTTTTTCCAATAAAATCATCAGAAATATCCAACTTGCCCCAACCACTAAAAACGAATCCGCCAGGTTGAAATTCGGCCAGTGGTAATTCCCCAGCATGACCAGAATCCAATCCCGCACCGCATGCACCGGTTCGCCCACCTGATGCAATTCGGAGGGATAATTCCAAAACAACCCCGACCAGCCCAACCGATCGTAGAGATTGCCAATCACCCCCGCCGTCATGAGGGCCAGAACGACCGTCCACATCCAGCTTTTCGCGTTTCCCGCCACGAACAGCCAGTAGAGAATAAATCCCACCGCCAACACGGAAAAAGCACAGAACCACGCCGAAAACCCCTGCCCCATGCCAAACAGCGCCCCTTCATTCAGGCTGGTCTGGATTCCCAATACCCCCGGCAGAAGCCAGCAGGTATCCTGCACTCCGGGCATTCCATAATAATGAAACACCACCGCCTTGGACGCAAGGTCCAGCACCGTGCCCACCGCGACAATCAAAAGAAAACAAGACAAACGGGTCCAGCGATTCATGGGGATTCCGGCTTGAAAGGATGAAAATGCCGTCAGTTTCCGGCCTTGTCGGCACACTTGACGCACATCGTCGCGTAGGGAACGGCCTGCAAACGTTTCTTGGGGATTTTCGCCCCGCAAACCTCACAGATTCCGTAGGTACCCTCCTCGATTTTTTCCAACGCGTTGTTGATTTTAGCCAACGTGTCGGTGCCGGTTTGCATCAGCAGGAGCGTAAATTCCCGCTCAAAATTATCGCTTCCGACGTCGGCCATGTGGATGGGCATGGAGGAAAGTTCGGAATCGTGCCGACTTTGCCGCAACGCGGAATCTTCCATCTGGGTAACGTCTCCGGAAAGACGTGCTCGAAGGGCCAAAAGGTTCTTTTTAATTCCGTCCAATTCATCAGCCATGCGATAACCTCGTGCAAAAGGGGTTGAATTGACTTTGGGGAAACTTCCTGCGGGATATTCCCCGGTTGAGGAAGCCACCCCTGGATGGCCGCTTGCGGTGCTGGGGGGAATTTTTTCCGCATACAGCTCCCGGCTTGACCGCGAAAGATTGTACCTGTTTTTAAAATTTTGTCAAGACCACTCCGCAACGGAATGATGTACGAAACTTTTTTTGAACTTTTCTTTCTTTTTTCGGGAAAAGAGCGAGGGGAGGTAATTGAAATTTTGGGTAAAATCTGGTTAAAATAGAGTTGGTGCGAATCCCGCCTGTTTTTTTGGTTGCAACTCTCCGGTGCGTCCGGGGGGATACGGAGGAGCGATTGCTTCCGGTTCCCACGAAAAATTCAGGGGGGAAATGGCATGGTTGATGACCGTTGGTTGATGAACGTCTGCTGAATAAACGTCGCAGTAAGGAGAAAACAGAACATGCTCTGGAACCGATTTTCCGCTTTTCTTAAAAGTGAAGTGATGGTTTGGTGTCTTTTGAGTGCCATGGTGCTGCTCGGTACAAGGCCTTGTTTGGGTGTGGAGGAAGTCGAGAAATTTATGAATCGACTTGCCGAATCGGGGTACAGCGATTTGGGGGTGTATTATTTGGAACAGCAGAAGGCGGCGGGCAAACTGCCGGAAAAGCTGGAAAAATCTTACGATTACCAGATGGCGCGTTTGCTGGTGGGGACGTTCAACCTGATTACCGGCATCGACGAGCAGCTGAAGGAATACGACCGTGCGATTGGCATGTTCGAGAAGTTCATCAAGGAGCAGCCGACCAGTTCCGAGTTTGGCGAAGCGGTGCTGGTATTTCCGCGAGTCCTTTTGGATCGTGCGAACGTCTATAATCAGTTGAGCAAAAATCCCTCTTTTGACGAGGCGGCCCGCAAAGGGTATCTGGAAAAGTGCCGTGCCGACTTGAACCGGACGGTGGCATTTTTGGATGAGCAGGTCAAGCGGCTGCTGGAAGCGGGCAAAAAGCTGGATCCAAAGTCCACGGATGCGGCGGTCAAGGCGAAGTACGAGGACATTGCCGCACAGTTGAACATGACGCGATTTTCGCGGGCCGACGCGGTTTACGAGCTGTCTCGGACGTACCCGGACGGCAGCAAGGAAAAGATGGAGGCGTTGGAGAAAGCGCGTGCGGCGTATAATTTCTTCTGGAACCTGTATGCCGAGCGGGGGCTTTATGTGGCGTACAATGGGCGGCTGCGTGAGGGACAGGTGCTCATCGAGATGAAGAAGTTCGACAAGGCGGCGGGGACGGAAGGGGCGATCCTGATCCTGACAGACTTTGTGAACGCGTTGAAGGATATGACGGACGAGCCGTCGTTGTGTGATCTGTTTTTGAAGGCGAGTGCTTCGTTCATCGAATGTTTTACGTATCCGGAGAACAAGCTGGACGACACGCGGAAGCAGTACATTGCCGCCATCTGGGACAAATGGAAGGAGATGGTGCGTAAGGACCCGGAGCTTTCCAGGCAACCGACGGGGGTTCAGTTACAGCTTAATTATATGAAGTATCTGGACGGTCTGATCAAGGCGGATCCGGAAAGTGCGGCCTCCACCAAGATGAAAACGGAGATCGTGAATCTTTTGAAGCCGATTGCGAAGGCGCACAAGGAAGGGCCGTTTGCCGATCAGGTGGCGGAGCTGGTCAAGACGTACAATCCTGCGGCGGCAGCGGCGAAGGAGACGTCGATCACGTTTGACAATTATCAGGAAGTGACGAAATACGCCGATTTGCAGGTTTTCGCGGACAATCAGTGGAACGTGTTTACGGAGCTTCAAAGTGCGTACGCGGCGGAAGCGAATCCGGAAAACAAGGCGAAGATGCTGGATGATATTAAGAAGATGGCCGAGCAGCTTCTTCCGGTGTTTGCGGCGTTGGAGCGATTGAAGGGGCAGATGATCACGCGGGCGTCGAACGAGCAGATTTTGTTACGGCACCGTTACTGCCGTGCGTACCTCTATTATTATGCGGGCCGGACGCAGGAGGCGATCATCCTGTTGGATATTATCACGCGGAAATTCCCGGCGTCGCAGAATGCGACAGGGGCGTTGAATCTGGAGCTTCAATTGTATCCGGGGCTGATTCAGTCGGAGATGATGCTGGCGAAGAACGCGGGCAAGAAGCCGGAGGAAGTCGCGGAGTATGTGAATTGTGAGCTGGAGGGGATGACGGCGGCGGCTCAATTGAAGGCGCAGCGTTTGAAGGAGAGCGAGACGCCGGACGATCCGAAGATTCAGAAAGAGTTGATTTCGAGCTGGGCGAGCCTCTGTACGGCGTACGTTCGTGTGGGGAACATCGATAAGGCGAAGGAGTTTCTGGAGAAGATTCCGGAGGACAACGACGCGCGGGGCGATGCGGAGGTTTCGGTCGGGTTTGCGTTGTGGAAGATGTACGTGGCTTACATTCGTGCGGAGGAGGACGCGAAGCCATACACGCAAGCGCAGGCGGAGGAATTTCGTGCCGAGGCGATGAAGTTTTTGGAGGGGGGCGTTTCGCGGTTGAAGAAGCTGGTCGATGGGGGCGCGGTGGTGAACGAGCGGATGGTCAGCGCGACGATTACGTTGTGCCAGATTTTGACTCAGACGGGCGACAACACGCAGACGCTTGCGTGGCTGAACGACGAGAAGGTGGGGCCATACACGTTGTACAAAGCGGAGAATGCGGTGACGGCCAACTTCAAGCAGCCGATTTTGAACTGTGCCCTGCAGGCGTTCGTGGCGGAGAACAACGCGGACGAAGCGGAAAAGGTGATGAACGACCTGGAAAAGATTGCCAGCGAAGGGGGCGACGAGGGGAGCGAGGAACGGTTGACGATGATTTACGTCAAGCTGGGTCGCGAGCTGGAGGACAGCCTGAAGCAGTTGACGGCGGAGAAGAACACCGAAGCGGTGGCGAAGGTTCAGAAGGGATTTGAGATGTTCCTTTCCCGCATTAAGGAGCGTGGGGCCGGGAACACGTTTGGGTCGCTGATGTGGGTGGCGCAGACGTACGTTTCGCTGGCGGACGGTATTGTGGGGAAACGTTCGGAAGGCGCGGCAATTTCGGCGGCGGCGAAGAAGTATTATGAACAGGGTGCGGAGACGTACCTTGCCATTGGCAAACGTTGCAAGGACGACCCGGAATTTAGTGGTCAGGCGGACGAGACGAAGCGTGCGAACCTTCAGAAGATTCTGATCCAGCGTGTGGCGTTGTGTTACGTACACATGCAGGAGTACGAGAAGGCGATTCAGTGTTATATGCAGCTTTTGAAGGAGAATCCGGGTCGGCTCGACCTTCAGGTGGATGCGGCGGAAGCGTTCTGGGCCTGGGCGCAGAACACGGAGGACAAGGCGGAAAAGCTGGCGTTGATCAAAAAGACGCGTGTTGGGGATGGGAAGTTTACGAATCCCAAGACGGAAAAGACGGAAAACGCGATTTGGGGTTGGGGCAGGTTGTCGAAGATGCTCCAGCAGTTTGCGGCTCCGGGGAGTCCGGCGGACAAGCGTCAGCTTTATTTCCTGTCGCAGTTGCGTTTTGCGGAGACGAACCTGGCCAAGGCGAAGGCGGGCGACGAGAAGGAGAAGAACCTTCAGTCGGCATTCAACGTGATCAATCGTCTGTTCCAGCTTTACGACGACATGGGGGGCGAAACGGCGGACGGGGGCGAATATCGCGACCTGTTTGACCGGGTGCTGAAAGAGATTCAGGAGCAACTGGGGCAGCCGAAGCGGGGGATCGCGGGGCTGGTTCGGGAAGTGAAAGAGGTCGTCAAGAAGGGGAAGGAATGGTCGGTTGACGAGTTGGAGGAGGAATCGCTGCGAACGCAGGAAGAGCTGGCACGTCAGACGGTGGAAGAAGAACGTGCCCGACGGGCGTTATTGCCGCCGAAGAAGGAAGTGGACCCGACGATGTTGTACCTTGGGTGGGGCATTGGCGGTGTTGTGGTTCTGATCCTGCTGTTCCTGATGACGCGACGGAAGAAGTCGGTGGCGGACATGTATCGGCAGGCGGAGTTGAAGAACGTGACGTTGAACGAAGTTCCGCTGGACGTGGAGATTCCGGCGGCTCCGGTGGCGATCGAAGGGGTGGGCGAAGCTCCGGTGGCGGACGCGGGCCAGGCGATCGACATGTTCGCGTCGATGGGGATTGGCGACAAGCCGGTGGTATTCGACAAGGATGCGGAAGCGGCTCCGGTGAACCTGGCGTTTGACTTTGGTGCGGCTCCGGTGAAGAAGGAAGCTCCGGCAAAGAAACCGGCTCCGGCCAAGAAGGAAGCTCCGGCGAAGAAACCGGCCCCCGTGAAGAAGGAAGCTCCGGCAAAGCAGGAGGCGGCGGCGACGGAGGAGAAAGCTCCGGTGAAGAAACCGGTGAGCAAACCGGCGGCAGGCCCGGAGGGGAAACCGGTGGTACGGAAACCGGCGGCAGGCCCGGACGGAAAACCGGTGGTGCGTAAGCCGGCTCCATCGGCCGAGAAACCTGCGGAAAAAACGACCGAAAAGCCTGCGGAGAAACCTGCGGAAAAATCTGCGGAAAAGCCTGCGGAGAAGAAGGTAGTGCGTGTGGTGAAGGCGGTCAAGCCGGTGAAGCCTGCGGACAAGCCGGAAGAGAAGTAGTTTTTTCACGCGGTTGGGCGTTCCAATACGGATATTAAACAACAACAGGAAAACCATAATCATTATAAGGAGTAACCAATGAAACGTCTTTTCGTGATTTCCTTTGTGGCTGTCGCGGTGTTGTCGATGGCGACGGGTGTGCAGTCGGCGGATCGCATCAAGCGGTTTAACGAGAAACCTTTTGACTGTGAGGTCAAGGGGATGACGCCGGACACGGTCAAAGCGGATCGTTCTGGGGTTTCGGAAGACATTCCGGTGGGCGAGATTGAGAGCCTGACGTACGACAGCGAGCCGGCGCAGTTCCAGACGGCCCGTCGGAATATCGAGGATTCGCAGAACGAGGATGCACGTACGGTGTTGCGTAGTCTGAAGGACAATGCACTTCAGCGGGATTTGTTGAAGGCGGAGAAAGCGTACCTGCTGGCGCTTGTGAACGCGAAGATTGCCCAGACGGGTGGCGACGTGACTCCCATCAAGGCGGCGGAGGGGTTGGAATCGTTTTTGAAGGCGTATCCGAAATATTTCCGCGTGTATGAGATCACGTTGATTTTGGGAAATCTGAACCTTCAGATGAACAAATACGATGCGGCGTTGAAGAATTTTGAGGTGCTGGCCAAGGCGAAGAGTTCCCCGATTCTTCAAGCGCGTGGTCTTTTGGGTGCGGGCAAGGTGTTGCTTGCGAAGAAAGACGGGAAGAATGGCGAAAAGGTTTTCACGCAGGTGAAAAAGCTGGTGGATGAAGGGGAGCTTTCGGCGGTGGAAGCGGAGATGACGCTGGCATGTCAGCTGGGGTTGGCGCGTTGTTACGCATTGCAGGGGGACGTAGACAAGGCGATCAAGGTTGCGCAGACGGTGATCGAGAAATCGTCTCCGGAAGACACGATAACGAACGCCAGTGCGTACAACACGTTGGGCGCGGCGTTGATGACGCAGCCGGGAAAGGCGAAGGATGCGATTGTGGCATTCATGCACACGCACCTGATGTACAATGCGGATCCGATGCTTCATCAGGAATCGTTGGACTGCATGATCACGCTGTGGCGGAAACTGGGAAACGACCTTCGTGCTCGTGAACTGGAGGAGGTGAAGGCGCAGCGATTTGGGAAATAATCCAAAAAATTGTTAAAAATTTTGCCGGTTCCCTTTGATATTTTGGTATTTTAGGGTAAACTGTAATGTTAATTGTTGAGAGATTGTAAATTTGTCCTACAAACTTGTTCAGACAAAATCATAACTTGTTGGAGGTTGTAATGAAACAGAGTTGGGTACTCCGTTGGTTGGGCGCGGGCCTGTGTTCCGCGATGTTTTTGACATTTTCCGTCGGGACCTTTACGGCGACGACGTTTACCGCTTCGCCCGTGATGGCTCAGGACGAGGAAGAAGCTGCCGAGGAAGACGCGGGTGGAGCCAAAAAAGAGTCCCTGTTGATGTGGACGTACCATTCTCTGGGGCCGATGTACAGCTTCATCTTCCTGGGCATTTCGTTTGCTTTGGTGGCGTTGGGGTTCAAATATTATTTGGCGCTTCGTCGCACGCAGAACATTCCTCCGGCGTTGGCCGAGCAGTTTGAGGCGTTGCTGAACGAGCGGCGGTTCCAGGAAGCGTACGAGATGACGAAGAACGACGATTCGTATCTGGGGCAGGTGCTTTCGGCGGGTCTGGCCAAGCTGGCGTCGGGCTACGACAAGTCGGTGCAGGCGATGCAGGAGACGTCGGACAGTATCGCGATGGGTCTGGAGCATGGTTTGAGTTACGTGGGTTTGATTGCGGCGACCTCCACGAGCGTTGGGCTTCTGGGAACGGTGAACGGTATGATCATGTCGTTCCAGGTGATTGCGACGTCGGCAACGGCACCGAAGCCGAACGAGCTTGCCGGTGGTATTTCGACGGCTATGTTCACGACGATGGTCGGTTTGATCGTCGCGATTCCGGCGGTCTGCCTGTTCCAGGTATTGAAGAATCGGCTGGCCCGCACGGTGTTTGACGTTGGCATGATCAGTGAGGATCTCCTTGGCAAAGTGCTTGCTTCCGCCCAGAAGAAATAGTTTTTCCGAAGGAGGTAAACGATGGCCAAACGAAGTGAGACACAACAGGTTGACGGCGGCGATATGACGCCGATGATCGACATGGTGTTCCAGTTGCTGATCTTCTTCATGATTTTGATTAATTTTTCGGATGCGGATCAGAACCAGCGAGTTCGGCTTCCCAAAAGCGAGCTTGCCAAGCCGCCGGAGATGCCCATTCCCAATGCGGTGACGCTTCAGATAGCGCCGCAGCTGGGCCGTGCGGGCGAGTTTTCGGTACTGATTGGAGCGGACGAGATCAAGAATTTGATGGATTTGCCGCCGTTTTTGAAGCGAGAGATCGACGTGGTGCAGCGTACGAAGCACAAGACGGCTGCGGACATGACGGTGATTATTCGAGCGCATCAGGAGGCCAAAACGGGCTTCGTGCAGGAGGTAATTCAGAAGTGTCAGCAGAACAAGCTGGAAAAATTTGCCCTCCGGGCGGAACAGTTACAATAGGGTTTTTCCGGGAGGTGTGATCGATGCGAGAAAGAAAAAAGACGGATATGAAAGCCGGCGCCGACATGACGCCGATGATTGACATGGTATTCCAGCTGCTGATCTTCTTCATTTTGACGTTGAAGATTGTTGCGTCGGAGGGGGATTTTAATATTAAGATGCCTCTTTCCAGTGCGGCGACGAACGACGAGAGTGCGGAAGAGATTACCAGCATATTGATTCGTTTGCGGGCGAACGGTTCGGGCAATTTGGACACGATCCAGATTGCGGACCGAACGTTTCCTGGGAGTCCTGAGGGGATCAACAGTTTACGTTCGTTCATTCGTTCGCAGTTAGCGGCCGGAGGCAGTGCTGCGGCGAGCCAGACGGAGATAGAGCTGGACTGTGATTATCAGTTGAAATATCGTAATGTGATTTTAGTCATTTCGGCATGTACGGGGTACATTGAGAAGGGCGAGATTGTTCGGCTGGCGGAGAAGATTAAATTCCGAGCACCGCGAGCGCGACAATAGGCAAGAATCATGGTGCGTTTCCCAGGGGCTTGATTGGAAAGTTTTTGGGCAAGGCATTTGTGAGTGAGAAACATGGGAGTGGTCACGGGACTTCTCCCATTTTTTTGTGTCCAAACCTTTTTGAATTGATAATTGATAATTGATAATTGGTGATTGGTAGTTGGTAGTTGGTAGTTGATTTTACTCGAACTATTTATTGGAGGGGGGGCTTCCCTCGTGCCCCAACGGGGCAATTTCAATAGCCTGGGGCAATGCCCTAGGGGAATAGGGGGGGGCATAGACATACTCTACGAAAATCGACGTGAGCGGCCTAAAGGCCGACGCTAACATGGAGTATACACCAAGGGAGGCCAGAATCGCCAGCGTCTGCCTCCCGGTGTACCGGGCTTCAAAAAACTTTTAGTGCGATCACTACGTTCGCTATGTCAATAATGGCACCTAAAAACCGTTTTGGGCCGGAATTGGGTTTTTAGAAGTTGCCTAATGTTTATTTTCTTTTTATACCACGGGACATCATTGGTTTTGAGCCGACGAAAAGACCACTGGGATTTAGTTCCCAAAGGGAAGATGGGCTTCCCCCCTCAGAACCAATATCATGTACCACAGCCATATAAAAGCTGTAGTGAGCAATAACATCATATTACAAAAAGATTTTTGGTATGTACTTTTTTTCTCGCTACTTGGAATAAGTCCATTTTCGTAAAGGAATCCGAAAATTGGAGTTCCAATGCCCAAAATGGCCATCACCACCAAACACCGTTCAAGGTCGTAGGTCATGGCTCCTTGGGCCAAAGATTCTTCCGCAGCATTAAAGATAAACAGGTTGCAAAAGAGAAGAATCAAAGCAAGTAAAACGATAATCGTCCATTTCCGGAATTGCGGAAACAGTATCAAACAACCAAGGAAAATAGTTCCCAATCCAAAATCACCGACGATGATCATTTCAAAACCTCCCGAGTATCATTTATACGATATTCCCCTTAAAAGTCAAGTGTTTGGAAAAAACGAGAGGAAAATCGCAAAAGGCAAAAAGCCACCGCAAATCCCACGCACAACGGCAAGGGGGGGAGGGAGGATTTTTTGAACGATTGGTTTTTCCCTTTTTCATTCCGCCAAAAGTCTGTAGCTGACGGCCATTTTTCAATAGAAAAAATTTTCTAATCTCTGGGGAAACCCCTTAGCATTTCCAAAAGTTAGAAATATTATGTCAAGTCAATCGCCGGAGCCATAAATTACAAAATTTTTGCCGTCCGACCGCAGGTTGACTTGACACTCGACCACGCGGCGGACGATTTTTTTGTCAAGAAGGATGTCGATTGTGAAGGGAGCCGCCAATAAAGCCACGGCCAAGCTATTATGACCATCATAATAAATGGCACCTACTGAAACGTCACGACCAGTTTTTTCTCCAGTCCCCGTGCAATTCGCTGAAGGGTGCGAAGGGTGGGGACGATCTGACCCGATTCCAGCCGCGCAAGGGCGCTTTGCTTCATGCCGAGACGCTCTGCAAGCTGAGCCTGCGTGAGATTGTGGTCGATTCGGTATTGAATTATCTGGCGTTTCATTGCATAAAGAGGCTCCAAAGCTTCGTAATCCTCACGAAACTCCGGGTCTTGCAGTTGTTCTTCCAAAAAATCATCAAATGTTCTCATTTCTGTCCTCATAATCTTTTTTGTATCGGAAGGCCTTTTCTAACTCACCAGGCGGTGTTTTCTGGGTTTTCTTCACGAATCCGTTTGTTAAAACGATTCGTTCCCCGGAAAAAAAGAAGTAAAAAATCCGGACAGTATCCGTCCCGAAAAAGCTCCGAAGCTCGTAAAGCCCACGTTCCAAGTACCGGAACCTGCGGCATTTTCAAAGCCTTCCCGAACTCCTGCAACAACTGAATATCCCGAACCACTTTCCGATTCATCTTCGGATGGGTTTGCCCCAATTTCAGCACAAATTCCTCGGCAGGACAACGACCGGAACAGGTCTCATAAAATACAATCTCGTAACTCACACCCTGATTATAACATGTATGTTATTGAAATCAAGAGAAATTATAGGAATTTTCGAGAAAATTTTAATTTTTTGAAAAAAGTCGCCCGAAAGATGGACGACTTTGAATTCTGTTAAATGAAAAGAATCAGGCAAACGTCAATTCTTTTGAGGCTTTCTGAAGAAGCACCTCGACTGGAATTCCAAGCCCTTCGTGCAGTGCTCGAATCATGGAAAGACTTAAGGGGCGTTTTCGATTCAGTATTTCGGAAACCTTGCTGGGGCATCCGATGTATTTTTGAAGCTCTTTTCGGGTCAGACCTTCCTGCTCCATTCGGAATTTGATAGCCTCAATCGGATCCGGAAACGGAATCGGAAAATGCTCGGCTTCATATTTTTCCACAAGCGTTGAGAGCAGTTCCAAATCGTCCAGCTGTTCTTCCGACAAATTTTCCTCACCGATTGGCAGGAATTCGTTGATTGCTTCCAATGCTTCCTCATATTCCGCTTCGGTTTTAATCAGTTTCATTTTCATCAGATTTCCTCCGCGTTCACTTCATCATATTCCTTGTGAGTTCCCAAAAAACGAATGTAAACCGTGCCAATCCGGTATGCAATTTGAACGATGAGGCGAAACTTGTTTCCGCAAATGTTAAACACCACCCGGTTTTTCTGCAAAATGGAGGCACTACCGTACTTTTCTTTAATTTCATTAGGATTTTGCCAGTTGGCATTCTTCGCTTCGTAATACCAGGCTTCCAGTTGTTGAGCTGCCAGCGGGTATTTATCCTGATAGTTTCGAATCGTTTTTCCGGTAATAATTCGCATCATTTTCCTCAAAAGTTTCATCGTACCAACTTATTCCAATTATATTCCCTTTTTGGGAAAAGTCAAGGGCTGTTTTCCCAAAAAGGGAAATTTTATAAAATATATCCTTGGTTCGGTGGAGCTTTTCTCGGAAGCCGGAGGCCAGGATCGATTTTGGAATCACCGGCAAAGCCCCCGAACGCGTCGTTCGGACGAGCGGAACGTTCCGGATGCGTTTCGTGAGAATACAGGCATGGTGGCGGCGAGAAAAAGCAAGGAAAAGACCATTATTCGACAACAGCATCTGCTTGAAACGGAAGAAAAAGGGAAACCTGAAAACCGAGGAAAATATAGCGGAAAACATACGCTATTACCTTTACAAAATTCATAAATATGTTATAATAAAAGGTGGAAATTTAGAGGATTCTTTGGACGCAGATATTATTGGGAGTGTAAAGAATAATCTGCGAAAAAAATCCGAAATGCAGAAAGTAGTCGTGACGAAACCGAGGGACAATTACGTCAACTACGTAAGAAAACGCAGTTTCAAAACATGCGTCGAGCGACGCGATTACTTTCTCTGTACGGGGCTACGGAATCCTCAGATGAAAACCCCTATCACGAAATGGTCGCTGAAGCACGTGCCGAAGTCTTATCCAAAGGAAAACTGGCGCGTCCGTTTGCACGGAGTGTTTACCTGAAATTGATGGAACTCAAAAAAGAAGCAGAAATTTGAAATAGAGGTTTTTTACATGACCAGATTAATGATTGACTTTGGCATTGATGATTATATTGCAATACAGCTATGGGATGAAAACGGGGAGTTATGCGAAAATCCCAAAACTTGTATTGTGAATAATCCATCAAAAAGCCTGTTAAAGCGAATTTATGAGGATAATTGTAATACATACTGTCGTTGCTTTCGTCACCATATTGCCGACATTGCTTTCATGGCGAAAGAATTTGACGAACAGCACAAGCACCTTTGCTGTTGTCCCGAAAACACGGAATACCTTTATGATGGACACAAGCGTCGCCTCCGCTCCGGTATTTCCGATGAAGTACGAGAAACCCTCCGGGAAATGGACGCGGAAGCGTTCAAACTTTCAGGGGAGCATATTATTGTGGATTTCGACGATGGCGTGAAGCCTGCCAGAAAGCCGTTCGATGTGTTTTACGAACGCTGGATTCAGCTTCACCCGAAAAAGGCAAACGCAAGACGCCAGTAACCGCGTAATTTTTTAAAACTCTCGAAAAACTCGTCCTCGCTTCGCCGTTCGTTTACGTGATTTACGAGGCGTTTCATACTCCCGGCAGGACTTGAACCTGTGACCTACGGTTTAGGAAACCGTCGCTCTATCCACCTGAGCTACGAGAGCATCCTGAAAATCCACGGGGAACCCCCATTTCATCTCAAAAAAATCATTTTAATGAAATTCAGAACTCTCGCAAGGGAGAGGGAGCCGGTTTTTTCAGTCTTTCACGCTTTTTAATTCCACCACGCGAAAGATTTCTCAACCGGCTCCCAAGGGGAACTCAAGATTTTTTCCCACGACATTTGCCAGCATCAGTCACACGCATCGTTTTCCATGCCAAACGCAAGGAACGGTTCCGTTTCATCATGCGAGCCTGCCCCCGTAAGCAGATCACGTACTTCGTCACGCAAATCTTCGGGAAGTCGGATCAACTCACTGGAAAGCAGCTCCCACGTATCGCAGCCACGCGAAACGGTGATTTCGGTCGGCTTGCCGGTTTCGCGTCGGATACGGATATCCGTTTGCTCCCCGTTCTCCGTCCGCGACGCGAACAGGCTCATTTTGTGGTAGAAGCGGTTTGAGCAGGCATCGTTCTGCATTTCTTTCCCTTCGTGGGAGGAGGATTTCGACGTCTCGTTCCGCTCCTGGCAACATTTTTTATCCATCGTCTTCATGGGTTATTTCTCCTTCTGTTCTTGCTTCATTTCCTCTTTCTCACATTTCTCCAATCCCGGCAGAGGGAGCAGGAAATGGTGTTCCAGGCCGCGAAGCACGGTCAGAACCATCACCGGTTTCCCGTCGATTTCGACCAGTTTCAGGCCCAATTCCATCGCGGGCGTGACTTTCCCCTGCTCGCCGTGGCAGGCATGTTTCTGAGCGCATTCCTTCACATGGCAGAGGAATTTTTCCAGGCAGCAGCATTCCTCTTGGGTCAGGCACTTTCCGGTAAGCGGGCAGACTCCCAAAGGACAGGTTTTCCCGGTTTTGGCAGTGGCGGCTTCCTCAGCGGCTTCGGTTTCTTCGGCAGCTTCTTCGGCCTTTTCTTCGGCTTGCTCGGCTTTCTCTTCCTCCGCCTTTTCTTTCGCTTCTTCCGCCTTTATCGCCTCGTTAGACGCAGCAGGGGCAGGAGCGGGAGCGGCTTCGACCTTCTTTTCCTCTTTCTTTTCCTCTGCGGGGGACGGCGCGGGGGCGGCCTGCTCCACGGGGACGATCGCTTCTTCCACGATAGCACCCTCCGGCGTTTTCACAACTTCCTCGATCACGACGATCGCGCCCTCTTTCTCCGGCGGAACGGTTTTCTGCAAATCGTTAGCCCGGATAGCGAATGCGGTAATCGTCACCAGACCGGCAATACCCAGCACCAGCAAATACTTTTTCATGACATTTTCCTTTCGTAAAACCTTTTGAGATTCCCGGAGCCTGACGCTTTGGCTCCTTTCAACAAAACATTCTATTGGAACCGGCAAGCTCTTCCTATTTTCAAATGTTAAAATAGGAAAACCTAAACACTCATAACGCTTGTACTGCCCGACTTTTCGTTTTTGCCGTTTTTTTCGGAAAACTCGTTATGTTCCGTACAAGTGGCAGGATGTTCCTGTCCGATACGAAAGGCAGAAAAATTTTCCCTGGAATTATTTTCAGGGAGAACGTGGAGTGGTGTACCCATATACGGGAGGGGTTATTTTTTCAGGGAAGGACCCATTAAAATGAAAAGGGAAATACTCAGACTCACTTCCATCCTGATAGGATGTCTGGTGATACTGGCAGTGGGAGCGATCAGTGCGCGTGCCGACGACGCGAAGAATTCCGTTTTGGTTTCTTCGGAAACGTCGGTTGGGGCGAATGCACCGGAAACGACGGATCAGGTTCTGATTGCGGTTAATACGGACTCGGTAACGCCGGCCCAGTCGGAAGCGGTTCAGAAGGCGGTGGAGGAAACCGAAATGCCGGAGGAGGAGGATGCGGAGGAATACGAACCACGCACCAAATTTGGCGGGTGGATCCAGACGGGAGTCTGGGGAAATGAATACTCCAATCCGGACGTAGAGAACGGCAGTGTGTTGGACAACGTGCGCAACACGGGCTGGCATGTTCAGCAGACGTGGTTGTATCTGGAACGTACGGTGGACACCGGAGGGTGCGGGTTTGACTGGGGTTACCGGGCGGACGCGATGTTCGGGGTGGACGCTGACATCAACCAGTCGTGGGCCGACGGTTCGTTCGATGGGAAATGGTCCACGTCAAGCGACGGCTACGGTTTTGCGATTCCGAAGTTGTACCTTGAGTTGGGCATGAACCGGTGGAATCTGAAGCTTGGAAAATTTTCCACGCCGATTGGCTATGAGCTTTGCGAAGCGACGGACAGCGGGCCGTTTTACTCCCATTCGTACCTGTACACGCACGAGCCTTTGACTCATACGGGAGGTTTGGCGACCTTTGACATGAACGAAAACGTTTCGTTCTTTTTTGGAGCCACGACGGGTGCGGACACCGGTTTCGGCAACAACTACGACGACTATGGTTTCCTTGCGGGAGCGTCGTTGCAGGTGACGGAAAAGCTGAACTTTACGTATGCAGCCATGTGGAATCGGGTTCACTGCGATCCGGAACGGGATAGCTACGCGTTGACCTGGGACTTCCTCGGAACCAACGATCCGTGGACGACCTGCGACGGCAAGGAGTTCCAGAATTCGCTTGTGTTGACGTGGGACATTACCGAACGGCTGACGTATGTATTCCACAGCGATTACAGCTCGTTCACAAGCTCTGCGGACGATACGAAGTGGTACGAGAGTTTTGGTATTGCCAACTACCTGTTGTACAAGCTGACCTGTCGCATGGACGTTGGAGTACGGATGGAGTGGTTCCGCCAGAACAACCTGATGGACAAGACACATCAGACGTGTTATGAAATTGCGTTGGGAGCCAACTACAAGTTAACCGAGCATATTTCGCTGCGTCCGGAGATTCGTTACAACTCGATTTATGGCAACTACGGTGCCGAGATGTTTGACAACGGCATGGCCAACACGCAGCTTAGTGGCGGGTGTGCCATCATCGCAGCCTTCTGAGAAATGGATGAAAACATCCCAAAAGGGGTGGATGGGAAGTGTTCTTTCTGTCCATCCCTGTTTTTTTATGGAGAACCGAATCCACCATGAACCATGAATATTCCTTTCCCTGCCCCCTTTCCTTTTGGGAGAGGATTTGTTAGAATGATAAAATTAGAAAGGATGTTTTCTAAAAACGATCCTCCCGAAGCAAACGGAGGGTGGAATGGTTTTTCAGAAAATACCGAATGTCAACCGGACGTCCGGTTTTCCCACTTGCCTACCTTATAGGAGAAGAAAAATGTCGAATCTTTCTCGCCGTGATTTCGTGAAAAGCGGCGTGGCTGCCGGGGCCGTTTTGAGCGGTCTGGCTGCCCGCAGTGTGCATGCCAATGGAACGGATATTCTCAAAATCGGGCTTGTCGGCTGCGGTGGTCGTGGAACCGGCGCCGCGCACAACGCTTTGGATGCCGACCCCAACACGAAAATCGTGGCCATCGGCGATATGTTCCGTGACCGTACCGCACGGTGCATGAACCTTCTGAAAGAGAAGTATGGCGATCGTGCTCCGCTGACCGAAGCCGACTGTTTTGATGGTTTTGACGCCTACAAAAAGGTGATCGAAAAATGCGACGTCGTTCTTTTGTGTACCACGCCGCACTACCGTCCGATTCACCTGCGTGCGGCCGTGGAAGCGGGCAAGCATGTTTTCTTCGAGAAGCCGGTCGCCGTTGACCCCGCCGGGATCCGCAGCGTGCTGGAAAGCACGAAAATCGGCAAGGAGAAGGGGCTGACGTTGACGTGTGGTCTTTGCTGGCGTTATCATACTGCCGTGCAGGAAACCATGAAGCGGGTGCTGGATGGCGAAATCGGCGAGCTGACGGCCATTCAGGAAACGTACCTCACCGGCAAACTCTGGACACGTGCCCGGCAAGAGGGCGACACGGAAATGGCGTTCCAGAATCGGAACTGGTACAACTTCACGTGGCTTTCCGGCGACTTCAACGTCGAGCAGCATGTGCATTCGCTGGACAAGGCATTGTGGGCCATGGGCGACAAACCTCCGGTGGACGCATGGGGCGTTGGTGGGCGGATGGTACGCGTGGAACAGCCGGCGTATGGCGATATTTACGACCTGATGGGCGTCACCTACAACTACCCGAACGGCGTGAAGGTACATGCTTTCTGCCGCCAGCAGAACGGTTGCTTCAACGACACGTCCGACCAGTTCATCGGAACCAAGGGAACGGCCGACATTCTCGGCAACCGGATTTGCGACCTTCAGGGGAACGTGATTTGGAAGTATCGCGGCAAGGGGTGCGACATGTACCTTTCGGAACATCAGGCGATGTTCGATTCCATCCGCAACAGCAAAGCGACCAACAACGGGGAGTACGGCGCGTACAGCACCATGTTGGCGATTTTGGGCCGCGAATGCTGCTACACGGGCAAACGCATTACGTGGGAGGAGATCATGAACTCCCAGCAGAATCTGGCTCCGACGGCGTACGCGTTTGATGGCAATCCGCCGACGCTGCCCGACGCCGATGGCAAGTACCTGGTTCCGTTGCCGGGAACGGGGAATCATAGTATCTGATACGTCGTGTCGTGTAAGGGAATGGCCGAGGAATCCCCACCGCAAGCCGTTCCCTGGTTTTATTTATTCTCATGGCGACTTTTCCTGAAAACGATGGGGAAGTCGCTTTTTTTATAAGGAAGATAGGTCATGAAAGAAGTTCCGTCTCGGAATCAGGTTGCCGTCGAAGACCAGTGGGATTTGTCCCCGTTGTTTGAGGATGCGGAAGCGTGGGAGAAGGCGTTTTTGCGATGGGAAAAGAAAATCCCACAGTACGCGTCGTTTCGAGGAACGTTTTCGCGAGGGGCCGACGCGTTGGCCGCCTGCCTGCGGTTTCATTTTGCGTTTTCGCGTCAGGGGGAACGTCTGGGAACGTACGCCAGCCTGAAAGTGGCGGAGGACGCCGGGAATGCCGATTCGCAGAAACGTTACGGACGTTTCATGAACGTCGCCAGTCGGGCGGGACAGGAGGCCAGCTTCATGGCTCCGGAAGTGTTGTCGCTTTCCATGAAAACGTTGCGGGGGTATCTCGACGACAGGAAAATGGCTCCGTACCGTCTTTGGCTGGAGCGGTTGATGGAAGAAAAACCGCATACGCTGGGGGAAAAGGAAGAAAAACTGCTGGCCATGCAGGCGGAAATGGAACGGACGGCGGACAACGTGTTCGACCAGCTTACCGATGTGGACATGAAATTCGGCTCGGTGAAAGACCACGAGGGGAACGTCGTGGAACTGAGCCACGCGACGTATGCGTCGTTGCTGTTTGGCCCCAGGCGGGCGGTGCGGAAGAACGCTTTTCTGCGGTATTATCAAACGTTCGACGACCATAAAAACACGCTTGCGGCGGTGTATGCCGGCGGGGTACAACGGGATGTGTACCAGGCGAAGGCACGGAAATTTGGTTCGTCGCTGGAAGCGGTACTGTTTGGCGAACGGATTCCATCGCAGGTGTACGACCAGCTGATCGCGTCGGTTCGGGCCGCATTGCCGGAGTTGCACGCGTATTACCAGATTCGTCAGAAAATGATGAAACTTTCCGACCTGCACATGTACGACGTTTACGTGCCGATGTTCCAGGACGCGAAAGTGAATTTTCCCTGGGACGAAGCGGTGCGAATGGTGCTGGAAGCGACGCGGCCGCTGGGAGAGGATTACGTCGCCACGCTGGAACGGGGGCTGAAACAGGAACGGTGGTGCGACCGCTACGAAAACCGCGGGAAGGCGAGCGGGGCGTTTAGCTGCGGTTCGTACGATGGGATGCCCTATATTTTGATGAACTACCAGTCCGATGTGCGGGACAGTGTTTTTACGCTGGCACACGAGGCGGGACATTCCATGCACTCGTATTATTCTGCCAAACATCAGCCGTTCCCCTACTACAATTATGAACTTTTTGTCGCGGAGGTGGCCAGCACGTTTAACGAGCAGCTCCTGCACCATTACCTGCTGGAGCAGTGCAAGACAAAGCGGGAGCGTCAGAGCCTGGCCAACCGGCAGATCGACGCCATCCGTTCGACGATTTTCCGACAGACGATGTTTGCGGAGTTTGAGCGAGACGTTCATGCCGCAGCGGAAGCGGGAGAGGCGTTGACCTTGGAGCTGTTTCGGTCGATTTATGCTCGGCTTTTACGGGATTATTTTGGTCCGGATTTTGCATTGGACGAGGTGTTATCGCTGGAATGTTTGCGGATACCGCATTTCTACCATGCGTTTTACGTATACAAATACGCGACGGGGCTGTCGGCGGCGATTGCGCTTTCGCGTCGGGTGCTTTCCGGGGGAGATCGGGAGCGGAAGGATTACCGCAAATTTTTGAGTGGAGGGGGGAGCCAGACGCCGTTGGAGTTATTAAAGATGGCCGGCGTGGACATGCGTTCTCCGGAGCCTGTCGAGCAAGCCATGCAGATGTTCCGAGAACTGGTACGTTCGTTGGAATAGGGCCACAAACGGGGTCGTGCCGATTCACCCAAGCCGATTTCACGTTTTCCCTCACAAGTAATACGCCACCTGTTCCATTTCGCCCGTAAAAACCAACGAAATAACCCTGGAAAAACGGGGGTATAAACAGAGGCTAGTGTTGTGTCCAAAAAATAAACAACATTAGCCTAAAAGTTTTCGGAGGGGTGGGCGTCC
>JAUNBJ010000184.1 GCA_030535245.1 Planctomycetia bacterium | reverse complement strand
GTAGTAATATACTCCCATTCCTTTTTTACACAAGGGGGACACCACGAAATTTTCCAAACTTTTTTTATTTTCCGGTTTCCTCCCTGTTTTTACGGCATTCCACCGTGCTGCTCTGTTAAATCGACAAACGCAAACCACCGCAAAACGGAGGAAAACACTCCTTCAAAAAACGTTTCCCTCCGCTTGCCGATCGTATTGATTTTTTTCACAGAGCCGTCGTGCTCCACTCACTTTTCCAACAGCTCCCGCATCTTCCAATGTGCAAACCAGCCCCCTCCTGCCGCCCCCGCCAGCATGGAAAGGATCATCAGCAACTTCCAAAAATACATCCCCGTAATGATGCTGAGTATAAACAGAATCAAAAACAGCGACCCATACACCACCAGCCCCACCATCGCCCCGCCAAACGCCATGATCGCGTAGTTCTTCAGCAGGATCGGCATGTTTTGCGGCGTCCAGAGATTCTCCGGCTCCGCCTCCTCCTCCGGTTCCGGTTCCGGCTCTGGGGGGACCTGCGGAACGTTCATGTTCAGCTTCGGAAGCGGTCGCGTCTGCGGCTTTTCCACCACCACCGTTGGAATCTCCATCGGCTTCAACGCGTCTTTGTAACCACACCCCTCCGTCGCACATCCCATGTTCGTTTCCCAGCAATCGGCATGGTACTCCTTCCCACACTCCGGACAAAACAGAATCGTGCTGTCGTCCGTTATCGAATTGCCACAAACCGGACACGTCGGCGATTCCAGAATCCCGTCCGGAACCTTCACCATCACCCGCGAACAGAAATGACACGGCAATTCCTGCCCCGGTTCCAAATCCACAAACGACGTTAATTTCCCACAATGCGGACATTTGATATTTTTCATCTTTGAGCTTCCTGAAGTTTCTGAAAACGTTGATAACGCGCCTCGTGCCAGAGGTCCTGTTCATCCATCATCCGGAACGTCTCCAGGTCGGCACGCGGACGTTCCTTCAGCCGTTCGGCACCCGTGCGAAGAATCGCCAGTGCCTCCTGATATTCCTCGGAATTTCGATCCATCTTTTGCAGGCACGGACTCTTGTCCGGACGCTCCAGCGCCACCTGCCAGCAATCTCGAAGCCCGTTGCTTCCCCAGAAATCGTCCGGCTTGACGAAAACCACCCCGGTCAATTCCCCAAGACGCAAAAGCTCCTCGTCCGTAAGCGGCGAACGCCCGTAAAGGTGTTCCCGATAGTTGCTGGCATACGTCGGATAATACGGCCCGTTCAGGTCAATCCATGTCAGCACACGCTCCTTCTCCTCCGCCGAAAGCGCAAACTTCTCGTCCCGCTGGTCGCCATGCCCCAGCAGGATGATTTTCGCCAGCGGGCTTACCGTGGAACCCCACGTTTTCGCCCCCATCGTTTTCGTCGGCCCAGCCCCCGGAACGACAACCTTCTTATTCCGATAAAGGGAGTGGTACGACGCGTTGAACAGCAGGTTCCGATCCCCTGCCAGTACCACCGACTTCGCCCCCGGCCCGTCGAAATCGTGACACTGCACACAATGTTTGTCGAACACCGGCTGCACCACCTCCATGTAACTGAACGCCTTCGGTTCCTGATTCCACGACGGCAACACCAGCTTGTCCGCCGGTCGCATAAGCGCCTTCACCGTCCGTCGCGGCGGCACCGCATTCAGCCGATCCTCGTGGCAGCCAATGCACCCCTGATTCTCTCCAGGACGCACCATCGTGCCCGAACGCATGGAATGCACCATCCGCCCCTGCGCGTCCAAAAGCTGGAAAAAGACGAACGTGTCCGCCGGAACCTCGAAATTCGCGCTGCCATCTTCCTCCACCGGAACCGTCCCCAGCACCCGTTTCAGCTCGAAGCTCGACCAGTTCATCGCCGGAGCCTGTTCCCCGCCCAGCGACCAGAAATTCCGCGTCCAGTAACGCTTTTCCGGAGATTCCACCACCCGAAGATATTTCACCTCGCCCCGCTTCACCGCTTTCATTTCCTGACTCTCATACACATCGGAAACGTAAAAAACGCCCGTTTTTTGCGTTAAATCGACACGCGGCTCGATCACCCGCGGCACGGGTCGCGCAGAAAGCGGCTGCGGATCAAAAATCCCCAACGTCGGCTCCTCCAGAATCATCGCCTGCTCCCCCTTCCGGTTGAACAACAGCATTCCCGTCCGTTCCCCCTCTGCCTGCTGCGAAGCCAGGAACAGCTCGGATGTCAGCGGATACGGATCCTCCAGCTTCCTCTTGATCTGCTTGAACTGGTCGTAATTCCCCACGTCCACCAGATTCATCGCCGTTTCCGGCAACAGGAACATGATCGACGCTTTCCCGTCCACCCCCTTGTTCCGGTCGAGAATCGCGATCGCTCCCCAGGGGCGATCATGGCACGACGAAAACGTGCAGATCACCTCCGTGCTCCCCGGAATCTCCCGCGCTTCCAAAACCGCCCCCGGCGACGCCGTGTTGTTCCCCCAGAAAATCTGGTGCTGCGTGCCGTCCGGGTTCGTCACCCACAACCCTTGCGCGTCGCCAAAATTCCGATCCACGTACTCCCACCGATCGTAAATCAACCGCCCGTCCGAAAGCATCGACGCATGCCCCTCGAACAACGTGCTGTGCCCGATCTGCTCCATGTGGCTGCCGTCGGCGTTCATCGTGTAAAGATTGCACATGATGTGCCGGTTGCACATGCAGTATTTCGGCTCTCGGGTGCTGGAAAACGCAATCCGCCCATCCGGAAGCCAAAGGGGGTCAATATCCGACATCTGGCTGCCGAACGTGAGTTGCTTCAGCCCCGTACCGTCGGCGTTCATCTGCCAAATATGATAATCATCGTCCTTATTTTGCCGATACGAAAACAGGATTTTCTTTCCATCGTACGAAACGTCCGGGTCACGAATCACGCCGTCTTTCGTCTCCAAAAGCGTCGTGATTTTCGGCTGCCCCGACGCGTCTAGCTGGGAAAAATCCGCCACCCGCAGCGCCGCTCCCGGACGGTTGAAACTCCCCGTGTTGATCTCCCCATTCTGGAAAATCGTCGCGGTGTTGTGATGATCGCCGCGATACTGGTGCCGCGCCACGAACAAAATCGGCTGACGCACAAGTTCCGGAATGCTTTTCGCATTTTCCAGCACCTTTTCCTGCACCGGAACGAATACACCGCCCAGGTCGGGAAGCCGCGACGAACGGACTTTTCGATACGCCGCCGTTCGTTCTGGAAGCAGTTTCCCCTGCGCCCGAATGTCGTCGATCACCAAATGCCCCCAGCTGCCCGTTTCGTTATCGAACAACCGCAGAAAAATCTCCTTCCCCAAAAGCGACTTCACGTCCAGCGTCACCCGCATCATTCGCTGGCCGTTTTTCGCACGGACGTACGCCACCTCTTTCGCCTGGTCGCCATTCAGCTCGCAGACCGCCAGAAAGACGCACTCTCCCGCTCCGCCGCCAATCAGCAACGAAATCTCCTCTCCCTCGTTTTTCCAGACCGGCGACTCCACGATTCCCCGAAATTGATCCTGCGGCTGCCCCTTGTTCTCAAGCGTCGAAAGGAGCCACGTCCCCTCTTTGTTGTATTTTTCCGTCGTCTGGTGATGGAACAGGGCAATGTCACTGCGACCGTCGCCCACCGAACCTTCCACCACCTGCCAGCCTTGCCAGCCATCCTCGAAATGGAAAACGATCCTGGATTCCTGCTCCTCCGCAAAAAGGGGAGCCGCCCCCAACAACACACAAGCCAAAAACAATACACGTCTCATAATTTTTCCCTGGGAGTTAAATAGGCCGTTTCCATGGAGGTTTCACGTTGGGATACAACGCGTGCTGTGTAAAAAAATAAATATTAATAAAAGCGAACGTAGTGAGCGTAGTAAAAGTTTTTTGAAGGAGAGTTTGAGAGGAAACAATTTTTCAAAAATGTTTCCTCTCAAGAGGTCGGAAGTGCAATCGTTTTAACTATCACGCTTCCAACCTCTGGGGAGGAACCCTTTTGAAAAAGAGGTTCCTCCCCAGACCCCACCTCCCAAAACTTTTTACTAGGGCTACAAGGATTTATTTTCGTGACGGAACACGAGGAGGTACGCGAATGCCGCAAACGGCACGCCAACCCGATTTAATGCCGAACCTGCCGGAATTCGTCGATCGCCTTTTGTGCCGTCTGGCGAAGGAACCGGGCGTCGTCCGCCGTCAATTCGTTGGGGACAAACGTGATTTCACTCGTCGGACGCCCATACAAAAACCCGAACCAGACGCACGCCTGCAAATATTGCCCACGGGCGTTGAGGTGGAACGCGTCGCCTTCCAGTTTTTTGTGGTCGTTACTCCAACGAATGCCACCGCACAGGAAGCCGTCCATCTTCGGCAAATCGGGATACGTAAAATCGGTTCGCCGGAACGGATGATACCCCCCCGGCTGCGTCCGACGCGACTGCTGCACCGCCAACCCCGTCGGAAGAACCCGCAAGTTCATCTTTTCCGCCGCCTGCGTGTAGGCGTTTGTCAGCTTCTCGTACATCTCCTCCTGCGAAATCCCCCAGCCCGCCAGCCGCGGATCGTCCGGGCGATACGCCCACGTCTGCTGGAGCACCACCTCTGCTGTCGGCGCGTTCTTCTTCACAAAATCGACCAAAAGCTGCGCTTCCGGGAAATAGGTCTCCGGCTTCCAGCTCTCATGGCTCACCTGCTGTACCGAAACAAAATCCCACGGCCTGCTCTGGAGCTTTTCCCGGTAAGAGTACGCCTTGAAATATTTGAAATTCGGGTCGGCTTCCTCCTTTTCAATATTCGCCCAGTGCCGCTGGAACGGACACCCGCCGATATTCAAACGCTCCAGAACCACCTCGCATCCCGCCGATTCCACCACCTGCGGGAAATACCGAAACAGACTGTCCGCAAAGCTGTTTCCGATGGTCAGCACGCGCAGAGAATCCACCGGCCCATCCGCCGCAAACATGGTTCCTCCTGCACACAACGCCCCGATTCCCAACAACGCCATTTTCCACAACCATTTCATGTGAGGTTCCTTCTTTAC
Source organism: Planctomycetia bacterium (assembly GCA_030535245.1). Classification (GTDB taxonomy): domain Bacteria; phylum Planctomycetota; class Planctomycetia; order Pirellulales; family Thermoguttaceae; genus RGIG3701. The sequence continues at coordinate 167 of JAUNBJ010000184.1, read as the reverse complement.
AACTTCAAAATTCGGTGAGCTTCCAAAACCTTATTATATAATGCAAACAGATGCATTGTCAACCCGTTGGGGGAAAGAACAGAGAAAAAGAGGTGCGATCAAACTTTCTGTATGCCGTACGAATTCCCCTTCTTTGAAGGGGTACGCCCGTTAGGGCGGGGGGTAGT
>JAUNBJ010000183.1 GCA_030535245.1 Planctomycetia bacterium | reverse complement strand
CCACCCCTCCGAAAACTTTTAGACTAATATTGTTTATTTTTTGGACACAACACTAGCGCTACATCCATGCTATAAATAGCATAAAATACGACCGGGAGCGACTACGGCTTCCGCCGGTTGCCTATCTGATGGCGGGCGTTAAAAGCGGATACGCAGCGTGTTTTCCTCGTCGCGTTCGGTGGAGGGCCATGGGGCGGTGCCGGGGTCTTGGAAATACGTTTCGGGGTCGTAATACTCGAACGGCCCGGTGAATCCGTCGAGGCAGGAGAGTGCCAGGCAATGGTTCATGCCGACGGCGGTTTGCAGCGGGGAGGAAATCCAGCACCCGACGTGGGCGTCGCGGCACAGTTCCACGATCTCTTTGGCAGCGGCGAATCCCCCGACACGCAGCGGGTGAATCTTCACGCACTTACAGGCATTCCAGCGAATGGCAGACCGGGCAACGTTGGGCGACGTGATTGATTCGTCGAGGCAAACGGGGCAGGTCAGCATTTCCTGTAAATCGGCATGGTCGGTCAGGTTGTCAAACGCGAACGGCTGCTCGATCATGTAGGGGAAAAAATCGCGGAATTGCAGGAGCGTATCGTTCTGTTGGGGCGACATTTGCCCTTCCACATCCAGATGAAACGAGAGTTCGGGGAAATCCTGGCGAACGTACCGCACCATGGCCAAATCCCAGCCGGGGCGGATTTTCAGTTCCAGGTGGACGTACCCTTTTTCGACGAGGGTGGCCAGTTCGTTCATGAAGTCGTCGGCGACGTAGAAGCCCTCCGCATCGGGCAGGGGGCGGTCGAGGGGGGTGAAAAGCTGCTGGGAAACGGAGTCCGCACCGAGCGTTTGGCACAGGGGTTGGTTCTTTTCGGCGGCGAGGAGGTTCCACCAGGCCATTTCGAGCATCGCGAACACCAGCGGCATTTCGGCCCACATGCCGAGCAATTCCCGCAGATTTTCGAGCGAGGAGATATTTTTCCCAACCAGAAGTGGCAGAACGTTTTCGTCGAGCACGTGGTAGAGATTCTCCAGCATGATTTCGGGATAGAGGGACGACGGGGCTTCCGCCTGCCCGATACCGGAGTTGGAAACGAGTGTGACGACGACGCTTTTCAGGGCGTTGGTCGGCTGGTTCCGGAAGAAAAGGGGCTTTTTCAGCGGCTTTTCGAGGAGGGCGACGGTTCCGTTTTGAATCAACATGGTGGGGGTTCCTTTCTTGGTTTTCAGAAGTCTATTTTACACCACTTTGGCCCGCTTGTCCAGCGTGGGAGGGGAGCACCACCCAGAGCAACAACCCGGCGGCAGTCAGGCGCGTGAGGCACGAGAACGCAAAGATCGCCGGATAAAACAGCGGCAGGGTATGGAAACGGTCGAAAAGGATCCCTCCGGTCAGAACTCCGGCAAAGGCAAAGACCCCGCAGGTCAGTCCGTACGCGGCGATCCAGGGAGGCGTATCCTGAGAGTCGGCCAGCTGGAGTTGGACTTGCGGCAATCCGACATTCAGCCCGACGTATGCAATCCAGAAAACGGGAGCACCGTACATCAGCCACCAGCAGGACGGCGACGCGACGAGGTAAAACAGCGGTGCCGCAGCGGTGAGAAGCTGGGAAAGCAACAAAACGCGTACCGTTCCGTGTCGGTCGAGCCAGCGTCCGCAGAAGGGGCCGACGGCGGCCTGGCCGAGTTTCGTAATCAGGCGGAACGAGGTCGTCACCAAAAACGCAAAGCCTGCCACGAGCAAGGTTTTGGGAAACTGCTGCTGGGAAACCTGTTCGAGCTGAACGAAAAACGAGAAAAACGCGCCGTATGCCAAAAGGGGCCGATAACGCCGGCTGAGAAACGGGGCGCGGAGTTGTCGGACACGTTCGGCCCACGAAGGGAAAACCGCAACGGAACGGGAGACGGTCGCCGCACGGAGGAGAAAATAGGGACTCCCCGCCAGAAAAAGGGTTCCGAGCAGCAAAATGGCGGAATAGATGGCATATTTCGGAAAGGTTGCCGGGAGGAAATGGCGTGCGAGGGTGGCCAGCCCAATCGACAGGAGCAGTCCGGCGACTTCCCCGATGAGGCGGCGGCGTTCGAGTTTTCCGAAAAAGCGTCCCCGGGTCCGTTCGGGAAAAATTTCCCCATACCACGCCAACAGGGAAATCCAGGAGAGATGTTCGCACAGGTTGGCAGCACACCAGAATGTCACCAGAAGCGTGATGGCGGTCGGGTTGGAAAGCACGCCGGGCCGCGTGATTCCGACCATGGCAATCAGGAAGGCGATCTGCGTGAAGTTGGCCGTCACGCAGAACTGTTTCTTGTGAGGAAACCGATCCAGCAGCACGGGGGCGAAACATCGCAGGATACCGGCCAGCGAGGGGGAGGCGAAGATCATCGCGGTGGCCAAACCGGAAGGAACGCCCAGTGCCGCGGCAAGATAAAAAACGACCAGCCCCGAAGCCATGGCATTCCCGACAGCCCAGACCATGGAGGCGTGAAACATGTTTCGGCGAGAATCGTGGCGCTGGCGGACAGTAAGCGGAAGCATCGTTCTATCATGGACAAAAGGAACCCAACCTCTCCTACAACGTCGGACATTTCGCGAAAAAGCATTGATGATAAAATTTCGTTCAGTAACAATTCCCCCATTTTTCCCTTTTTTCTCATTTTTTTATAAACTTTTCCGCGACGGGGTCGGAGAATCGGAAGAATCTCTACAACGCTTGCAAACCACAAAGTTTTCCAGAGGGTCGGGACAGTCTCTGTCGGGGGCGAAACGCAGGAAAAAAGCACCGAAATTGTTCGTGAAATATGTACGGACGTATCTGTCGTAAACCGGTTGGAAACCACGTTTGGAAATTTGATTTTTCAGGTTTATGGCGTAAAATAGGAGTAACTTGGCAGAGTAAAACCAATTTTGACAAGCGGTTAAGGGAACCCCCTGGCCTCCTAAATTATCTCCGAGGGAGTTTTGAAGTATGTTCGCGTGTAAGTTTTTTTGTTTGGGTAAGTTATGTTTTGTATTGTAAGTTCAAGTCCATGAGACCACCTCCATGGCGACCGCGGGAGGGCGGGGTTCCTCTCGCGGTTTTTTTATGGAAACTTCCAGAAACCCATTCCGGTTCAAAATGGGGGGGCGTTTCCGGATGGCGTTGACATAAGTCTTACATACCATGGACTTGGGTCAATTTTGCCGGAAAGTGGAAATCCCTCGTTTGGACCTGCGGAGGCGGTTTTCTGAGAGAACCTTACATTTTTTTGAAAAAATTTCCCATGGGAGGTATTTATTTTATAGAAAAATTGTGTAAAATATAGCTGGAGTTTCTCCAATATACAATAACAACGATAAAACGATAACCAAAACAATAGAAACAAGGGTTACAATTTAAAAACCTTGTGGATTACGAGGTTGCTAAATGATGCGTGGTCGGATTTTACTTTCGGTGCTTGCGGTATGTGTGTTTGTCGTCATGCTGCTCATTATGCTGGTGCTGTGGGTATTTATGACGTCCTTTATGTTCAACGATGAAACCTCTACGAGCAATATGTATTGGATGTTCATGCCTCTGGGAACGGTTTTCATTTCCATGATGGTCGCGGCATCGTTGGTGTACCTGATTTTATCGATTCGTCTGATTCACCTGCGGGAAATGCAATCCAACTTTCTGGACAGCATTTCGCACGAACTCAAAACGCCGATCGCGTCGTTGAAGCTATGCCTGCAAACCATCTCGCGGTACAACGTATCGATTCAGGAGGAAAAGAGTTTTTATCTTCGCATGACCGACGATATCGATCGGTTGGATCGGCTGATCAATCAGGTGCTTCGTGCGGGGCAACTCGACGCGGGGCGCAAGATTGCCGACGCACCGCAGCGGTTCATGCTGAGTGGTCTGATTCGGGAGATTACCGATTCTCTGATCAATCGTTACCAATTGACGTTGGATCATGTGGAGGTGAACTGCCCGGCCAGTATGGAGATTGTTTCCAGTAAATTACCGTTGGAGATCATCATACGGAATTTGATCGACAACGCGATCAAGTATTCGGGGGAGGATCCGCGAATTCAGGTCATTGCTCGCATTTTGAACACGGGGGACATTGCACTTCGTGTCAGCGACAACGGGCCGGGGATTCCTGCCCGAATGCGGAAAAAGATATTTCAGCGGTTCTGGCGGCTTGGCAGCGAGCTGGAGCGAAAACAAAAGGGAACCGGTTTAGGGTTGTACCTTGTCAAAAAATGCGTACAGCAGCTGGGTGGAACCATTGACGTTCAGAACAATCGGAACGGCAAGGGCGGGGCCAGTTTTCTGGTTCGGATTCCCCAAAGCGAGCTGCCGGAACCAGGCGAAGTAAAATCATGAACGAAAGCGAGGCGACACAAGAATGAGTGACATGGAAAACAAGGAAAAGATCGCATCGCACGCCCCACGTATTTTGATTGTGGAAGACGAAGTGCATCTGGCGGTGGGTATGCGTTATTCCCTGGAACAGGAAGGGTACGAGGTAACGGTGGCACACGATGGAAACACCGCGTTGGCCATCATCATGAAGGACAAGGAGTTCTTCGACACGTTCATTCTGGACATCATGCTTCCGGGGATGAGCGGTTATGCCCTGTGCGAGGCGATCCGCAGTGCCGGGGTGCAGACGCCGATCATGTTTTTATCGGTACGTGCCCTTCCAGAGGATCGGGCCAAGGGGTTTACGATTGGCGCGAACCAGTACATGACCAAGCCGTTTGAGCTGGAGGAGTTCATCGCACGTGTCCGCAACCTGCTGGCGTTGCAGGGGCTTCAGAAAAGTCATGTGACTGCGGAAAAGAAGGAGGCGGCTTCCGACGCAGATTTACCGCTGGAAACGCGATTCAAGCGTGCCAAGCCGGTGGAATTCGGCGGTGCACGGGTGGATTTCGAGACGCTGGAGGTGGACGTTCGAGGACGCAAGTCGCGGTTAACGTCGCTGGAAATGATGCTGCTGTTCTATTTTGTGGAGAACGAAGGACGTCTGATTCCAAAGGAAGAATTGCTGATGAAGGTCTGGAAGATGCCTGGCGATTTGCACACGCGTGCACCCGATCAGTTCATTTTGCGGCTCCGGAAAATTTTCGAACCAGACCCGTCGAACCCGGTGCATTTTTTAACGTATCGCAATTCGGGATACCGTTTTCTCAAAGAACCGGATCGCCGTTAACGAAGTGAAACGGATAAATACAATCACCGTAAAAAATTTGGGGAGGTGAGGTCTGGAAACGCAATGGAATAAGGGAGGCAGACGCTAGCGTCTGTCTCCCGGTCGTATCGGGTTCCTCCCCAGAGGTTGGAAGCGGCCCGGGTGCGGGCGGCACACTACGGCTTTTCG
>JAUNBJ010000182.1 GCA_030535245.1 Planctomycetia bacterium | reverse complement strand
CAACACTATTTACTACATTTTCTACAGTAAAGATTAATTTATCATTTAATTTATCACGCCCCTCTTGAATTTACCGTTGTGGATTGCTCTGGATTTTTTAGCCGGTTTGGGGTATAATGAGAGCATGAACGAATGGGAAACACGATGTTCCGATCAGAGGGAATCCACCGGCGGGTATCTGTCGACGTGGGGAATTTCTGTCCTTTTTCATGTGCTGCTGCTGTTGCTGCTGTCACTTGCGTTTTCGGATGCTTCCGTTTCAGGAGTGAAAACCGACCGGACGGCGGAAGTGGGAATCGCGTTGAAAAGCTACGATGGGGAAAAAATGCTCTACGAATCGGCAGAGGATTCGGGGCAGGGGGAGGATACGTCAAAGGCAGCCCCTTCGGAGAGGGATGCGGAAGCCGCGTCGCTGAAAGAATTGGAGTCGCTCACGGCGTCGCGGGAAGCTCCGGAGATTCCGACCGTATCCCGCGAGGCTCCGGGGCTTGCGCCGCGTGAGGGAAGCGGTAAAACGGAAGGGTTGGACCGCGTGACGGCGGGGCTGGAGACGGCAGGGCCGTTGGGGGGCGGGGCGTTTAGCGGTTTTGGACGTGGGAAGGTTTCCTGTTTCAACACGACCGGCGAAGGGAACCGGTTTTCTTACGTGTTCGACCGTTCGGGAAGCATGGGGGGGCCCGGTTTTTCCCCGATCATGGCGGCCAAGGCGGAGCTTTTACGATCGCTCCGTTCCCTGCAACCGAATCAGCAGTTCCAGATTATTTTTTACAACGAGTTGCCGCTGATTTTCTCGAATAAAATGCTGCTGGCCACCGAGGGGAACCGGCGCAAGGCGATCAATTTTTTGGGAACCGTCACGGCAGACGGGGGAACGGGGCACAAAGAAGCGTTGCATGCCGCGATTGCGCAGCGTCCGGACGTGATTTTTTTTCTGACCGACGCCGACGAGCCGCCGCTGACGCCGTTTGAGCTGAAGGAAATCCGCAAAAACGCTGCGGGAATCCAGATCAATACGATTCAGTTCGGGATCGGTTCGGAGCCGCGAGCGTTCCATTTTCTCAAGCAGTTGGCCCGCGACAATGGCGGACAGTATATTTATATCGACATCCAGAAGCTGGCGGAGGAATGATGCGATTCGTGATGTTCCTGCTTGCTTTTTCGGCGACACTGGATGCGGCAGACATGGTGCTGGTGCGGAATCCGTCGTCGTCTCGTGGGGTTACGCGGCTGGTAGGAACGGTGACGGAATACACTTCGCAAGGGGTGCGGTTGCAGGACGACGATGGGGAGGAAACCCTCGTTTCACCGGAAAAGGTGCTGGAAATCCGCTACAGTCGCCCCCCTGTGCTGGAGGAAGCCGACCACTGCTACCAAAACGGCGACTATGCACAAACGCTGACTCGCTACCTCCAGGAAGCCCAAATGGAAAGCGTGCCGTGGAAGAAAATGCTCTTGCTGGAACGGGTGATGGATTGCAACCTCCGTATGGGCAAGCTCCGGCCCGCGATTCTGGCGTTTTTGGAAATTACGGCTCTTGTGCCTGACATGCCGGATACCGTTTTGGCCAGCGCTCCGATGGCGTGGAAACCCCAGATGGATTTTCTGGGAATGGAGGAATCTCTGGTGGCCTGCATGAAATCCAAAACGTCTGCGGAAGGAACCCTGCTGGCTGCCAGTTACCTGCTGTCCGGTGCCCGACGTGACGAGGCGATTACCTGCCTGGAAAACCTGTCGCGGGGAAAAAACCAGCGTGTCGCCATGCTCGCCCAGGCCCAACTTTGGCGAACGGAGCTGGTTTCCGTCACGGAGGACGACCTGGCTCGCTGGAAAGAGGCGATTGAGCAGCTTCCCGAACCCCTTCGCGGCGGGCCGTATTTTGTTCTGGGGCAGGGATATGCGCGGCTCGGAAACACCGACGAGGCGTCGCTGGCGTTTTTGAAAACCGTGCTGCTGTTTCATCGGAATTTTCTCCTGGCGCAGCAGGCGGAAGAAGCCAACGACGGGTTAAGAGAAAAGACGGAATGAAAAACAGGTAAAAAACAAAAAACAAGGAATCCAATCATGAAACTTCAATCGTACCAATCCGCCAACGGGCCGCGAACGGCTGTTCAGCTTGGCGACCAACTGCTCGACCTGCACGACGCCAACCCGGATATTCCATGCGATATTTGCGAGATTTTCCAGAGGGATCGCTGGCTCGACCTGTTACGCGAGACTGTGAAACAGGGGGGAACGACCTTTCCCATCGACTCGGTAACGCTCCTGCCGCCGATTCCAACGCCGCAGAAAATCGTCTGCATCGGTCTGAATTACGCCGATCATGCCGCGGAAACGGGAGATTCCATCCCCGACAAGCCGGTCGTGTTCAATAAATTTCCCACGGCGCTGGCCCAAAATGGCGATACGATTTCCCTGCCGCGTGTTTCCCAACAGGTCGATTACGAGGCGGAGCTGGTCGTCGTTATCGGGAAAAAAGGGAAGGATATTTCCAGAGAAAATGCGTGGGAGCATGTTGCGGGATACTGCTGCGGGAACGACGTTTCGGCCCGCGACTGGCAGTTTCTTCCCCCCGCACGGCAGTGGTTCATCGGCAAAACGTTTGACGGTTTCGCCCCGATCGGCCCCTGCCTGACGACCGTTGACGAGATTCCGCAACCGGTTACGCTGGACGTTTCACTGCGGCTCAACGGGCAGACCATGCAGCATTCCAACACACGGCAATTCATTTTCGACATTCCAACGCTTCTGGCATGGGTGTCGCAGGTCTGTACGCTTGTGCCGGGCGACCTGATTTTCACCGGTACTCCTCCGGGAGTCGGAATCGGCCGCAAACCGCCGGTTTTTCTCCACTCCGGAGACGTTTGCGAGGTGGAAATCGAGGGGCTGGGCGTTCTTAAAAATACGTTCCGATAATGAAATAAGGGGGCAGGGACAGGTTCTGTGCCGTCCCCTCCACCGGAATGGAAGTGGTTGGAGAAGGTGCCATCGAATTCCGTAGAATTCCTGCATGGGAAAATGGGATTGCCCTCAATTCCCAAAAAAACATTGGGGGGGGGATTGCAAGGGTAAAAAAAAAGTGTATCATGTTGTTTCTTATTATATGGAACATGTCAGAAAAGGGAGATATACGATGGCCAGTTCGTGTGAATTTTGCGGAAAAGGAAAGCAGGTCGGGAATACCGTTCAGACGCGTGGTCGCGCCAAGTACCTCGGCGGTGTCGGTACCAAATGCACCGGAATCACGCGTCGCGAGTTCAAGCCGAACCTTCGCAAAGTGCGTATTTCCACCGCCAACGGAACGCATAAAACCGTTTGCATTTGTGCTCAGTGCCTGAAAAGCGGTGCCGTCACCCGGATTGTGAAAGCGGCTCCGTTTAAGCTGGCCAAATAAGACACGCCTTTACGGCAAACGTATTTTCAACCCGAGGGGACGACCGGTTCCGTCGGGTTTTTATTTGGATGATGATCCTTACGCTCACTACCGATTTTGGAGTTTCCAGCCCCTATGTTGCGGCGATGAAGGGGGTTTTGCTTTCGGTCTGCCCGGACGTTACGGTGGTGGATATCACGCATGCCATCATGCCGCAGGATATGCTTCAGGCGGGCCGGGTGCTTCGGGACACGGTGGGGTATTTTCCGGACGGAACGTTACATGTCGCGGTGGTCGATCCGGGGGTTGGTTCCGAGCGAAAAATACTTTACGCGGAAATCGGTTCGCAACGTTTTCTGGTGCCGGACAACGGACTTCTAACGCCCTTGGAACAGGAACCGGAGCGTTGTTTTTACGTCGAAAACCGGTCGCTTTGGCGGCGGGAGGTTTCCAGCACGTTTCATGGGCGGGATATTTTTGCGCCGGTGGCGGGCTGGCTGGCGCTTGGGGGGAATCCGGAAGAACTGGGGAGCGTTTGTCGGGAATGCGTCCGGCTGCCGCTGGAGAAACCGAGGGTCACGGCGGAGGAAATCACCGGGCGGGTCGTTTCGGTCGACACGTTCGGCAACCTGGCGACGAACCTGCCGGGGCAGATTCTGGAAAAACGGGCGACGGTCTGGTTGGAAAACCGGCGTATCGGCACTCTTTCAGGCACCTATGCCGACCGGGAATCGGGGGAATGGGTGGCGATCCGAGGCTCCAACGGGTTCCTGGAGATTGCCGTGGTGAACGGCAGTGCGGCGGACGCGATGAAAAAACCCGCAATCGGGCTGCCGGTGCGGGTGGTTCGTCGGGAGGAGCCAGGGAATTCCTAAATCCTGATTTCCAGCGTACGGGCGTTCAGGCGACGCAGGTATTCCTCCACATCTTTTACCGGGGTTCGATTTTTGGACCAGTTGGGGAACAGGTACGCGTCGATGTCCGGCTCAAAGAGTGCCTTACCGTCGGAGAGGGTCAGCATGGCAAACCCCATGTCGCCCCAGTGTCCGGTTGACGGGAAGCAGACCGTTTGAATCTTTTCTTCGACCGCACATCGCCAGTGGTGGTTGTGTCCGTACAGGTACGCCGCGAACTTCGGGCAGGCCCGCAGCACGTCGGCCAGCTTCGTTTCGACCAGCGGATGATGGCAACCGACGAACACCGTTTTGTCGTAATTTTTCAGCGTTTCGGCCAGCCACGCTTTCTGGGCCGGTTCGATCTGGCCATCCACGTGGTCTTTCAGGTACGAATCGAGCAGGATAAAATCGGCTCGCGGCGTTTTCACGATATGGATGTACCGATTTTCCAGGATCGGCGTTTCGGTGAAACGTTCGGGAAAGACGCTTCGGAAATTGGCAATTCGGTCGTGGTTTCCCATGGCGCATTCCCAGTGGATGCCTGCTTTTTCGATAGGCTGGATCAGCTTGCGGAACAGGACGTATTCCTCGACTTTTCCTTCCAGGTACGCCACGTCGCCATAAATCAGCAGGGTTGCCGGACGGGGATTCATCGCCAGCACTTTGGCGACACACTGGTTAAATCGCACGACGTGCTGGATATCCTCTGGCCCATGGAGGTGCGTGTCGGAAAAAATCGCCACCCTGTCGGCACTTTGCGGCACATCCTGTTCGGCCCAGGCGGTGGAAACTTCTCCCCACGCCCCCACCATCGTCCATGCCGCGACACTTTTCAAAAAATCTCGTCGATTCATAAAATTCTCTCTACGTTAAACCAATTCATGGGAACCCAACCATTCTTTCAACATACCATTTTTCCCACCGTCCTGCAACGGTTTTTGGCGTGGGAATCCGATAAATTTGGAAAAAATATTTGCCATTTCCCAATTTAGAGGGTAAAATAGGACTAGTGTTGCATCCATGTTGTAAATAGGATAAAAAGAAAATAAACAATATAGCGAACGTAGTGAGCGCACTGAAAGTTTTTTG
>JAUNBJ010000032.1 GCA_030535245.1 Planctomycetia bacterium | reverse complement strand
TTCCTTTGAGGGCACGACCGTAAATGTCACGAGCATTTCCTTGACCAGCGGTAAAAACGGTCAAAGCGGCGATGCCGGCACTGGCGATAACGCCCATGGCGGCCCTGGCGGCGATGCCGGTACGGTGACATTCTTTGCGGAAACCCTGACCACGGGCAATATCTCCCTGACTAAGCAAGACGGCGAAGTGGATTTTTCCGCCGAGAAACTCATCTGGAACGGGGACGGTGCTTTCACGATAACAGGAACTCCGGACAAAGTTTCCTTCGGCTCCCTCACGCTCGACGGCGGCACGGTGAACGGCAGCAATTTCACCAACCTGATGGAAGAATCCTTTTATACTCAGACGCAAGACATCACCCTCGGCGCAGGCGGCGGAACTTTTGACATCACCGACGACCAAACCGTGAGCCGCAACCTCATCGGCGCGGGTTCCTTAACCAAAACCGGCCTCGGCACGCTCACGCTCACGGGCAAGAACACCTACACCGGCGGCACGTCCGTCCGTACGGGCACACTGCAAATCGGCGACAGCGCCACGGCGGGCCATCTCTCCGGGGGAAGTCTTTCGCTGGCGAACGGTTCCGCGCTGAACGTCCATCTCAACGCGAATAACGAGGGCACGGGCACCACCGGCATGACGGTTTTCAACGTGAGCGGCACCGCCACGTCAGACGCAGCGTCCACGATGCGTTTCGTGGTGAACGACACCAACTACGCGACGAACGACACGTACCTCGGCGCGACGGGAAATTTCTCCACCGCGGACTTTAACGCGAACCTCGTCGCTCAAGTTTCTTCCGGTTCAGGAATCGCCGTGGCGACCGCCGGCACCAACAAAGTCACGGTCAAAATCCTCGACGTACCGACGACCGGCACCGTGCACCGTTACGCTGGCGACGTTCACCAAAATTCCACGTCGGGCGACGGAGCGTTCAATACCGTTTTCAACGTGGGAACGGGAACCGAATCGAAGCCATTCGCGTCCGGCGACACGATTTACCTTACCGCCGACGCCAACGCCGACGCCATGACGACCCTCACCGGCGACAACATCACCTTAACGATTCAGTCCAACTCCGTGGACACGCGCGAAATCTCGATGGACAGCAACGTGACCGCCGGTGAAGGCGCATTCCTCTCGGCGACGGGCGACTTAACGCTCACCCTTTCCGACGTGAAATTCACGGGCGGAAAAGGCGCGACGGGCCGGATAAATCCCTCCTCCGGCGGCGCGATTTACAGCGCGGGCACTTTAACGCTCACGGGCAACGCCACTTTCGGCGGAACGGAAACGGACAAAGGAAACTACGGACGGAATGGCGGCGCGCTGTGCGCTGACGACAACACGAATGGCAATATCGTTCTCAACGGTAATTTCCAATTCCTTAACAACTCGGCAACCTATGGCGGGGCGATTTATGCCAACAACACCGCCAAGATCACGGGCACGAACACCTTCACTGGAAACTCGGCAGCCGACAACGGCGGGGCGATTCGTGCCGACACCGCCACGATCACGGGCACGAACACATTCACTGAAAACTCGGCACGCTTCGGCGGGGCGATTCATACTCTGGATACCGCCACGATCGCGGGCACGAACTCCTTCACTGGAAACTTGGTACGCGACTACGGTGGGGCGATTTATTCTACGGCAAACGTCACGCTCTCTGGCGCGGGGTCAAAAGCAACGTTCAGCGGAAACAAACATGGCGCACTCTTTTCCGGCAACATCATAATATCGGCTGGAACCAACAACGATATTTATACGGAAGGTACCGTCACAATTCGAGACGGCGGAACGTACTCCTTCGGCGGTGGTATCGTGACGGAGGACGACGGAACCCTCACCATCGGCGCGGAAAACCAAGACGGTGCGCCGGTCGTGACGTTCGAAAGTGGGTCGGTCACGGAAGTGGAGGGGAATTTTTCACTCACGAACGGTTCGGTCGCGAATGTCATTCTCAACGCGAACAATAAAGATGCGATGACTGACGGCGCGACGAAGTTCCACGTGGGCATCAGAGCCACGGCAGACGCAGCGTCCATTATGCGTTTCGTGCTCGACGAGACCGTGACGGCGACGGGAACCTACACCGGCGCGACGGGGAATTTCTCCGCTGGCACCGATGACACCGCTGGCTTCGATGCCGGGCTGATTGCTCAGGTTGCCTCCGGCACGGGAATTGCTGTGGCGGTCGCCGACACCAACGGAATTCAGATTAACTTTTCTGAACCGACGGGGAATGCCACCGTCTATCGTTACGATTTAAACGGCGACCTGCAAAAATCCACGGAAGGCAATTTCGACGGAGTTTTTGGAACGAACCCCGCAGCCTCCTCGGGAGATAAAATCATCCTCACCGACGACGCGAACTCGACTGGAGGAACCAGCCTCACCAATGGAATTTCGCTTTCCATTCAGTCCAACTCCTCCAGTGACGTACGGACAATCACAAACACGGGAGGAAGTGAAAGGTTTCTGACGGTTGGCGCTGGGGGTGCGGAGACGACGCTCTACCTTTACGGCGTGGAGTTCAAAGGCGGGAATGGGAATGATGGTGGGGCGATTAGTGGGGGGAATGATTTAACGCTCATCGGCAATGCCACGTTCACTGAAAACTCGGCAAAAGATAGAGGCGGGGCGATTAATGCCAGGAATGTTACTGTTTCTGGGAGCACGTTCACTGGAAACGAGGTAACTTCCGGATCCGGCGGGGCGATTTTTGGCATGGAGAATGTTACTGTTTCTGGGAGTACGTTCACTGGAAACACGGCAAACGGTGAAGGCGGGGCGATTTATACCCAGGTCTTAACCCTCACGGGTACGAACACATTCACTGACAACGAGGCAAAAGTGGGCGGGGCAATTAGTTCTGAATCCAGCATAACCCTCACGGGTACGAACACATTCACTGGAAACTCGGCAACAAGTGGAGGCGGGGCAATTAGTTCTGATGGAACCGTCATGTTCTCTGGTGCAGGGTCGCAGGCGACGTTCAGCGGAAACACCGCCAATGGCAACAACGATATATATATTGATTCGCCTGGCGGCATAGTTACGATTCAGGACGGCGGAACGTATTCCTTCGGCGGTGGGTTTCGGTTCGGAGGAACTGGCGTCGGCGGACACATCTTCATCGGCGCGGAGACGCAGGACGGCTCGCCAAACGTGACGCTCGGAAGTGGGTCGATCACAGTGGCATCAACCCTTACGCTTACCGGAACGGGTTCGACGCTTAACGTTGAATTGAATGCGAACAACAAAGTAGCGAGTTCGAGTGACACAACTTACGGCACCGGCGCGACCGTACTGAACATCGCGACCGCAACGGGCGAGGCGGGTTCCTTCCTGCGGTACGTGGTCGATTCCTCGGCTGCGGAAGGGGATATCTATCTCGGCGGTGTGGGGGATTTTAGTGGGATTGAATCCACCATCATTGCACAGGTCGCCAGCGGTACGGCGGCGGGTTCGATCGTGTCCGTGAAGCGAAATGATTCCGGGCTTTGGCTCGGCGTGGATAGAGCGCTCGGAGACGTTGTGCGAAAGAATGCGGATGGTGAGGAGATGAACATCGCCAATACGTTTGATGCCGTGTTTGCCGATGGGACTGGTGCGGTGGCTTCGGGCGACAGTATCACGCTGCTGGCCAACGTGGATTCGGAGAAAGTGACCAACCTCACCGACGTGAATAGCTTGACCATTTACTCCAGCGAAACCGGTGCCATGCGAACCATCAAGAACACCAGCACCGACGATGGCGCGTTCCTGACGTTCAACTACAGCGACGACGACAACGACACGACGCTGACGCTTGCCGACGTGCAGTTCACAGGCGGAAAGGGTACCAACAACGGCGGGGCGATTTCTACTACGGGCGACCTGACGATTAACGGCACCAACGCGAAATTTACCGGAAACACCGTAAATAACCTTGCGAACGACATTTACGCCGCTGGCAGCGTGACGCTTAAAGGCGACGGAGGAATCCAATTCGACGGTGGTATCGTGGCGAACGGCTTAAATCTCAACACGGGCGTGACGTTTTCGGGCAATGCGGTGAATCGCATCACCGGAATGACCACCATTGCGAGCAACGACGTCACGTTCGAGAACGCAACGAACAGTTTCAGGGGTGGAATCACCCTCGCGGCGGGTGTGAATCAGACAATCACAAGCACGGACGTCACCCTCGGTACCGGAATCAGATTGACATACGCGAACGACGAATTCAGCACGCTCGACCTTTCTAACGTGCATTCGCTCACCGTGCAGGCCAGAACGAACGTCGCCATTCAGGACGTGCAAGGAAATTCGTTGGGGATTGAGAATTTCAAAGGGACGGCGAAAGAGATAACGCTCATTTCTGGTGGCTGGACGCTGAGCACGCTCGACTCGGAATCGTACGAGTCGTTGGCATACAGCGTTTTTCTCGGCTACGACAGCACCAGAGAGGGTTATATTCTCCGCTCGTCCGTCAACGACATTTCCAACGACATCGAAGGGAACGTTCCGGCGGCAAAGAAACTCTTTGACCAGGACTTTTTCGATGTTCCGACGGAGGAAGAAGCTCGCGGGAACGTGAATGCCGCAACCGGCGAGATTTTCGCTTCGGCCGCGCACGTCCAAACGCAGCGGATGACGTACTTGAGCCAAATGCTCACGGACCGGACGCGGAATCTCCAGACGTGCGGAACGTGTCCGCTTAACGCAAGTCAGCCGAACCTCTGGTTCTCCAGCTACGGACTGGGCGGTAGCGCGGACATGCACGACAACTTCGTCGGCTACGATTACAACGCGTGGGGGATGATGATTGGTGCGGAATTGGTTCGCGACGATCTGATGCGGCTCGGTTTCTTCTACGGCTACGGCCAGTCGGAAACCGAATCGCTGCAGTCGGAACTCAACTCCAACGACCATACGTTCGGGGCGTACCTCCAGTGGGAAAACCCCTACCTCGGCGGGTATTCGCTCGCCATGGGTTCGTTCTCCTTCAGCGATAACGAAGCTGCCCGGTGGTACAACGATGCTGCTTTCCAGAACACCTACGATTCGTGGATGGGGCTTGCGTACTACGAGAAGGGCTGGGAAACCGTTCTCGGTTCGTTTGCCGTGCTAAATCCTTATATTTCGCTGCAATACATGCGTTACGACGCCGACGATTTCAACGATGATGTCCTCGCCATTCGCGACAACACGTACGACAGTTTCCGCACGGCATTGGGCTTCCGGCTGACCAAAAACTTCGGCATGTTGTGTCTGACCAGCGGTTTGGCATGGCGGCACGAGTGGCTTGACGAGAACGCGTCGTTCACCGCTGCTACGGAGCGCGGCAATGCTGCGGTTTTCGGCAACGGTACGGGCCGTGACTGGGCGGAGTTGAATCTCGGTTTGCAATATGCTTTTGGTAATTTCACACTTTCCGGTGATTATTACCTTTTTGCTAATGGTGATAATACCCTTCATGCCGGTATGGGAACGCTCACATGGAAATATTGAAAAATATTTAGCGAACGAAGTGATCGCACTGAAAAGTTTTGGGAAGATGGGTTTGGGGAGGAACCTCTTTTTCAAAAGGGTTCCTTCCCAAAGGCTGGAAGTGCGATAGTTAGAACTACTGAGCTTCCAACCTTTGGGAAGGATGATGTCGGAGCCGTGGACGAAGCGAAGCGTAGTCCCGGAGAACTGCCGAGTGTTTTTCCACTGCTTCCGGAACTACGGGCTACGCCCTCCGTTCACGGCTCGAACGTCCGTTAGCGTCGGCCTTTAGGCCGCTTCGGGGCATGGCCATGAAACCCCTATCCCTAGGGCGTTGCCCCAGGCTATTGAATTTGCCCCGTTGGGGCACGAGAGGAATAACGTTTTTTAAAACCGTACGGTGGGAACGGCCTAAAGGCCGACGCTAACGACCGTGCCCACTAAATTTGCAGGCACCCTTCTCCACCAGGAACCATTTGACCCCCACTGGCGGAGAAGGGGGGAAAAGGGTATATTAAACATATCGGAAGAGACCGATTTCAAGTCCTTTTGCAAAAATGAAACAGGAGTACCAAACATTATGCCTTTGTTTGAGATTGAGACCCCGGCGCATATCGTGATTGCCTGCGCGGATAACGAGGCGGAAGCCCGACAGGTTTTGGCGGAGAATTATCCGCGTGAGGAAGTGGTGCGTTTGTCCAGACGCCCGCGTAATTTGTGGGTCATTTCCAAAGCGGCGTTGGGGATTACGCCCGAAGGGTTTGATCCGTGCAACACGGCTCGCGATTGTCTGGCCAAGGCGGCGGGCGACAAAGTTCACGCCATTCGTCTTTACATGCAGGAAACCGGCGCCGATCTGGAACGCGCTCGCAAGATCATCGAATCCAACATGGTTTTGGGTTGGTGAGGCTTGCATACCTTTTCACGCAATGGAGAGGAAACCTTTTCGAGAAAGGGTTTCCTCTCGTGCGTTTTAAAAGATGTCTTGAAAGGTTCTACAACTCTTTGGCTTTGAGGACGAGTGCTTCCAGCTCCTTCCGTTGCGGGTCGTCGCCGACGACGGGGCGGATTTGCTCCAGCACGGTGTCGAACGTGGCGTTTTCGGTGTAGTCGCTATGCCGCAACAGCATGGCGAACAGGGCGACGCCGCTGGCCCACTGGAAGTTGGCACTGGGAGTACCCATTTTTTCGGGCTGGAACGACACGGGGATTTCCAGCAGGGAGCTGACGTTTTCGTTCGGCAGCTTGTAGCGGAGTTTGAGGAACATCCACTCGTCGGTCTTTTCGGTCGGTTTTTCGGCGGGCTGGGGGGCTGCCTGGGGTTCCGTCTGGGACGGCTCCGTTTTCTGGTAGCGTGGAGAGTCGATTCGGGTGGAGTCGGGAATCTCGCCGCCGACAGGGACGATTTCATATAGGGCCGTAACGCAGTGTCCGGCACCGATATCGCCGGAATCTTTTTTGTCGTTGTGGAAATCGGCGTCGTTCAGGCGACGGTTTTCGTAGCCGATCAGCCGGTAGGCCGCGACGTTGGCCGGATTGAATTCGATTTGGAGTTTCACATCTTTGGCAATCGTGATGAGCGTGCCGCACAGGTCGTCACAAAGCAGCCGTTTGGCCTCCTCGCGGGAATCGACGTACCCGTAGTTGCCGTTTCCTTGGGAGGAGAGCGTCTGAAGTCGGTCGTCGTGGTAGTTCCCCATGCCGAAACCGAGGACGGTGAGAAAGACACCGCTTTTGGCTTCGTTGGCGATGAGCTTTTCGAGTTCGTCGTTATGGGTCATGCCGATGTTGAAATCCCCGTCGGTGCATAAAATCACGCGGTTGACGCTTTCCTTGTGGAAGTGTTTCCTCGCGGCCTGGTAAGCGGTCTGGATTCCCGCAGCCCCGGAGGTTCCGCCCCCCGCGTTGAGTTCCAGGATCGCCTTCTCGATCTTTGAACGTTCCGCCCCGCAGGTCGGTTCCAGCCGGACGCCCGAATCGTTCGCGTAGGTAACGATGGTGACGTAATCCTTCTCGCCGAGCTGGTCGAGCAGTCGCATCATGCCGTCTTTCACTAGCGGCAGTTTATTCCAGTCGCTCATCGAGCCGGAGACGTCCAACAGGAACACGAGGTTCAGCGGCGGACGCGTTTCTTTCGGAATTTCACGCCCCTTAAGCGACACGCGGGCCATGTACCGCCCGGCGGCCCACGGATGTTTCTGTATTTCCACCGACGTGGCGAATGGGCATTTTTCGTCCGGTTTGGGCTGCGGCAGGTCGTAGTCGAAAGAATTGATAAACTCCTCCACACGGATGGCGTCCGGGTTCGGCAGACTTCCGTATTCGGCCAGGTATTGCCGCGTGAACGAATACGACGCCGTATCCACATCGACGCCAAACGTCGAGAACGGAGCTTCCGTCGGTGTCTGGAATTTGTTCTCCTCCCAGTGTTGGTAGGAATTCCGGTCGGAAATCGGTTTGGACTCGGGTTTGGGAAGTGGTTCGGGCAGGAAATTCCCGCGATCCATGTGTTCTTCGACAAGGTTTTTTTCCGCGACGTCTCCCGCCCCTTCAGACGCAAGGAATACAGCGTCGTTTTGTGCCGCTTTCGCCTTCATTACCGAAATACGTGCCCCATCGGAGGAAGTCTTCGCCGGGGCCTGTGCCATCGCAGGAGCTGGCATTGCGTCTTGGTCGATCACCGGCAGGGAACGCACCCGTGGCATTTCCGCAGCGGAATCCATGGGGATTACCTCCATGGTGGGGTCTGCCAGAACTTTTTCGCTTTTCGCTTCGTCCCGCCTGTAACGTTCCGGAGCCTGAGGAAGCGGTTCCTTCTCTGGCGAAGCGGTATCCGAAAAGTTGGGGGGGGCGGGAGCCTCCACGCAGACGATACGCCGATAGTTGGTGGTTGGAGGAAACAGGAACACCCCCCCCGTAAGCACCACCAAAAGCGCTACCGCGACCGTCAGCCAGCGATGACTGCGAACCGTTTTGGGGGAAGCTGCCTTGGGCATATTCGCGGAAACCTCCGGCTTTTCGGGGAGCGGTTCGTTTTCCAACGCTTCGGTAATCTGTGTCGAAAACCCGCGAATGGCATCGATTTCGTCTTGCAGGGTGGGATTTTCAGCAATCATCGCTTCCAGTTGAGCCGCTTCCTCCGGTGTCGCTTCTCCCAAAGCATAGGCGGAAATGCGGAAGTCGTCGGTAAATTCATACATCTCTTTTTTTTGAGTCATTTTTCAGTTCCTTTCTATTCGGAGTTCTTTTTCAGGGCGTCACGCAGGGTACGGATCGCTTCGTGCAGTAACCATCCCACGGTGGAACGACTCTCCCCCATCACGGCGGCAATTTCGTCGTAAGTCAATTTTTGCTGAAATTTGAGCCGTACCGCTTCCCGCTGTCGGGGCGGAAGCGCATGGAGCTGTAGCAGTAGCATTTCGGTTTCCTCCTTTTTTTCCATGACGTCGGCGGGAGTGGCGTCCTGCCGGGCGTCGTCGGTGGTGCGGTACATCAGATAATCCTGGATTTCATGGAATTTTTTTTGACGTCGGAGGTAGTCCAAAGCCAGATTCCTCGCCGTCCGATACCGCCACGCTCGCGGATTCTGAATCTCCGCTTCGTCGGCTTTCGTCCATTTCAGGTATACTTCCTGCACCAAATCCTCGGCAGCTGCCCAGTCCCGTAAAATTCGGGCCAGATAGAGCCGTATTTCGTGATATTCCACACTGTTTCGAGTCATGTCGTTCTCTGTTGGAAAAAATTTCAAACCGGTTTTGTTTCCTTTTCCACTCAATATGACGAACAACATTCCAAAAGAACAGGGGGGGACGGAAAATTCCAGAAACTTTTTTGAAAAAGCCTTGTGAGAAATGCAAAGAAATACAATATTTAGCGAGCGCAGTGACCGCACTGAAAAGTTTTGGGGAGGAACCTCCTTTTCAAAAGGGTTCCTCCCCAGAGGTTGGAAAAGTAATAGTTAGAACTACCGAGCTTCCAGCCTTTTGAGAGGAAACATTTTTGAAAAATTGTTTCCTCTCAAACTCTCCTTCAAAAAACTTTTACTACGCTCACTGCGTTCGCTTTTATTAATATTTATTTTCGTGACAAAGCCGTAGTATGCCCAGGGACGTGACCCCTACTTCCGACGCGGCGGACGCTTGCGTTTCATGTTCCCTGCCATGCTGGACGGTTCCCGATTGCGTGCCGAAAGGTTCGTATTCACAATAAAACCGATGGTTTCCTGCCAGCCCGGAATATTTTCCTGCGAGAAATCCACAATTTCACCGTCGTCTTCGTCCTCTGGAACCTCCACTTCCTCGTTGAATACGTCTTCGTCCTCGTCGTCGTACGCATCGTCTTTCGGTTCCGGGTAACGTGGCGATTCCTTCTGGAACGAACGCCCCTTCCGATCCCGACGCCGAGAGTGCCTCTCGACCGGAGCATCCTCCTCGTCCTCGTCGCCAACTTCCTGCCACTGCGTTTCCATATCGTCGTCTTCCTCGTCGTCGAAATCCGCAGGACGCCGCGAGACCGGAGCTTCACGC
Organism: Planctomycetia bacterium; assembly: GCA_030535245.1. Classification (GTDB taxonomy): domain Bacteria; phylum Planctomycetota; class Planctomycetia; order Pirellulales; family Thermoguttaceae; genus RGIG3701. The sequence continues at coordinate 21,412 of JAUNBJ010000032.1, read as the reverse complement.
CGCGACGTACGATTCCGATCCCGATCGCGATCCCGGTCGCCACGACGCGAACGTTTGCGGGATGCGGGGGCTTCTTCCTTTTCCTCGTCCTCGACATCTTCTTCCACCGCGAAAACCTCGTGAACCAACGGTTTTTCCGCGACTTCCTGTTCCTGACGACTACGCCGACGCCGACGCGAACGCGCTCCGTTCGGACGGACTTCTTCGGCAGGCTCGTCAATCACCTCGGAAAGCTCCGGCTCCTCGGAGAGCACCGCTTCGTCCGGGAACAATTCCCGCATGTGACGCCGCGCTTCCTGACTCTCGTAACCCGGAACGTACGGTGCGTAACTCTCTTCTTCCACGACCGGTTCCGGACGGGCCGCCCGACCTCGCCGACGCCGCGGCGCCCGCGATTCCTCGTCTGCCGGAACTTCCAAAGCGTCGTCCCGGAATCGACGTGGACGACGCGGTTCCTCGTCCCGTTCCCGTCGGTCGTTCCGTTCGCTTCCCTCGTTCCGTTCCCGATTGTCGTTGCGTTCTCTATTGTCGCTGCGTCCACGGTCACGATCCCGTCCGCGACCCCGTTTGTCCCCACGCTCTTCCCGTCGGGAAACTTCTTTTTCTTCCATCGGAGCTACTTTTTCTTTCTGCGTTTCTTTGGGAACCGGTGCCGGTTCAGGTTTTTTCACGGAACGCGGCTTCTTCTCCACCGGCGGCGGAACCGGAAGCCCCAAATCTTTCGCCAACGACGACCACGGATCGGATTCCACCACGTCGTCCTCGACCGTTGCTTCCACCGGGGTTTCCTCCATCGCCTTCGGGGGAGCCACCGGGGCGACGATCTCCTCGTCCTCCTCTTCGATTTCTTCCTGCTTTTCCGGGAGTTCCGACTCCTCCAGAATGCCAAACCCGAACCCCACCTTCGGCGGTTTCTTCAGCTTGAGCTTACGGAAACGATATCCCTGGTCCTCCACATGCAACGGTTCTTCGGTTGCCGGGGTTTCCTGCGGCGTTTCCTCCACGACGACTTCCGTCTTTTCCTCCATCTTTTCTTCCGCAAGCGCCGCATCACGCTTTGCCTGGGCCGCCTTTTTCTCGGAAAGCCGCAGTGACTGATACGCCTTCGTTACCCGCGTCCAACCGAGAAAATCGTCGGACGACTGCGGTTCTGCTTCTTCCACTTCTTCCGGCTCGCATGCGGCCTGCTCTGCCGTCTCCAGCACTTCCGGAACAATCTCCTGAACGCTCTGTGCGTCGATTTCTTCCGCCTGTGTCTCGTTTTCCGCCTGCGTATCTTCAGATTCCAGCGATTGTGTCAGGAAATCCCAATGTGTCTTCTTGTTTTTTGCCATAGCTCTTTTCTCAACAGGAAACTCTACTCCAATAATTAACGCTATTATCTACTTTTTATCCCCAACTGACAAGGGGGAAGCCCTGAAATTCTTCCCGAAAGTCCCCCTTTTCCGCCGAAAAGTTCCCTGGTTCCTCAAAAATCGACCCCTTTTCCCCCTCTCCCCCGAAAATTCTCTTGACAGAAATGGAAAAATTCCGTAAAAAATTCCTGTGGGGTAAAATAGATAAACCATCGGTTGTGGGTTCCAAAATGGAAAAGCAGAGAATATCGTTGTTTCTTCTCGTTCTGCCTCTGCTGGCCGGCTGCGCCAGCAATCCGTTCACGGAAGGGGCCTACATCGGCTCCGATGGGGGAGGAGGTTCCCGCTGCTGCCCCGCCCCCCAACAGACCCGAACGTCCGTCCCCCTGATCGGTTCGTGCGCCGAGAAAAACGACGCGCGGAATCGTGTCGCCATGGAACGCGTGACCGGACGCCCCGTGATGGCTCGCCCCGCTTCCGTGGACGACCTGCTCAGCTGGAAACAGGCGGGCGTCGCCGACGAAAACGTGACGACGCATATTCGTATCCATGGTGCGTATCGCCCCATCACCCCCCAGGAAGTGTTGACCCTCCAACAACGCGGCGTCAGCAATGCGGTGATCCGTACCATGCAGGAGCACCCGTATCCCAAAACCAATGCCCCCGCCCCCCAACCGACCAACGGTTCCAATCGCTGCTTCGGGAATGCCCCCCCCACCAACGACGTTTACCGTACCGGCGGTTCCAGCGGTTGCACGACCGGTTCCTGCGGCGTCAACAGCACCACCGCCTGCCCCGTGCAGGGAAATGGAGGGCGCTCCCGTATCCGCTCCTCCTGCGAAACGAATGCCTGCGAAACGTGCAGCCCCTGCGAGGCTTGCGGTACGGAAGGGTATTACATCGGAAGTCCGGTGCTCCTTTCCGACACCATCCTTCCAGGCGGAACGGAAATCCCCTCCGGTGGCTGCTCCTCCTGCGGTCGCTGAAATTGCTCTAAAAGAACCCATGTTCAGCGTACCGCACCGACGATTCGTGAAAGCAGAACACCATTGCACGTCGTCAGCAGAAGCGTCGCCGACGGTACGCTCCCGCAAGGGCCAGCAACAGCAAAATCCAACTCGACGGTTCCGGAGTATTGTTGAACGTGACGATCCCGTTTCCACCCGCATTCAGCCCGCTGAAATTCCATCGGTCACTCGCGGCGGCACCGTTAACCAGAATTTGGGAAAAGGTGGAGGCGATCGTTCCGTCAAAAAGCTGGAACGCATAGAGAGACTCTCCCGCATCACCCAGTATCAGGTCGAGCGTCCCGGCGAAATTCAGCGTGTTTCCCTCCGTTACGAAAAGTTTATCCCAGGTGTTGTCCAAAGCGTTGATGTTGATTTCCAGCGTCGTATTGGCCGATTGGGTGTAGTCTCCATCGATGGTGAACGTGGTTAACTCGTTTTCATCCACGCCAATCTGAAGTACCGCCGGTGTAAACGCGAAATTGCCGGAATACGTCGGAGCGTCACCGGTAGCCAGCGCGTTGATCATGGCGAGCGTGGATTGATTGGGATTCGCACCGAGCGACGTGAATTGAAGATTGCTCGTGGTCGCCCCGGTGAGTTTGTGAACCTGCAAGGTGTCTCTGACATTGACGGAAGAAGTGTGGATGTTCAGCGTATCGACCGTGAGGGTTCCCTGGTTGACGACCACGGCACCCGAAAGGTTCACCGTGTTTTCCGCAGCATGATCCTGCGAACCAACGTTGAGCGTGTTGAGGAGAACCGTCCCTGCCCCCTGCTTATCGGTGCCACTGTGTCCTACGGTAAGTGTCGAAGCGTTTACGATTCCGCCCGTCTGCGTCAACGTTCCGGAGGAAGCATTGCGTCCGACAGAAAGATTCCCTGATTCAACCGTGCCGCCGTTCATGTAAAAGTAACCTGTAGCGGCATTTTGTCCGATGACAAGCTCGCCGGAAAGGGTAAGCGTCCCACCGTTGACCGTCAGGACACCGACGGTGGAATTGGCGCTATGATCGCCGACATGAATCTGCGTAGAATTCACCGTACCACCGTTCAAAACAAAGTTTGCTTCCCCGGTTCCGTTGTCTCCGATACGCATGTAACCGGTGGTGGCCGACCCGCTCGAAACGGTAACGCGAGAACCACCCTGCAAATTCAGGTACGCCAACGTGCTGTCTGTACCACTCCCGTAATTGTTTTTCGCCTGCACCTCAAACGAACCACCGTCAATATTCAGGGTTCTGGTGAAATTTACCGAAATCGCAGTGAAACTGCTGGTAGTCGTATCGCCGACCAGGTTCAGCGTTCCCCCGGCCAAAACCAACATCATGTTGGCGGCGTTTATTTTGCTGGTGTTCATGTTCACAACCGAACTGTCCGTGTTGCCACCGACATAAAGCCCCAGCGGAGAGGTCGTAACACTGGAATCAAACGTCGCCGTTCCGTTCTGAACCCATGTGGTCGTGCCCGTTGCCGTGGAAAGCGGACCATCACCTGTTTGCAGGGTGTAGGAGTGCCCCGACGCCATTTGCCCCTGATAATACGTTTTTTCCGATGCAGTCAACACGCGGTCGAACAGGCGGAACTCCGTGGACGCAGCCTGCGTCGCCCCGTTGTAAAGCAACGTCTGTTTGGAGCTGTCAACGGACAGGTTTTGTAACTCTGCTGTGGTTTTGGAAATGCCGCCGACCCGATCCACGATGTTGGTATTATCCGAAACGTCCGCCGTATTCCACCAACCGACCAGGTTGTTGTACCGCGACGCGGAAAGATCAATGATTTCCGAATGCAACAAACAGGTGTTGTAAATCGAAACATCGTCCATCGAGCCGGTTAAATTGGCACTGGGGGCATGCCGGGAACCGATGTAGAAGCTTTCGTTACGTTGGTTATGTGTGGACGATGGGGTGTTCGTACCGATCCGTTGGCCATTCAGGAACACAAGCTGATTATTACCTTCCGACCCGATTACGATGTGATTCCACGTCCCTGAATTGGCTGGCGTAACGGTGGTATTGGCGGTAAAATCGATGCCCCACCAATATTCCCGAATATTCACTCCATCGTTGTCCAGCCGGAAACCGGTAGAATTTGAGTATGTGTTATTTCCCCACGAAACAAGGTCGCAGTTGGTGGTGGTCGTGGTGTTCAAAAATACCGAAACCGTGTAGGGCGATGTCCCGGTTGGCAAATTGGCCGCATTGCTTCCGCCGGAGAGGTATCCGCCAGCTGCGGTGAAAATGTCGTTTTCCAGGAAATAGGTTCCTCCACCAACAAGATCGGTGTGGCCGGAAATGGAGTTGGCCGTCGAGCCGCCGTCAAAGTTCCAGAACCCTACCATCTCTGCCGTCGCCGTACCGACAAGCAATCCCCAGCTTAACGCAAAAATCCATTTGTGTTTCATCGTTTATTCCTGAAAAAGTTGAAAATAGTCCCCTTGTGAAAATATAACCTTTTCCCAGTAATCCCGAAAGAGCCAAAGTCAAGAATTTTTCAGGAAAAAATTCCAAAAACCCATAAAAAAACGCCGGCGAAAGGTATCGTCGGCGTTTTTCGTTTCTGGCGATTCAGGCCCGGAACCGTAACGTAAGTTCCTGTTTAGATCTGCACTTCCGGCCGGACAACGCGTCCGAATCACCGAATAAATGAAGGTCTGAAGGGTCAAAAACAAAGGTGTCTGATCATTGGGCGAGCGTGTCGAACAACTGCCGGAATGCGGGGATTTGTTCGTTCAAATACGCGTACCACTGGGTTGGATTCCACAGCTCTATGCAAACCGAGGCGCCAACCACAATCACTTCATGTCCCGGCTCCACTCCCAAAAAAGGTCGAAATCGATCCGGTATCAGGAGTCTCCCCCGCCCGGCGAGCTGCACCGTGGTATTTCGGGTGGAAAGCAGGCGGCCAAACATCTGCACCTGACCGATCCTTCCATCCATCAATCCTGCCCGGATTTTTTCCTTGATGACGTTCACGCCGTCCTCAAGTTTCTTTTCCCACGCGTCGCCGCTCCAAAGGCTCAGGCAGCCGGGGCGTTCCTTGGCTAACACGCAATCTTTCGGTTCACCGCCCGTGAGCAGGTCGCTCATGGACTCCGGTATCGAAAGGCGGTAACGTTCATCTAACGTTCTCGGATATTCGCCTAGAATGAATTCGGACTGCTCCACGGGAAACTCCGTAAAGGCGTTTTCAAGAATCCATTCTGTGACGCCGGGTAAAAAACAGGGCAAAATTGCTTAATGGGTGAAAATCCCACAATTTTGAGTTTTTTATAACTCGTTTTGGGTCTCATTCCCACATTTGAGATTCTAGCACACTCCACCCAAATGTACAAGGGGGTTCGGGAAATTTTTCCAAATTTTTTAAGAAATTCCTAAAGTTCCCAGAAAAATACGCCGCGAAAACTCGCAAGAAAGAAAAAACGCGAAAAGATTCCTCGGAACCCCTTCGCGTTGTTGAATTGATAATTGATAATTGATAATTTTTCTTGCTCAAGCCTTATGGTGAGTGTTAATGCTGTATTCCAGTTTCCTGTTGGAGCATAGACGAATCGTACGACTACTTAAAAAAACGGTCTGAATGGAGGCAATTATCAATTATCAATTATCAAATGTCAATTTCCTCGGTTTTTCCCTTTGCGGCGGCGGTTCCGTTCCATGGGGGTTTCGTCGTTCGGCGATTTTCCTGCCAGGCGTGCGACTTTCTGGAAGAAGGTTTCTTTCTTCTTTCCCAAATCTTTCGCGTCGATCACCTGCGGGACGGTTTCCAGCGATTCGGCCTTCGGCATGAGTTGGCGTTCGGCCAGCCCCCACAGACTCGAAACGATAAAGTAAAGGCATAGTCCACTCGGAACCTTGAAGAACAAAAAGCCCATGAATACCATCATGTAGGTCATGATTTTCTGTTGCATTCGAGCCTGATCGTCCACCGCCGGAGGCATGAACACCTTCTGTTGGATGATGAAAATGACGATCGTCACCACCGGAAGCAGGTTCAGGTACGGCCCCAGCCCGAAAAACCCGTATCCCGTGCTGATGGTTGTCCACACGAACGGCTTCCAGCAAAACAGCATATCCGGTGCCGCCAGATTGGAGCAGAATCGAATCGAATCGGTGAAAAGCGGGGCCAAACGCAGCTCCACATTCACCAAAAGCGCCCGATAAAGTGCAATGAAAATCGGAAGCTGGATCAGCATGACCCAACAGCCCGACATGGGGTTGTATTTGTGTTTGCGGAACAGTTCCATTTGTGCCTTCTGGCGTTCCATCGGGTCCTCAAACTTTTCCTGAATCTTCTTCATTTCCGGCTGGAGCTTCTGCATGATGAGGGCTCCCTGCACCTGCTTTTTACTCAGCGGGAACATCAAAAGCCGAACGACCACGGTCAGCAAAAGAATCGCGATCCCGTAGTTCCCCGTAAAGGAGTAGAAGAAGTCCAGAATTCCGGAAAGCAGCACGGCAATCCACGAGAACCAGCCGTAATAAACCACGTTGTCCAGCGAGTACCGCGAAAGCAGCTCCGGACGCTTGGGGCCGATGAAAATCGTAAAGTTCTGCGACGCGCTTTCTCCGGGGGAGAGGGTTACATCGTTCAGACGCACGCGGCACGAAGTGTTCGTCGTGATTTCCCACGGATCCGGAACCGCACCGCAGCGGAGCGTGGTATATTGGTGGATGCCGGTATTCCCCTGAGCCTGGTCGGGAATCAGGATGGAGGAAAAATATTGGGCATCGACGCCGATGTACTTGATCGGACGCGTTTTGTTTTCTTCGTATCGCCCCCAAACGCCATCGGCAATGTTGGAACAGGAAACGGTCGTCGGCGTGCTGGCATCCTCAAAACCGATAATGACGTCGCGGATACCTACCATCTCGAACCATTTACGCCCCACTTTGGAGCAGAACCAGTGCCCTTCGGTCGGTAGTCCGGTGGGGCCGTCCTGCTGCACGGCGAGCAGATGCGGCTGGGTGCCGACGTTTTTCACCGTAACGGCCAGCGTCAGGTGGTAGCTCTGGTCGGGGCCGCCGTTGTTCGGGTCGATTTCCGCCAGCGTGTAGGTTTTGCGGACTTCCAGCCCATAGTGCGGAACATGGTGCAGGAACGTGACGCTGTTTTCCGTTTGCGTCTCGATTTCCCAGTTTCGGGTACGCAGTCCCAGACCGGGGATTTCCAGATCGAGATAGCGACGCAGCAACGCGGGGTCGTCTTTGGCAATCCGGTCACCCATGTCGTCCACCGGCGTGTCGAGGGTTTTGTCGTCGTAGTGGTACAGGGTCGTCAGGAAGGAAAGGGTGTCGCCATTTTCCGGCTGAATCACACGAACCGGTTCCCGCGCGAGCGTTATCGGAATCGTTTGCTCCTGGCCATCCCGCACAACGGCGAGCGAAACTTCCGTGCCCGGTCGCATGGCCTGCACCTGTTCCCGCAGTTGCGCCATCGACGCAACTTCCACATCGTTCAGCCGCACGATTCGGTCGCCCGGCAGAAGGCCCGCTTTTTGTGCCGGAGTCCCCGCACCCACCACCTGCACCACGAAACCAGGTTCCGATTTCGTCGCGTTGGCGTCGGCAGGAGCGGCCAGGGAGAGAACGTCCTTTTCAAAATTCAGGCTTCCCAGATAGCCCCCTTTAAAGTCGGCCTCGTCGTTCATGCTGGCGATGTCCCGCATTTCGGCACACGCCACCGCCGCGCCACGATTGGTCAGCGTAACCCGCATTCGGTATTGGGATTCCGTGTTGCCAAGCGTAAGGTACGTTTCCGCCGGCTGCGTTTCCACGGGTGTGGGCAATTCGGCGGCGGGGGTTTCCGGAGCGGGGGATTCGGTCGGTTTCACCTCCTCGGTTTTCTCCACCTTCTGCGACTGAATCCGTTCCATCACTTCCACGATGGTGTCGGATTTTTCTTCCTTGGGCTTGACCGGGGGGAAGAACGTCTGCATGATAAAGTAGCTAAGAAACAACAGGCAGATGAAAGTCAATAAAAATTGGGAAGTCGAGGCTTCCTGACCGGGCTGTCCCCCGGGACGTGTATTTGAGGCCATGCTTGTAAAGGTGTTGGAATGTTAAAAGGATGAAAGGGACGCAAATCGTCCGCGACGTGGGGACGTTTGCAAGGATTAGGATTTCGGGTTATCTTCCTGCACGGAGGCGATCTCCGAGGAATTTGTCGAGCTGGGGAATGGCGTGGATTTTGCTAACGGCTTTGTCGATGGGGTATTCCAGCCGACGATAACGCAGGATGTACGACGGACCGTCCTTTTCGAGGATAACATAGCAGGCACGCGGATCATTATCCCGCGGTTGGCCGACGGAGCCGACGTTGATGAGGAATTTCCCTTCGGACGGAAGTTCTTTTTCGTAGGAAAATTCTTCCGGAGAGTAGAATTTCGAGCTGTCGGAGAAAACTCCAGGAACGTGGGTGTGTCCCTGAAAGGAAAAACGCGTGACCAGATTGAACTGGATTCCCAGCTTCCGCGGGTTGTAAATATCTTCGGGGAAGATGTATTCGTTCAGCGGGTTGCGGGGCGAGCCATGCACGAACAGCATTCCGTTTTCCACATCGCGGTAACTGCGGGGGCGTTCGTTCAGGAAGTCCCACCGTTCGTCCTGTTTGGGATGGGGTCGCTCCAGTTGGGAACGCGTCCAATAAATGGCCTGTTCCGCGCTGTCGTTAAAACCTTCCGGATCGAACAGGGCACCCTGGTCGTGGTTTCCCAGCAGGCATACTTTGCAGTTGGCCCTCACTAAATCGATGCATTCGACCGGATTGGCCCCGTAGCCAATCACGTCGCCAAGACAGAAAATCTCGTCCACTTTTTCCCGCTGAATATCCTCCAGCACGGTTTGCAGTGCTTCCAGATTACTGTGTACGTCACTGATAATCGCTCGTTTCACTTGCTCGGTTCCTGTTCCTTGTACCCCTGAAATTGTTCCGACCCACCGCGACGGAAGACAAACAATCTTTATTATTATCCCATTTTTTGGAAAAAAAACGAGCCCCCCCGATTTTTCTTCCGTAAAGACGCCGACTGGGGGAAGGAATGCCTGTTTTTCCGATTCGTAAAACTTTCAAATTCCCCTGTTTCTTTTTTGGAAAATAAGGTATAATACGGAACGGCATGGATGCCTTGTGGAAAAGAATACTCCCGATACAATATTTTTAGGAGAAGCGATGCGGCGAAATTTTTGGCGAAGTGGGTGGGTGATTTTTTGTCTTTTGCTGACGAATCTCTGCCTTGCCCAGTTTAAGGACAAAAGCGAAACGGCGGAAGAAAAAGGGGGCGTGACGTTGGGCGAGAGCCAGACGATATTCTGGGAATGCGGCTTTACGATTCGCGCTCCGGCGGGGGGATGTTTGGGCGTGGTGGCGACGGTGCCGGTTCCGGTGGACTGGAACGAGCAGCGTGTTCGCGTGGTGGGCGAGAACCATTCGCCGTACGCCAAGGTGAAGTTTCAGAATCTGCCGGGGGGGATGCGTCTGATGGTGGTGAACATTCCGATGCTCCCGGCGGGCGAGATGGCGGAAGTCACGACCAAATTTGAGGTAACGGCCATGGCACTGGAGAAGCCGGCGGATACGTCGAAATTCGTGAAAGCCGATCCCAAAACGTTCAAGCCGATGATGCGGTTGTATCTGAAACCGAGCGAGTACATCGAGAGCGACAACAGGGAAATCCGAAAGCTGGCACGCGAAATCGGTGCCGACGCGAAAACGGCGTGGGAGGAGGTTGAGCAGGTTTACGACTGGATTCAGGAGCATATCAAGTTCCAAAATGGCAAACGGAAGGGGGCTTTGCAGACGCTGAAAGATGGCGTGGGGGACAGTCGCGAGCTGACCGCCCTGTTCGCGGCGATTTGCCAGGCGAAAAAGATTCCCGTCCGCACGGTCTGGTTTCCGGAGCATTGCTATTCGGAATTTTATCTGGAGGACGAAACGGGCCAGGGGCATTGGTTCCCGTGCCAGTTGGCAGGTGACCGGGAGTTTGGGGAAAGGAAGCAGCCGAATGTTATATTATTGAAGGGGGATCGCTTCGCGTCGATGACGAAGAAAGGGAAATTTTATCGTTTTTTGCCGCTGGAAGTGAAAACGAAGGGAGAGTCGCGTCCCACGTTTTCGGAAGTGCGGCGTGTGGTCCAGGAGTAGCCGACGATGAATGCGTGGAGGGTACTGACGCTGTTTACGGTTGTGGGGATGGCGGTTTGGGCGGGGGCGGAATCCCCATCCTCCCGGCAAGCCAACCCGTTTTTGGGCGAGAGCCGGACGCTCTACTGGGAGTGTGGTTTTACGGTGGACGCCGGAGCGGCCCCCTGCAACGGTCGGGTAACGCTGCTGGTTCCGCAGTCGTGGGAAGGGCAGCGCGTGTCGTTGGTAACGCAGGAAGTGGTTCCGTCCAATATCCGCGTCACCTCAGGAAAAGGGAAACTGACGGCGGTAATTTCCGGGCTGCCGGCCGGGGAAACGGCCAGGGTACGGTTTCGCTATGAAGTAACGGCGTATTCGTGGAAGAAGCCGTCGAAGCCGTCGCGTTATGTTCGGCCCGACGTGAAAAACCTTCCGATGTCGATTAAGGCCTACACGAAGCCCGATCCGTTTATTGTCAGCGCCGCTCCGGAGATACGGAGGCTGGCCGACGAAACGGGTGCGGACGCCTCGTGCGTTTGGGAGGAGCTGGAGGAGGTTTACCGGCAGGTTCGGGAAAAGGTCGCGTACCAGAAAGGGCCACTGAAGGGGGTACTGGCGGCGCTGCGGGAAGGTTCGGGGGACTGCGAGGAGCTTTCGGCCCTGTTCGTGGCAATTTGCCGCGCGAAAAAGATTCCGGCACGCACCGTCTGGGTTCCGTTGGAGGAAATTCCAGGCGAATACCACTGCTACGCGGAGTTTTATCTGGAGAACAAAAAAGGGAGAGGGTACTGGTTCCCCTGCCAGCCTGCGGGAGACACGGCGCTTGGGGAGCTTCCCCAACGGTATGTCGTTTTGCAGAAGGGGGAGGTGAAGAATGTGGTTCGCGACGCGGAAACGCAGCGCAATGAAAATCGACCGTTCCTGCCGGTTCAGATGAGCGTTACGGCGGGGCAGCCGTCGCTTTCCTGGATGGGAGGGCTGGTTCAGGAATGAAACGTATGATGGAAGAAAAAAAGAGTACCACGGAAACGAAAAATCTGCCGCCCAAAATCATTGCGGCAATCGACATCGGCACAAATTCCATTCGGTTCGCGATTGCCGAGGCGTACCCGGACGGAAAATTTGAAATGGTCGAGCAGTTCACGCAGGCGGTCTGGCTTGGCAAGGACACGTTCCAGCGGGGGCGGCTTTCGTCCGAAACCATGCGTGCGGGTATCGAAATCCTTCGTCGGTTCCGGAAGCTCATGGATCAGTACGGGGTCGAACGCCTTCGTGCGGTGGCGACGACGGCGATTCGGGAAGCGTCGAATGCCGATATTTTCATCGACCGTATCCGCATGGCAACCGGGATTGAGATCGAAGTGATCGACGCGTCGGAGGAGATCGAATACTCGGTAGCGGCATTGCAGGAAACGCTTGACGAGGATATCCAGCAGGCGGGGAAAAACGTCCTGTTCGTGAACGTCGGCGGCGGCAGCACGCTTCTGTCGGTGCTATGCGACAAAACGGTGGTGAACGCGCAAAGCCTCAACATCGGGGCCATCCGGCTGCGGGAAGCGTATTCCTCACCGGAAGATACCTCCCAAAATGCCGTCGTGATCCTGCGGCATAATATTCAAGATGTGCTGGCCAGTGCCGAAACCTACTTTCCCTTTACCGGCAACGATTATTTTGTCGCCATGGGGGGAGACGCGCGGTTTGCGGCCCGGCAGGTAGGGCATCCTTCCCAGTTCGCAGGGCTGACGGAGGTTCACCTTCGCGACTTCGATTTTTTTGTCGAGCGGGTTGAAAAGATGGACACGCAGCAGATTTGTCGTGAGTTTGGTATCGCGTTCCAGTCGGCGGAAACGACCGTGCCGGCCATGCTGACGTATCAGGAAATCCTGCGTTGCTGCCGAATGCGTTCGTTTTTGGTGTCGGAGGTTTCGATGCGTCACGGACTTCTGGCGAATCTGGCACGCGAAGTCTGGAATCTGGAAAACTCGTATTTCCAGAAGGATGTACTCGATTCGGCCAAGGCGCTGGCACAGCGGTTCCACGTCGATATTGAACATGCCCGTGCGACGATGAACCTGGCCGCGAAGATTTTCGACAACACCATCTCCGAGCATGGCCTGGGGCCGCGGTACCGGCTTTTGCTTCAGGTGGCGGCCATCCTTCAAAATTCGGGAAAATTCATCAGCAACCGCTCATTTCACAAGCATTCGTATTATTTAATCAGCAACTCGGAAATTTTCGGATTGAGCCACAACGATACCGAAATGGTGGCACAGACGGCCCGCTACAGTTTTCGCAGCCCGCCCAAACCGTCGCACCTCGCGTTCCTGTCGTTGCCTCGGACGTCGCGGGTCATCATCAGCAAACTGGCCGCCATCCTGCGGATTGCCGACGCATTGAACCGGGGCGAATGTCCCAACCCGGAGCGGATTCGTTTTACCCGTGTTGGCGACGATTTGACGCTGCTGTTGCCCCCGGACGATGATTTCCTCTTGAAGTGCCGGGCACTGGAAACGCAAGGGAAAATGTTCGAAGATGTTTTCGGAATGCGCGTTTTGTTCGACCGCTAACAACACGCTTAGAATCCCAAACCCGGCCCGTCCAGTACGGCGGTGCGGAGGGTGCCTTGCGTTACGTGGAAAATTTCGGGAAAGCGGTCGGCAAAGGGTGCGTTGGCGGCGGGACAATACTGTCGCCCGTTCCCTTCGATTGCCGAAACCGTTGGGATGTGGGCGGCCAACGACGCGCTATGCAGGAACGACGCTCCCGGACAGGTCAAATCCTGAACGCACAGGAACAACCCGTATTTCTGGGCTGCCGCCCCCATCAGTAACGCTTCGGACTGTCCCTTGCACGCTTTCAACGCCACGCCACTGTACCCCAATTCTCGGCTCTTGCGCAATGCCGCAAAGTCGGTCAACGATTCGTCGATCACCACCGGACGCACTTTCGCGGCACGGAACATCGTGATGCGTGGCTCGGCATCCAGGTTCCGGTGGGTCGGCTGCTCGATGTACTGCAAACGATCCAACGCCCGTGGAGAACGTTCCCCCACCCTGGCCAACCACTCCAGCACGTAATCCTCGCTGGAACATTTCTCGTTGAAGTCGGCCGAATAGTACCACGTGTCAACCCCACGTTTCGCCTGCGCTTCCGCCGTCACCGCCTCAATCGCGACGCAGCGTGCAATGTCGTGCTCCAGATTCTCGCCATTCAGCTTGATTTTCAGATGGGTCAGGCCGTCTGCGGCAATCCACTCGCCAAGCGTTTCCGGCAACCCATCGTTCAGACGTTGCGGAATGTCCGCGTCGGTCAACGGATCCAGCCCCCCCACCAGATGGTACAGCGGCATGTTCGGTTTCGGTTGACGCGACGTGTATCGATCCAGATATTCCCCCGCGAAATCCGGCCCCAGGTATGCGGACAAATCCGTGTTGACATACTCTTTGCCCAAAAGACGGAACACATTTTCGCCCAGCATTTTGCCAAACGCGTCGAACAGTGCCGCCTCGGTAGGACTGGCCGCGACCAGCTGCGCCAGTTTCGGGAACGGTTCCGAGAAACCCTTTTCCCGCATGACCGACTCGGCCAACGACGCGTACTGTTTCCCCATCGCCACGCACAGCTCCAACGGATGCCCGACGTCCTGGAACGCATCGGCAAACGCCGCCGTCTTTTGCCCCATTGCCACCATTGCGGAAAGGGTCTGTTCGTTGTCAAGCGTTGGCGAAATCCATGCCCACGCATTTCCCATCGTCATGGAACCATGCCCAACCCCCCGACGTCCGTCGCGCGATTCCACCTCCGCCGTCACGTTCAGGATCGTTACGTCACGCACGACCCGACCCCCGAATTTCATCGGGCTGCGGTAAGCGTAGTGTTCGGTGTCGCTCGTGACGCGGCAAATACGAATGTCGGTATTCATGGGAAACCTTTATGGAATGCGGGGAATGAAATGCGGGGAGGGACTTAAGGATTGACGATCATGTCGTAACTCATAAACTCGGAAAGCATGAAGAAAATGGCAACCAAAAGCACCAGCAACGACACGCTCAAAAGCACCATGTACGGCGACGCTTCCGTCAGGTTCTGGAAAAACGATTTCTTTTCTTCCTTCGCCGTTTCCCCGTCGCTATCCTCCGAATCCTCGGAGAGGTCTGGTTCTTCGCCTGCCGATTCCTCCTCGGTCGATTCCTCGGATTCGTCGTACAGTTCTTCTTCGGGGTTTTCCTCGTCGTACGCTTCGCCCGCTTCCTCGGAATATTCCCCCTCCGGAGAGGCTTCCTCCGCATATTCCTCGTCGGAGTATTCCTCGCCGTCGGCGTATTCTTCCTCGGCGTATTCTTCGTCGGTGTACTCCTCCTCGGCGTATTCTTCCTCGGCAGGTTGTTCGTACCCGTCGTCCTCGTACATTTCTTCGGAAGTGTATTCTTCTTCGTTATTCACGTCGTCGTTCATGTTCGGATCGTCCATGGAAATTCTCCACTTATGCGGTTAAGGATACAGATAGATACATTATACCCGTAACCGCCGTTTTTGCCAATATTTTCCTCGACTTTCTACCCCATCCACCGCAAATCCCACAAGGAAGATAGCGGTTGTAACGGTAAGGAAAATTTTAACGGAACGCTTTGTCCACCAATTCCTGCCTGGGCGGGGCGGTCAGCAGGGAAACGACCGGAATCACCGCGAACGGCACCACCATTGCAATCGATGCCGATACCGGGGCAAGCTCCGGCCCCATTACGAAAAACAGCACGATGCTGCAACTCAGTCCGGTGATCATTCCGGCACAGACGCCCCACTTCGTCAGCCGCTTCCAGTAGAGCGAATAGAGGTACGGCGCCATGAACGCTCCGGCCACCGCACCCCACGAAATCGACATCAGCGTTACGATCACGTCGAATTTGGACATGGCAATCAGGAACGAAATCAGGATGAACAGCCCGCTCAGGAAACGTATTAAAATCAACGGTTTCGTGGAGGAATCGTCGAGTTGGGCCTGTTCCTTGTACAGGTCGATCGCAATGGCACTCGACGAAACCAGAATCAACGACGCCAACGTCGACATCGACGCCGACAGCACCAAAAGCACCAGCACCGCCATGAGCGCTTCCGGCAGGTGCGTTTTCATCAGGTCGGGAACCAGACGGTCGTAATCAATGACGGCGTTCCCCTTTTTCTCAACCGTTGGAATCTGCACCGGGGCGACCGCCGCGTTTTCGGATACGGTCTGCGTCGCGTCGTTCGTGTAAAATACGTGCGTCATGCTCCCCATGAAATACGCTGCGAAAACCACCACGAACGAGAAGAATGTGGAAACGACCGCACCGCGAAGGATTTGCCGTTCGTCTTTGATCGCGTAATATTTCTGGATCATCTGCGGCAACCCCCAGACCCCGAACGACGTCATGAACACCACCCCCGCCACAACGTACCACGGCGGAATTTTCCCTCCCATGTGGACGGGATAGTTGGTATGGATCGTCTGAATCGTTTCGGTCAATCCCCCGGTTTTGCCGACAAGGATGAAGAACATCAGCGTCGAACCCACCAGCATGATCAGCCCTTGAATGAAATCGTTGAGGGTCATGGCATGAAAACCGCCAAGGATCAGATAGACCGCCGTAATGACGCACATGAAAATCAACGCCGTCTGGTAATGGATTCCCAGCGTGATCTCGAACAGGTATCCCAGCCCCTGAAATACCGACGCACTATAAGGGAGCAGGAACAGAAAAATGATAATCGCCGAGAAAATTTTCAGGTTGGGGGCTTCGAAACGTTTGTCGAAAAATTCCGGCATGGTCATGACGTTGAGGTTTTGCGTCATCCGTCGCGTCCGGTAGCCGAGAACGAACCATGCCAAAAGGCAGCCGAGAATCGTATTCCCCAGCGAAATCCAGAGGACGTTCAGCCCAAAACCCCAACCCAGTTTCCCTGCAAATCCGATGAACATCACGGCGGAGAAGTAGCTGGTTCCGTAGGAGAACGCCGCGACCCACGGATTGAGCGTCCGTCCACCGATGAAGAAATCGTTCAGCGTGGAGGTTTTACGCATTCCCCAGACGCCGATACTGACCAGAACTGCTACAAACGCGATTACCAGAAACCAGAGAAACATGATGCTGACCCAAAAATTTTTTGAACGTTGCGAACTCTCCCGCTGAAAGTTACGAATCTGTATTCTAACGTATTTCACATTTTATACAACGGGTAGGACGATTCTGGCAGGCACCCCGGGTGCGATCAAACTTTCTGCATGCCGTACGAATTCCCCTTCTTTGAAGGGGTACGCCCGTCAGGGGGGGGTAGTTCCGAAGTGGTGAACGCTTTCCCAGTGCCAAAACACCCCGTCAGCCTACGGCTGCCACCCCTCTGAAAAGAGGGGAATTACCCCATCTTGCCCAAACTCGCAAGGAAATTTGATCGCACCCAGGCACCCCCTAGGACAACGCGGGCAGGTTCTTTATAATAGAAGGGTTTGGAGGGCAAAAATCGGCATGAAATCAGAACATGGAATTATATAAATATTAAGGAGAAACGATGCGTATCTATCTTGCCTTGGGATTTTGGCTGGCGGTCGTTCCGGCAGGGGGCCAGAACATCGACCTTGCAAAAGCGCACTGGGACACGCAGCGCGTCGTGGTGTCGGAGCGTGGCGTTCAGCTGGCGGACGGTGTGGAAGCTCGAAAAGAAGGGACGCCGGACGGGGTGTTGTTCCTGGAGATTCCGCAGGCGGGAAAGTATCGGATTGAAAGCACGACGATGGCGGCGAACGAGGCGTACATCGAAAAAATGAAGCAGGCCCGGAATAAATTCGACTCGGCGTTCCTCACGTTACGGGTGGAGGAGGGTTTACTGGAAGAACGGGTGATTCTGGCGCCGTGGAAGAAACCGGAGGATGCGAGGCATTCCTGGGGGATTTTTTCATTTACGAAAACGCCGGGAAAGGTGGAGGTATGGCTTCCGGAAGGGGTCTGCCTGAAGAAACTGAAAGTGACGCCGTACGTGCCGCCCACGGTTCCGGAGCAGGTGAAAAATTACGAACCGAAGATCGTGCCGCCGGCCGGGCATCCACGGTTGTGGTTACGTCCGGAGACGGAAGCGGAGGTTCGGAAGAACTGCGAAGTGGGGGAGAACCGCGAGGTGATGGAGCGGGTACGGCGGCGTGCGAAGCGACCGGTGGAGTGGAAAACGGTATCGGGGCGTAAATCGACCCACGACAGCAATCTGGAGCAAGGGGCGCAGTGCCGTGCGTTGGTTTATCGGATGGATGGCGACGAAGCGGCGGGCCGGGAGGCGGTCGCACTGGTTCGGGAGTACCTGTCGCGGGTGGAGTTCGGCAACGTGCAGGACATCACGCGGGAGATGGGCAGTGCGATTTATACGGGGGCGATCGTTTACGACTGGTGCTTTTCGCTCATGACGGACGACGACCGGCGGATTTTCCGGGAAAACATGCTGCGGATTGCGGAGGGGATGGAAATCGGCTGGCCGCCGTTCCGTCAGTCGATTGCGAACGGGCATGGTTCCGAAGCGCAGTTGTTCCGAGACCAGCTGGCCATGGGGATTGCGATTTACGACGAGGCTCCGGAGACGTACCGTTACGCGGCGTACCGGATTTTGGAGGAATTGGTTCCGTTGCGGCGGTTTGAGTACCGCTCGGCCCGGCACAATCAGGGCACGTCGTATGCGGGGTTTCGGGTAACGTGGGAGTTGACCTGTGCGTTGCTGTTTGAAAAAATGACCGGGAAGCGGGTTTTCGACGACAACATCCTGAATTTGCGAGATTTCTTCATCCACCGGGAATTGCCGGATGGATCGCGATTGCGGGACGGGGATTTCGCGTTAGGCCCGACGTGGCAATGGCAGTCGGTAGCGTTTTTGCTTTCGGCGCTTGGGCGTGACCCGGTGGCGAAGGGGGAATACCTGCGTCAGGTGGATGCCGGGGGAAAAAGTCGCATTTCGGACGTGCTTTTCCTGGTTTTGAACGACCCGAATTTGCAACCGGAACAGGATCGGGAGAAACTGCCGACGGGGTTGGATTCGGGGGATTATCTGGCGGGAATGGTGTTGCGGACGTCGTGGACCGACCCTGCGGCGGCGGTGGTGGAATGTTTTGGCGGCGGGTTTGCGTCGGCCAACCACCAGCACGACGACGCGGGTGCGTTTCAGATTTACTACCGGGGTTTTCAGGCGGTCGATTTGGGGATTCATCGATTTTATGGCACGCCGTACGACACGCAATTCAACAAGACGGCTCTGGCGCACAACGTGTTGCTTGTGGAGGATGGCCAGGGGGGACTTGGCCCAACCCGTCCGCCGCGATCTCCGTTGACGGTACGGGATTATTTGGAGAATCCGGAATTTACAACGGCCAGGGTGTTGAAAAAAGGGATGGAACCCGACGCGTTTCGGCCGAAGCGTGCCTGGCTTACGGTGGATTTGACGCCGGCGTACGCACGCTGCGTGACGTCATACACTCGAAGTTTTTACTGGATGGCAACCGGTCGGAAAGAGGTTCCGGTGGTGCTGGTGGTGTTGGACAAAGTTCACGCGAAAGACGATTCTTTCATCAAGAGTTGGCAGCTGAACACGCTGGTGAAGCCGGAAATCGTGGAGGGGACGCTGCGGGCCGATCGGCTGGTTTGCGAAACGCTTCTTCCCCGTCCGGAGGAGCGAGAGATCACATCAAAAGAGGCGATGGAGGGGAAACCCTACCCCCCACCGTTCGATGCACCGGAAGCGCACGGGTGGCAAACGCGGATACGGGCGATTCAAAATCCGGCGGTGTTCCTGAACGTTTTACAGGTGCTGGACGACGGGGCGAAGCCGTTGCCGGTGGAATGGTCGGAAACCGACGGTTCCTTTGAAATTCGGATAGATGGGGAGACCGTACGTTTGCCATGAGGTATCTATTTACGATTTTTCTGATTTTGGGAACGATCCCCTGCCTGGGGGCGTTTCTGGATTTTGGCGACGATTACCTGCACCGGACGCTTTCGGACGACGACTGGCAGACGATCGCGTCGCAGACCGAGCCGTTTGGTTTGGATTTGCGGAACATGCGGATCGCGGACGTCGATTTGGAACGGCTGTCGCAATATCCGAAGCTGGTTTACGTGAACCTGCATGGTTGCGACCAGATCACGGCACGCGGGCTGGCGGCACTGCGGAAACTTCCGGAGCTGGTAGAGCTGGGGTTGGGGGACTGCCTGGGGCTTACGGACGACGACTACGCGTCGCTGGTGGAGTTTCCCCTCCTGCGAAAACTGCGGCTCAATGGGGGGGGGAACGACCTGACCAACGACACCCTCTCCCGGTTGGGGACGTTGACGGCATTGGAGTCGCTGGAGCTTTCCGAAACGGCGGGCGTCACGTCGGAGGGGTTGGCCATCCTGCGGCAGTTGCCGAATCTTCTGGAACTGAAACTTTCGCTTTACCCGGAGGCGCTTACCGAAGCGGGAATGCAGAACCTGATACCACTGGAAAAACTGGAAAAACTCGACCTTCGCGACAACACCGGCATCACCGACGCGGGCCTGAAGGCGGTGCGGAAAATGCGTTCGCTCCGTTTCCTGTATCTTGCCGACAGCGGGGAATTTACGGGGTTGGGGCTGATGAATCTGCTCTGGATGAAAGACCTGGAGGAGATCGTCATTTGCGGCGTTGGCGACAGCTCCCTGACCGCCATGACCAACCTGCCGAACCTGCGTTGCCTGGACCTTTCCGGCGGGCTGATTACGAACAAGGGGATGGAGGAATTTCAGGGGTTTCCGTTGCTGCGTTACCTGTCGCTTCGCGGTAGCTCCTTTGACGATTTGGCACTGCGGCAGCTCTGGACACAGGTGCGGCTTGAGGAACTCGACATCGGTGATTGCCCCCGAATCTCCGGACGTGGACTTCAATTTTTGAAAAACCTGACCGCATTGAAGCGGCTCCATCTGGATGGTGAAAACGGGCTGACGGACGAGGGAATTGCGTGGATTGTTCAGGAACGCGGCGATTTGGAGTGGCTGGCCGTCAACCTGAATCGTAAACAGGTGAGCGATACGGGCGTGGCGTTGCTCTCGAAATTGAGCGAGCTGAAATACCTTTCGCTGGAACTGGGGCCAAGCGTTTCCGAAGTGGGGCTGAAACCCCTCCAACGGCTCAAAAAGCTGGAGACGTTCCACCTGAAAAACTGGGCTTCCGCCGGGAATAAGGGGCTGGTTTGCCTTTTGGGGATGTCCAACGTAAAAGAATTCACGTTCGACCACCACGAAGAACTCAACAACATCGGCTTGTACTGCATCAGCAGGATGACTTCCCTGCGAAAACTGGACCTGACCCGCTGCACCAACATCACCGGCAAGGGAATGGCGTTTTTGGCCGAGCTAACCCGGTTGGACACGCTGGATTTGAGCAACTGCCGGGAGCTGGATGGCGATTCGCTGGAGGTGCTTTTGAAGCTGCCGACGCTGGAAAGATTGACGCTGGACAGCCTGCCGCGTGTGAGCGACCACGGGTTGCAGTATTTGAAAAAACTCGAAAACCTGAAAATCCTCAACATGCGGTTTTGCGACAGGCTGACCGGGGAGGGGTTCGACGCACTCCTCGAACTGCCGCAGCTGGAAGAACTGAACCTTTCCTACTGCCGGAATCTGGAGGACACGGCCGTGGCTGCCATTGCGAAGATTCCCAAACTGAAAGACCTCAACCTCAGCCGCTGCGGGAAAATCACCGACGCCGCCGTAGAGTCGCTGGGCGATCTGCCGACGCTCCGTTCGCTGAACCTCTCCGGCTGCAAAAACCTGACCAATCGGGCCGTCGATGCCGTAGCACGCCTGAAAGGGCTGCGATACGTTTCGTTCGATACCAACGAAAACATCACTCCCGAAGCAATCGCCCGATTACGTACCGCCCTGCCAAACTGCCGCGTTGATAATT
>JAUNBJ010000031.1 GCA_030535245.1 Planctomycetia bacterium | reverse complement strand
GGGACGCCCACCCCTCCGAAAACTTTTAGACTAATATTATTTATTTTTTGGACACGGCCCTAGGGATAGTTCACCACGGGCGTTCCATCATGCCGACGATCTGCTGGGCGATTTTTTCGATCAGTTTCTGCGACGAAGTGGCGTTCGACTGTCCCGCCTCGGCGATGAGCGTACTGGTGGACGAAATCTCCAGCGCCAGATTTTCCACGTTCAAATCCTGCGACTGGCGAATCTGCTGCGTGCGACGATCCACCCACTGCGCTTTGATCGTGATTCCCAACGACAGTTCACGCGGATCGGCCCAGTCGTCCTCGAACGTTACGGTTTTGTTCTCTCCGACAATTTCAATGCTCAGCACCGTGTCGGCACGGTCTGCCGGAACCACTTTGTACGGGGAACGATTCTCGATTTCCCGAACCACCGCCTCGGTCAGACGCTCGCCATAACCGCGACGCCAGGTGTGGTTTTTGGCAATCGAAACCCCTACGGTCTGGATGTCCTGCGAAAACAGACACTGATTCCCCATGTTGTACGCGCGGCACCCGCACAGCAGGGGGATCACCCAAAGCGACAGTAAAAGGAAGCGTCGATTCACCATTGGAAAACGTGTAAAAAGGGTATTCTTCGGAAAAGGTTTGCGCTGCGGCACGCGTTTATTTTTCCGGGAAAATTTTCTTGAGCCACGCGAAGTAATCCACCGGTTCGGCGCGGTAATCTTTGATCACGTCGTACCGTTCCCTGGCATACTCGCTGGCGACGCTCTGCGGATAGTCGTTCATCACCAGCATGTAGTAATAACGGGCCGCACCGTAGAGCCGTTTGGTTTCGTAAAACTTCGCAAATCCCAAGTCACGTTCGGCTTTCGCGTCCACAATTTTGTTCCGTGTGGCGACGATCGCCTGTTTCCGTGGCCCCAGCTGCGTGTCAAACTGATGGAGCAGCCGTTCGGCCAGCTTGTCGGCATCCTCCAGCGGTTTGCCATCGTATTCCGGCCCCTGGTACATCAGCAGTTTGGCCGACAGGTTCAACTCGCAGGCCTGAAGCAGGTGTTTGGTCTGCGGGTAATTCCGAATCAGGTCATCGTAATACTGGGACGCTTCCACGTACTGCCCTCGAAGGTAGCACGCGTTGCCGGCCGCCATCAGCGCATGTTCGGCCCACAGTCCGTTCGGGTCGTGCATGAAAATGGCCTTGTACGCTTTGAGGCACTCCCCATACGTGCCGACAAACGGTCGTGTCTTGTCGGTGAAATTGGGCGACAGAGCACCGTAACGGTTGGCCTGATCCATCTTGTCCCAATATTGACCAATGGCAAACAGCCGCGGCGATACCCGGTCGAGATAACGCGTGGAATCGTATTTTTTCAGCAGGCGTTCGTATTCTCGCTCCGCTTTGGCGTAGTGGTTGGCGAAGAAAAACGACTCGGCACGCAGGAAAATGGCATCCTCCTGCAACGGAGAATCGGGCCAGCGGAAATACGCGTACCAGAGCTTGTCGGCCGCCTTCTCAAATTCGCCCCGGTCGAACAGCTCCACCCCCTGCCCAAACGCCAGCACCGCTGCCGCCTGGTCCGGTTCCAGATTGACTAACGTCAGGAAAAAAATCTTCACCCGTTTGCCGAACTTTTCCGGCGTCATGGTGGAAAAGGTTTCCTCCTCCGCCTCGAACTGGGCCGATTCCTCGCGAATTTGGCTACTATCCACCTCCTGTTTCGGATCGGCCCGCAGGTCGGACTCGATTCGATCCAGCTCGGACAGGTTCGCATTTTTCCGATGCATCGACGCGCAGCCGCATTCCAGCAGAAGCCAAACTCCTACCAGAAATACCAAAAATATCGGGTTCAAACGTCGATTCATAAGTCGGAAAAGGTTAATTTTTCTTATCGTTTCAGCCACTGCAACACCGGAGCGGGATGCTCCAGCTGATGGGCCAGGTAAGGGGTCCATACACCACGAATTTCGCCGAGGATGCGCGGGCCAATCTGCAACGGCTCCCAGTATTCGCCGGGACGCGCCAGTTGACGCAACGTCAGCAGGGCCGTTCGGGAAACCATCGCCGTTTTGGTGTGACGGTGCCGACATTTCTCGCACAGCACCCCACCCGCCAGCATTCCAAGGGCCACGCGTCGCGAATCGTCGGCCAGCACGTCCGCCGAACATTCCACACAGGTATGAAGCGACGGGGCCAGCCCCACTTCCGCCAACAGCCGAAGCTCGTAATGCAACAGGCAGCGACACAAAATTTCCGGCGGTCGCGCGAGCGTGCCACCACGACACCGTGTGTCCATTGCTACCATAGCCATTAACGCAGATTTCGTCAAGTCGAATAATTCCGGCTGAGAATCCCCCATTTCGGTGAAACTGTCCAGCAAATTCACCACATGGAATCCGCCGTAAATCACTGGCAGACAAGAAGTTCGGAACCGTTCACATAGCTTCGATTCCGTCACCAGGTCGAGCGTGTCGCCCGATTTGGGGTAGTACAAAATTTTACAAAGATTCATGTAATCCAGCGAAAAATCGAATGCGTTCTTCAGACGACGCCCCCCTTTGGCCAGGCATGCGATTTTTCCATGCTCCCGCGTGAAGAACGTGACGACGCAGCTTGTGTTGCTGAAATCGACCGTTCGCAGAATGATTCCGTCTTCGTTAATTGGAGGTGCCATGCCGCCGATTATAATCCATTTCCGCATTTTAGGGAAGCGCAATACATTTAAAAAAACGTTTATTCCCTATATGCCCCAACGGGGCATATTCAATAGCCTGGGGCAACGCCCTAGTGTTGCGTCCTTCTTATAAATTGTGGCAATGTCTACGGAGGGGTGGGCGTCCTCGCCCACCAAAAAAGGCGTTAGCCTTTTCCTAACCTTTTGTTAGGGCTTACGCCCTAATGGGTGGGCGGGGACGCCCACCCCTCCGAAAACTTTTAGACGAATATTATTTATTTTTTGGACACAACACTAGGGAATAGGGGGAATGGCCATGCGCTTCCAACCTTGCGGCAGCCGTAGTGTGCCGCCCCGCACCCGGGGCAAAAACTTTTTACTACGCTCACTTCGTTCGCTAATATTTATTCATCTATAAAACACCAACCGGGTAGTTCCGAAAGCCGTGGAAAAACACTCGGCAGTTCTCCGGGACTACGCTTCGCTTCGTCCACGGCTCCGACATCATACCAAACTATCATTCCATCACCGTTTTGGGCCGGAATTGGGTTTTAGAAGTTGCCGGGTGCTTGACAACATCGGGGGCGGACGTGTACAATGAACTTTTTCAATGAAAGGAGAAACCGATGAAAAAACTACTGTGCCTGCTGGTATTGGGACTGATGGCAAATTCTGCGACCGGTCAGGAAAATCTGTTGGAGGGGAAAACGCTTGCCGATTTCGGTTATTTTCTTGCCGACAATGGGGTTCAGGAGGAGGTGTTCCAACTTGCTGATGGGGTGTTGAAAATTTCCGGAACCCCAATGGGCTGGCTGGAAACGAAGAAAGATTACAAAAACTTCACCCTGAAAGCGGAAATCCGTTATCCGGAAGAAAACCCGAACGCCAACAGCGGGTTGTTCCTGCGGCTGGTGGGACGCGGCCCGGCATTTTTGCCCCCCTGCGTGGAGGTCCAGATGAAAACCGGCAACATCGGTGACGTGTTTGGTTTCTGGGGTTACACCGTGTTGGGCGATGCGGCCCGTGCCAAGACCAAAGAAAACGCCATCGGCGGTAAAATGCACACCCTGACGAAAATCCGCTGTGCTCAAAAACCGGGCACCGACGCGTGGAATCAGGTAGAGATCACCTGTTTCGAGGAGGTGGTCGTCGTGCGGGTCAACGGGGTGATCGTCAACGTGGCCTACGGCGTGCAGAACGTGCCGGGAAAGATCGCGTTCCAGTCGGAAGGGGGCGTCGTCTGGTTCCGGAATGCGGTGGTGACGGAAGAATGATTATTCTGGGGGTCGATCCCGGAATCAACACGACCGGGTATGCCGTCCTGCGGAAAAAAGGGCGGGAACTGAAATTGCTGGAAGGGGGCGTCATTCGTGGCAAGTCCAAAGAGACGCTTCCTTTGCGCATTTTGGAGATTCACCAAAATCTTCAGGACGTATTCGACACGTGGAAACCGGAAGTGCTGGCGTTGGAGGAAGTGTACTCGCACTACGCGCGTCCGGAGACGGCCATTTTGATGGGGCATGTGCGTGGGGTGATCTGCCTGTGTGCCGCCCTGCACGACGTGCCTGTGGCCAGCTATTCCGCCACGACGGTTAAGAAAACGGTCACGGGCAACGGTCGGGCGTCTAAAAACCAGATTCAGCGGGCCATTCAGCTCGAATTTCGACTTCCCGAACTCCCCGAACCGCCCGATTTGGCCGACGCGTTGGCACTGGCGGTCTGTCATGCGGCGCATGTCCGGGCATAGCGCCCACTTGCGGGGAAGGAATAAAAAGGGTATAAAATAGAAATTCCGAAAACGATTTTTTAACAGGGAGCCTGAAGAAGGCGATTGGAAATTCATACAACGATGGAGGAACGCATGTCCGCAGAGGAAAGCAAAGGGTTGCCCATGACGGCAAAATGGGACCCGGAAAAACTGCAAAAGGAAATTGAGGGGCTGGAGGCGTTGGAGAAAATGCCGCTGGGACCGAAGGTGGCCGGTTATCTGAAGCGTTCCGGGCCGGGATTGCTGCAAAGTGCCATGACGCTGGGGGCGGGCAGTGCCGCAGCCAGTGTGGTGGCAGGCGCGTCGTTCGGATACAAACTGCTCTGGGTGCAGCCGCTGGCGATGTTTCTGGGCGTCTGCATGATGGCAGCGTTGAGCAACGTCGTACTGACCACGCAGGAACGCCCTTACGCCGCGTTTGGAAAACGGGTGGGCTGGGTGCTGGTGTTCCTCTGGGCGTTGGGGACGCTCTCCGCGTCGGTGATTTGGCACTTCCCGCAGTACGGTCTGGCGGCCGGCGCGGTGTGCGATATGGCCAGCATGAGCGGCGACCTGACGGACGGTGTTCGACGCTGCATTTGCTGCTGCACCGGAGTGGTGTTGCTTCTGGTGAATATCATCACGGTTTGGAGCTACGGCGGAAGCCGCGCGGGGATCAAGATTTACGAATGGTTCCTGCGAATGATTATCGCGATGGTCATTCTGGCGTTTGCGGTGGTCGTGATCTGTAATTTCCGGAACATCGACTGGGGCGCAATGGGACGCGGATTCCTGGGGCTGGATTCGGGCGAAATCCTGAAAGACCCGAAAAACCTCGTGCTCGTGCTGGGGATGCTGGGGGCTGCGGTGGGAATCAACATGACGTTCCTTTATCCCTATTCGCTTTTGGCGAAGGGGTGGGGGCCGCACCATCGGACGCTGGCCAAGTGGGATTTGGGCATGTCGATGTTCGTGCCGTTCGCGTTGGTCACGTCGCTGATCATGGTCGGCATGACGGTCGGCGGCGTCTATACCACGGATATGCTTCGTGAAGGTCTGAAACCGCTGGAAGCGTCGAAAGTGCTGGTGGATCTTGTGGGGCCGGCGGGCCGGGTGATTTTCGACCTCGGTCTGGTCGGCATGGCGTGCGGCGCGATTTCCGCGCACATGGTGGTCTGTGGGTTTACGCTGCCGGAGATGTTCGGGCTGAAATACACCAAATGGACGTTCCGCCTGTGCGCCCTGTTGCCGTCGATCGGTATTTTTGGCGTCGTGACGCAGCTTCCGTTCTGGTTCCCGGTATTTGCCAGCGCCATCTGCTTTACGATGTTGCCGATTGCGTACCTGATCTTCTTCCTGATGAACAACAGCAAAAGCTACATCGGCGACGCGACCGGGCATGGGGTGCGACGTTGGATTTTCAACGCGATCCTGCTCGTCGCCCTGGTCGTAGCCACGATTGGAAGCGCCATCACCATCAACAACCGCGTGGTGCAGCCGCTGCGGAAACTGTTTCGTTCCCCGGCACCCACGGCGGCAGCTCCGGAAGCTCCGGCTCCCGTGGTGGAAAACAAGTAACGGTTTTGTTTTATGGCAGAAACGACCCGGAATTTAGCGGATATTTTGAAAGACTTCGCCCGGCAGCGGAAGGTGATGCAGGAGGAACTCCAGAAAATCATCATCGGGCAGGACGAAGTTATTGAGCAGCTTTTTGCCGCCATTTTTACGCGTGGACATTGCCTGCTGGAAGGGGTTCCGGGGTTGGCCAAAACGCTGATGGTCAGTACGCTGGCACGGATTCTGGACGTGAAGTTCAAACGAATCCAGTTCACGCCCGACCTGATG
The DNA here is from genome assembly GCA_030535245.1 of Planctomycetia bacterium. GTDB lineage: Bacteria > Planctomycetota > Planctomycetia > Pirellulales > Thermoguttaceae > RGIG3701. Next base: position 25,752 of record JAUNBJ010000031.1, on the reverse strand, counting down.
CCGTCGGACATCACCGGTACGAACGTGCTGGAGGAGGACGAAAACGGGAAGCGGAGTTTCCGATTTGTCGAGGGGCCGGTGTTTACGAACATCCTGCTGGCCGACGAAATCAACCGGACGCCGCCCAAAACCCAGGCCGCCCTGCTCCAGGCCATGCAGGAACGGGAAGTTACCATCGGGCAAACCACATGGCAGCTTCCCGACCCGTTTTTCACCATCGCCACGCAGAACCCCATCGAGCAGGAAGGGACTTATCCGCTCCCTGAAGCGCAGCTGGATCGGTTCATGTTTAACATCAAAATCGACTACCCAACACTCGACGAGGAGGAACGGATTCTCTCCGTCACCACCCGAAGCGAAAAGGTCGAGGTGCGGAAAATCCTCAGTGCCAAGACGATTTCGGCCCTCCAACGGTTGGTCAATTCGGTGGCGGTGAGCCAGTACATTGTGAAGTACGTGGCGTCGATGGTGCGGGCCACACGTCCGGGCGACCCGTCGGCACCGCCGTTTGTGAAAGACCTGGTGGATTGGGGTGCCGGGCCGCGAGCCGGACAGTTCCTGATTCAGGGAGGGAAAGCGATCGCCGCCATGGATGGGCGTTTTGCGGTTTCGATCGAGGATATTCGCCGCGTGGCCGTGCCGGTGCTGCGTCACCGAATCAGTGTCAATTTCCAGGCGCAGGCCGAGGGGATGACCAACGACGCCATTGTCCGCCGCCTGGTCGGAGCCATTCCCACCCCACCCCTTCCCAAACGGGAATGATTTTTGCAAAAGGGTTCTTGAGGATGAATCTGGGCGGTTTGGGAGACGACGGGCGATAACGACCAACAACGCGGCGGCGTTTGAAAAAGAGTTGTCCACTCGTTCCCGACCCCTTGACATCTTTCGCACGACGGTTATAATAGGCGGTCTTCGTGGGAATCGAGATCGGGCGCAAGTCTGGATAGCGTATTCTGGCGTCAGGGTTTGGGGCCAGAACGTGTTTTAGAAAGCGGCCACTACTTACTTTATTAATAGTGCAAGGACAGGTGTATCATGGCAGTTCCGAAGAGAAAGCATTCCAATTCCCGTACGGGCACGCGTCGTTCGCAGGATCACAAAACGGCCAGGCAGGTGGCCTATTGCGCCAACTGCCACGAAGCGATTTTGCCGCATGCGGTTTGCCCGAATTGTGGCACGTACATGGGTCGCAAAGTCGTGGAAATGGAAGAAAAATAATCCTCCGACGTGGATGGAACAAAGTTCTTTTGACGCCTTCTAAAAGCCGCTTTGCCGGACGGGAACGCGCGTGATTTTGTTTTCCAGCAGGGTGGCATGGGTCGTTGTATGTTGCTTTACATGCTCGATTTAGGACGAATGCAGGGCAAAATTTCGAGGTTCTTCAGGGCCGGAGTGGGTTTTTAGAAGTCGTGTTTTGTTGTTTGTCCTCTGGGGGTATGTCCTGCGATGTCCGTAGGGTGTTTTAGATATTTCTGAATCGATTTTGGAGTCCCGAAGGAGCTGAATCATGGGTAAGACCGCCTTTTTGTTTCCCGGCCAGGGTGCCCAGTTTGTTGGAATGGGGCGTGCACTGTACGAATCTTTGCCAGCCGCCAAAGACCTTTTCGACCGGGCGGATCAAATTCTTGGGTATTCGTTGACGGAGCTTTGTTTTGACGGCCCGATCGAGAAATTGAGTTCCACGGTCGTGAGCCAGCCGGCGTTGTTCGTGACGAGTTTGGCGGCGCTGGAGCAGCTTCGGGCGACGCAGCCGGACTGGGTCTCGCAATGCAGTGCGGCGGCGGGGTTGAGTCTGGGGGAGTACACGGCGCTCGTGTTTGCCGGGGTGATGGATTTTGAGGAAGGCCTTTTGGTGGTGCAGCGTCGGGGGATGGCGATGCAGGAGGCATCGGACGCCACGCCCAGCGGCATGGTGAGTATGCTGGGACCGGATTTGAGCGTGGTGGAAGATTTATGCGATCAGGTTCGGGGGGACGACACGTTGCTTGTTGCGAATCTGCTTTGTCCGGGGAACACGGTGGTGTCGGGTTCCAAAGCGGCGTGCGAGCGGGCGGCGGAGAAGGCGTCGGCGGAGAACATTGCCCGTGCGGTGCCGTTGGCGGTGGCCGGGGCGTTTCATACTCCGATCATGAAGCCAGCGGACGAGCGGCTGGCAGAGGTGCTGGCGGGGGTCGCATTGAAGACGCCTCGGATTCCGGTGGTCTCCAACGTAGACGCTGCGGTACATTCCGATCCGGAGGAGATACGGAGCTTGCTGATTCGGCAGGTTCTTTCCCCGGTGTTGTGGGAGAAATCGATGCGGTATTTGTTGTCGGAGGGGTACGATGCGTTTGTGGAAGTCGGCCCGGGGCGGGTGCTTCGCGGTTTGATGAAGCGGATTGATCGGAAGGTGAACTGTCAGGGCGTGGAGGTCTGACGGGAACGGGGCGTTGCGGCATTCAATAAACGAAAGGTTCCTTTTAGAGGCTGGAATGGGTCTTTAGGGGGATAGGCAGCGGGCGGAAGTCCGCGTAACCCGAAATATGGAGAATAGAACATGGCGGAAAAGCATTCGCGTTTGACGGTGGATTTGAGCGACCGGGTCGCGATCGTGACGGGGGCGTCGCGGGGGATTGGCAAGGCGATTGCGTTGTCGCTGGCGGAAAATGGCGCGAAAGTGGCGTGCGTAGCGACCTCGGTGGAGCGGGTCCGGGGCACGGTCGAGGAGATTCTCGCGGCGGGCGGCGAAGCGGAAGCGTTTGGTGCGAACGTCGGCGTGACGGAAGAAGCGCAGGGCGTCGTGGACGCGGTGCTGGCGAAGTGGGAGAAGGTGAGCATTCTGGTGAATTGTGCGGGGATCACGCGGGACACCATGCTGGCGAACATGAAGGATGAGGACTGGGACGCGGTGATTACGACGAATCTTCGTGGCGCGTTCACGTTTACGCGGGCGTGTATCATGCCGATGATGCAGAAGCGTTGGGGTCGGATTGTGAATATTTCGAGCGTTTCGGGGCTGATTGGCAATCCGGGGCAGGCGAACTATTCGGCGTCGAAGGCGGGGCTGATCGGTTTTACGAACACGGTGGCGCGGGAGTACGCGAAGCGGAAAATCACGTGCAACGCGGTGGCTCCGGGGTTCATTGCGACGGACATGACGGCGGTGCTGAGCGACATGATCATTACGGAAGCCAAAAAGCGGATTCCGCTCAATCGGGTTGGCGACGCGCAGGACATTGCCGATGCGGTGTTGTTTTTGTCGAGCGATGCGGCGGGGTACATTACGGGGCAGGTAATTCCGGTGGATGGCGGTATGACGGCATAAGTCTGCCAGCGGGCCTTGCCAAAAGTGTCAGAATGTGGTAAACTGCGTTTGTTTATAAGCTGTGCCCCGAGGGGGCATGGGGAGAGAACATTCATTTTGTAGAGGAGATAGCTTGTGGATACGAACAATATTGAAGATCGCGTCAAGACCATTGTCAGTGACCACCTTGGATTTAACAAGGACGAAATGACCCTGGAAACGTCGTTTGTGAACGATCTGGGTGCGGATTCGCTCGACCTGGTGGAGTTGGTCATGGAGTTGGAGGACGAGTTTGGAATCACGATTCCGGAAGACGCAACCGAAGACGTCCAGACGATTGGCGACGTGGTGGAGCATATTGGAAAAGAGCTGGCCGAGAAGAAAGGCTGATTCCGCTACAGGACTCTCTCCTTCGGGCAGGAAGTTTTTTTCTGTTCGCGGTTGGCTTATTCTTAATCGTAATTGGTGTCGCGATGGGTCTCCAAAGGGGTTCATCGCGGCATGGCGTGTTGGGCTGTCTTTAGGGTGGTCGGAATGAACGTTGGAGGTGTGTCGTGGAACGAAGAATCGTCATTACCGGAATGGGAATGGTTTGTCCTTTGGGTTGCGGGGTGTCGGAATCCTGGGAAAACGTGATTGCCGGCAAGAGTGGGATCGTGCCCATCCGTTCTTTTGACGCGACCGGATTCCGTTGTCGGATTGCGGGGCATCTTCCGGAGACATTCACGACGGACGGTTATCTGGAGCCGAAAGACGCGCGTCACCTGGATACGAACACGAAGTTTGGTATCGTGGCGGGGATTCAGGCGTTTGCGGATTCGGGGCTGGACATGTCGCGGGAAAATCCGCTTCGCGGTGGGTGTTTCATTGGTTCGGGGATTGGGGGTTTGGCAACTTTGGAGGAGCAGGAAGCCCGGTATCTTTCCAAGGGGGTTTCCAAGATTTCTCCATTTACGATTCCGCGTATTATTCCCAATTCGGCGGCGGGGCATTTGTCCATCCGGTGCAATCTTCAGGGGCCAAGTTATGCGGTGGTTTCCGCGTGTGCCAGTGCGGGGCATTCGATGGAGGCGGCCATGGACGCCATTCGTCTGAACCGTGTGGACTTTGCGTTGACGGGGGGATGCGAGGGGGCGGTTGTCGGCATTGGTGTGGGGGCGTTTTCTGCCATGCGGGCACTTTCGGAGCGGAACGACGAGCCGGAAAAAGCGAGCCGTCCGTTCGACCGGGATCGAGACGGTTTCGTCATGGGCGAAGGTTCGGGGGTGTTGGTGTTCGAGGAGTTGGAACATGCCAAAAAACGCGGAGCGAAGATTTACGCCGAGGTGTTGGGGGCAGGTTCCTCGTCGGACGCGTTTCACATCGTGCAGCCGAGCGAGTTGGGGGACGGGGCGGCCCACGCGATCCGCTTTGCACTTGCCGATGCGCATTTGAATCCGGAGCAGATCGACTACATCAACGCGCATGGAACGAGCACGCATTTGGGCGACATTGCGGAAACGAACGCCATCAAGAAGGTTTTCGGGGGGGACGCGTATCGGGTGAATGTTTCCAGTACCAAGAGCCAGACCGGGCACCTTCTGGGAGCCAGCGGTGCGGTGGAGATGATTTTCTCCGTGCTGGCGATTCAGAACGGGGTGATTCCGCCGACGATCAACCTGGACACGCCCGACCCGCAATGCGATTTGAACTACACGCCGAACCATGCGGTGGAGCGGGAATGCAATTACGTTCTTTCCAACAGTTTCGGTTTTGGTGGACACAATTCCAGTTTGGTGGTAGGAAAGTATCGATAAAATGCCTCTTTACAAGTACGAGCATAGCGACGTGTGTGGCGCGGACTGCGACATGATTTTTGAGGAGTTGCAGGATCGGTCGGAAGCGCCTTTGGAGAAATGCCCCCGATGTGGACAACCGGTGCGGCGGCGGTTTGACTTTCGCGTCGCGTCGGTGAAAAGCGAGCGGGACATGCTCAGTCCGAAGAATCTGGCGAAGCATGGTTTCACGCAATACAAGAAAAGCGGCGGCGGTTTCTATGAAAAGACCGCTGGCGACGGGCCGCAGGTGATTTCTGCGGACAAACTTCAGCGGTAATTTCGGGGGGGATTCAGACGCGTTTGGCGGGGCGAACGTGAATCCAGACCATCATCGCGGCGGCCAGCAGGAACAGCAGGATACTGACGTTCTGCGACACGGTGCGTCCGGTCTGGAGGAAATCGGCCTCGTCGATACGCACATTTTCAAGGCAGTAGCGGTTGATGGAGTAGAGCAGCAACATCAGCGAAATCGCTTCGCCGTCGCGTTTTAAGCCCAGCCCGTTGGGGTTTCTTCGCAGTCGGGCGTGCAGCAGCAGGACAAGGCAGAGCAAAAAAGCCATCCCGCTGCTATAAAGCTGCGTCGGGTAGACCGGCAGGCTGACCGGGCCGGCGGAACGCGTCGTCGTCCAGAGGGTACGGAACGTGTCGCCTTTCCGTTGGCATTCCATGGCAATCAGCCCCTCCTGCCGCACCCGAAAAATCAAAATCTCCAACACCTGGTCGCGTGTTGGCTGCGAAGTGCCGTTCAGGTACGTGATCTGGTCGCCCGCCTGAATCCCATGCCGGGCCGATTCACCGTTGGGAGAAACCTCCGCGACCTGGGTACCGTCGGGGGTCTGTTCCAGACGCATTCCGTAGTAAAACGCGTTGGGATCCACGTGAATGTCGCCATTTTCGAGCTGACGTTCGTACGGGGGGCTGCCTGCCGGAAAGGAAACGCCCCAATGCTGGTGTTCCAGATCGCACACCCCGCCGAAGCAGCAGCCGTTCAGGAAGCAGCCGATGCGTCCCAGTGCCAACCCCAACATCATGCCGGGGGCCAGAAGGTCGAACATTCGGAGCATGGAGAGCCGCTTTTTCCAGAGGTAATACGTCCCTCCCACAACCGCGCCGAAAAACGAGCCGTACACGACCAGCCCCCCGGCGGGAAAGTTCAGGATACGGAAAATCAGCTCCGCAACGTTCGGCGTATAAATTTCCTGCCAATACTCGATCACGTAGAAAAGCCGTGCCCCGATAAGTCCCGGAATGCACAGCCAGAGGCAGATTTCAAACACGTCGTCATGTGTGAACCCGAACCGCGGCGCCCGCCAGACGACCAGCCCGCCGGAAAGCAGGATGGCCAGCAACATCATCAGGCCGTATCCCTGAATCGGCACCCCTGCCGGGCGTCCAATCAGAGGAAGCCCCCACGAAACCACCACGCCCACGACCAGGGAAAGGAGAAGCGTCGAGGTTTTCTCCCGGTTCCAGCCGCTTTTTTTCCAGCTTCGCAGGGAAACCAGAAGCACTGCCAAAAACCACAGGCCCAGTACGATCCCCAACCCGAACAGGGGGAATCCCCCAAGCTGATACGGCAGATAAAAAAGTGTTTGCTGCATGGCGATTCCAATAAATTAAAGCAGGATGTTATCAATCAGTCGCGTGTCGTCCACCTTCACGGCCAACAGGATGGAGACCGGAAGGGTCAGGTTTTCGTCCACCGGCAGGAGCGTTTCGGGATTCACGATGGCAATGTAGTCGATCTTGTGGTTCGCGCACGTTGCGATTTCCGCTCGAATCACCGCCTCCAGCTCCGAACGGGAACGGCAACCGGCACGCACCTTTTCCGCCGCCTTCCGGAGACTTCGGGAAAGCGAAAGCGCCCGATTCCTCGCGTCGCTGGAAAGATACCGGTTCCGCGAACTCATTGCCAGGCCGTCCGCTTCCCGGACAATCGGGCAGATCTCGATTTCGACCGGAACGTTCAAATCCCGCGTGAACTGGCGTATCACCTGAACCTGCTGAAAATCTTTCTGGCCGAAAAAGGCGACGTCGCACCGCGACATGTGGAACAGTTTCAGCACCACCGTCGCCACGCCGCGAAAATGCGTGGGGCGAAATTGCCCTTCCAGCGGTTTGGCCGGGCCGCCAACGGTCACGTACGTATCGAAACCCTGCGGGTACATCTCCTCCACCGACGGGGCAAACGCGAGGATTTCCGGCTCCCCCTCCTTTTCCAGTTCGGACAGGAGTTTCACGTCGTTTCCGAGCGTTCGCGGGTATCGGTCAAAATCTTCCGTCGGGCCAAACTGGGTGGGATTGACGAAAATGGAAACCACCGTACGGTCACACCGTGCCATGGAACGCCGCACCAGGCTGAGGTGTCCGGCATGTAAGGCGCCCATCGTCGGCACCAGCCCAACCGTTTTTCCCTCCCGGTGGAATCCGTCCACCAGGGTTCGCAGCGCCGCAACCGTATGAATACATTGAGTCATTTTTTCCTCCAAATGCCGCCCGTATCTTTCCCTCCGAAACGTTGACAATACAGGCCTTTATTTCTTTGGCGACGTTCTGAAATCGCCATACGCTCCACGCGCCAACGAAACAATCTTTTGCGTGGGAATGTTTTCTTCCGACCGCCACACGTCGCGGCAGTCGAGGTACGGAACCCCCAGCGTTCGAGCGCGATCCCGTCGTGCCGCATCTTCCCGGCAGGCGACGTTGATCTCCATCACCTCCGCCCCGGCATGGAGTTGGTCGAGTAGCTGCTCCAGCGTCTTTCCGGTGGATGGGTGACGCATGTCGGCGGCAATTTCCAGGGCCGGCTCCAAAACAAACCGACGCCATGGTAAAAAAGGATGCGGCACAATCAGCCGGGGCCAGTCGTGAATCTCGCAGTCGCCGAACAGAAGCAAATCCCAATCGGCCTGCCGGGAGTGCCAGCGTTCTGTTTTTTCCTGTTTCTTTTTCCGATCCAGCGTCATCACGTGGGCGAAAAAGGCGTCCGGTGTAAGAGCCTCCGCGACACTCAGCCGAACGACGCCGTTACAAAAAGGGGCCGCCTGCGGTTCGCAACCCATCGGGGGATACGTCCACAAACGCGACGCACGTAACCGCCGCACGCAGGGTAATTTTTCCAGCCAGGCCAACCCCTCCTCAAAGGCCCGCGCCACGTCCCCTTCGTTGCCGCCAAAGCCCAAAAGCACGTCACGCGTCATTTCGTGACGTCCTCCGGGTGGTCGTGCCCATGTTCCTGGTCGTGGTCGTGGTCATGCCCGTGGTCATGTTCATGATCGTGGTCATGATCATGCTCATGGTCGTGCGGTTGCTTGTCCGACGGGGGCAAAGCGACGGTGAACAGGTCGTCGTAGGTCAGGTGAATCTCCTTGTAAACGTTGTTCGGAATGACGTAGTACCAGTCCGCAAACCGTTCGTTGAGCGACGCGACTTTTTGCTTCGCCGCCTCCACCGCCTCGGCGTTCCGCTTTTCAATTTCGGCATTCATCGCTTCCGCAGCGGCCTTTTCCGTGGCATACCTGGCCTGCGTCTCCTCGTCGGCACCGAGGGCCGGGGGTTGCGGCAGCTCGGAAAGCGGCTCCTTCGTGACGGTGCTTTCCTCCAAATCCGCCATGAGGAACAGGTAACGATTCACGTTGTCTTTCGCTTCCCCCTCGGCAAACGCCTGCTGGCCCGCAATGTTCCCAAATCGGAGGATGTACGCCACCCCCTCCTTGCACAGCACCCGCATTTCTCCCTCGTTGGAAAGCAGTACCCGCTGGGTTTGTCCCTCCCCGGTGGGAAACTCCACCAGATAAAATCCCTTTTCCTTCAACGAATTTACCGCATCCTGGGAGAACGCCAGGTTGCCGGGAACTTTCAAATCGGACGTCAACCCTTCCGGCTTTTTCGCCACGTCGACAATCCGCATTTCAGAGAGCTGGTTCCGGCATTTCTCCAGCTTTTCCATGTTGAGCGTTTTTCCTTCCGGAAGGGGACGCTCCACCATACCGCCGTTTCCGGTTGGAATCTGGTTGCTCGTCATTTTCCACGGAGCTTCCTCCATATCGACGTATTCCAGCCGGACGTTCCCACGGACGTTCGTCGTTCCCGCCGCCATGTCGAGGGAATAGTCGTAAACATCCAGCCCCAGCACGTCCCACGGCTGAAGTTTCATCAGGTCCTTCTCGATCCAGTCGGCAAAGTCGGCGGACAGAGCGTCCGTCCGCAACTCCACGATGTAAATCGGGTCCTGCCCCGCACGACGTACGTACTGCTTCCCGCTTCCCGCATCCACTTCGCGACCGATGATCAGGTTCAAAAGCACCTTCCCCGCCGCATCTTTCATCACCACTTTTTCCCCGACGCCCGTCATCCCCGCCCGCAATTTGGCCGGGTCGGGATCCAAAACGCCATACTGCTCGTGTGCCGAACCCCGACGATCCGCCACGCGAATCACCCGAAGTCCCATGAGCGACGACGCGGCAGCCACCACCTGATCCTTCGCGTCGGCCGGGTAATTATCATGCGACGGCAGGCACCACTGTTTGTGCACCTGACGCACTTCAAACGGCACGATGTCGCCCGTCTTTTCGTTGAATCGGACGATCTCCATGGCATGTACGTCCAACGCGTTTTTCAACTCCGGAAACAGCTCCTGTCCCACCATGTCGTCCACGTTAAACGTCGTGTTTTTCGGGATGGCAAACACCGCCGCCAGTACCCCAAGCACCACCGCTATCATCAAAAAAAGAATCGTTTTCGTGTTTTCGTTCATGGTTTCAGTTCCCAAAATCCTGTTTGCCCCGCATGGAAAAGTCCCTAACGCAACCGCTGGCGGGAAACCCCCTCGTGCTCCTTCCACTTGCGACGAAAGAACACCCAGATTGCCACGACCAGCGGCAGGATGGGCGGCAGCACCACGGCCAACAGCTTGCAATGGTTCTGCGCCCGAATCACGCGACTTTGAAGCTGCGTTTCCAGACGATCCATTTTCTGCTGCATCTCAGTTCGAGCACGCTCTTCCTCCACCGTCAGCCGCTTCAGCCGATCCTCCACGAACATCGCCAACTGCGTGTCGGCAACCGACTGGTTGATCTTTCCACGCTCCAGTTCCTCCGACAATCGAATTTTTTCCTTCTCGATTTTATCCTGCTCCGTTTTCACCATCTGATTGAAACCGTCCTGGAGCTTCTTCCGTTCCCGCGCGTTTTCCTCCTGTGCCACCGACGTGATCCGGTCGATCGCCTCCAGCTTCCGATGAACCGGCTGATGCTCCCGAATGGCGTAAAAACGCGTTTCGCCCGCCAGCAAATCCAGCACGTTCAGCACGTACGTCACATTGTCGAAATCCACATCCTCGGAAACCGCCTCGGCCCGGAACTGGAAGAAAATGTCGAACAGCAAATCCATGTCCGCAGTCAACACGACGTGAATCTCCCCCCGGTCGGGACGCGGATTCGGTTTGCGAATCTCCGCAGCCACGGCGTATCGCTTCTGGTCGATTTCAAACGCCCCGTCCGTTTTCAGGTTGGCGACCGAACACCCCATCGCCGGAATGCGAAGCAGATCGTCCACCGCCGAAACTCCGGAATTGCTCGACGCGACCAGAAGCGGGAGGAATCGCACCGTTTTGTCCTCCCCCATCGGTGCCAGGAATCCGGCAAACGGCACGATCATCCGCCGCAACCCCCGCGTCGCCGGGCATTCGGTGGCAAACGGTTTCGCGTTCCGCTCGTTGCGGTCGATCAGCAAAAACTGGGCCGGCAGCATGGCCAGCCGCGGGATCGGCGTGTACTGCTGGGCCACCACGCTCTTGTCGGCAAACCGCACCCCCAAATCTTTCCAGAGCGGGCGAATGTCCCCCTTCGGCAGGCTTTCCTGCTGAAGAAGGAACGGATTTTTCGCGTTCTGCGGCGGGCGGCGAACCATTCCGGTTCCGGTAATGTCCCCATAAATCGGCATGGGATCCTCAAAAATCGCGGTCGGAACCCCGTCGTTCACCGCCTGCACGAAATTTTTCAGCTCGTCGGGCGGCAGGGTCGAAGGCTGCACCGCCAAAAGCACGTCGATCGAATCGGGCGAAATCGGCTCCTTGGCACGAACCGGAATCACCTCCCACGAACGTTGAAGCTCGGTGACAATCGGGCTGGGGGAATCCACCTGCATGGTCGCCATGTTGAAACCGCCCATCAGGTTCGCGTCGTTGACCAAAATCCCCACCCGCTTCCGCTGCGCCGCCGTGACACTCAAAAGCGAACGCGAAAGCTCGTACTCCACCGAAAGCCCCCGCGTCAAAAATGGCGTCACGTCCCGGTTCAGCCCGCACGTCATTGCCACGCCCAGATAGACGTACTCCGTTTCCAGATTCCCCCGCTTCACCACGTTGACCTTCTGCGGGAGAATGCCAAAATCTTTCTCCGCCTGCGTCGCCGCATCGGTGAACCGCTCTAAATGATAAATATTTACATGAATGTTCGGCGAGTATTTTTCAATCTGACGCAACATCGCTTCCAGATTGTACTTGACCTGCACGTACTCCTCCGGGACTTCCGGACTGACGTAGGCACTGATTTCCACCGGGTGCTCCGGCTTCAAATGCTCCAGCAACACGATCGTCTCCGGGCAGAGCGAGTTTAGCTTTTCACTCGTGCAATCCACCTGCACGTCGAAGCGTCCACACAATAACGTCAGGCTCGAAACGATCACGGCCAAACAGAAAAGACGTGCCAGATAATGCCCCGCCAGCACGGTTCCCCGTTTCCCCCCCGCCCAGTGCCGACGGCTGATGAGAATCATGCAAAGGTACAGCATGACCACCGCGACGGCTAAAAAATAGAACAGCGACGCAAACGAAAGCACTCCCCGTCCAAACGGCTCAAACCGGGAACCGATGCTCCAATATTTCAAAACCTGCGCCCCGCCGGCGCTGAAAATCGTGTCGGCATACACCGCAAACACCAGCGGCACGTTCAGGATCGCCCCAAGCAGGTACGCAATCGTCAGGTTCGCCGTCAGGAACGACGCCACCATCCCGATGGCCAACATTGCCAGCCCCACCAGAAAATATCCCAAATACGTACATGCGAACAGCCCCATGTCCGGGTGCCCCAGCCACCGCAGCACAATAAAATTACACAACGCCGAAAACAGCAGCGACGAGAGATAAATCGCCCCCCCCGCCAAATATTTTCCCGCCACCACATCCCAATCGTGCGCCGGAAGCGTCAGGATCAGTTCGTCGGTTCCCTGCCGCCGTTCGTCAGCCCAGATACTCATCGTGATGGCCGGAATGAACACCAGCATCACGAACGGAAACAACGGCGTAAGCTGATCCAGATTCGCCAGATTCGTGACGAAAAACGTGTTGTTCCAGAACGCCGCGAAAGCACTCAAAAGCACAAACACACACAGGAACACGTAGCCCGTCGGGTTGGAAAAATAACTGAAAAAATTCCGGTAAAAAACCGCTTTGAGGATTTGCGTATTCATGATTCTTCTGTTTTGGGAAAAGTGCCCTGCCGTCCGTTTCGCCCGCTCAGCTCCCGGAATCGGGCTTCAAGCGTCTCGCCGTTTTCAAGCAGTTTGTCAAACGGCCCATCGTATTGCAACCGCCCCTCGCTGAGGAACAGAATCCGACTTGCCATCGCTTCCACTTCCTGCAAAATGTGCGTGGAAAGAAGAATCGTCCGGTTCTCGCTCAGGCGGCGAATCGTGTTGCGGACTTCGTGAATCTGGTTCGGATCCAGACCCGCCGTCGGCTCGTCCATGATCAGCACGTCCGGCTCGTGAAGCAACACCTGCGCCATCCCAACCCGCTGCCGATACCCTCGCGAAAGTTTCCCGATAGGTTTCTCCATCACCGTTCCCAAATCGCACAGCTCCGTCACACGCTCGATACTGGCCCGGCACCGCGAAGCGGAAAGCCCCCTCGCCTGCGCAAAAAAACGCAAAAGTGCACGGGGCGTCATGTCGGCATACAGCGGCCCGTTTTCCGGAAGATACCCCAACCGCGCCGCCCCATCCAAACGCCGCGTGCTCATGTCGAACCCCGCAATTTTGGCCGTTCCGGAACTTGGAGCCAAATATCCGGTAAGGATTTTCATCGTCGTGCTTTTGCCCGCACCATTGGGGCCGAGAAACGCTACGACCTCCCCACGACGAATTTGGAAGCTCACGTTTTCAATCGCGGTAAACGCACCGTAGTATTTGCAAAGTTGGTCCGCCTCAATCAGAATTTCCGAGTCGTCCATGGTTCCTCATCCGAAAAAATTACTCCAGGCAACTTCTAATTTCCATCACGCTTTTTCCATTATACCATGCTGGGGAATTTTTTCAATCGGGTTGTTCCGCCCCCCCGATTCACGATTCACGACCGGGAAAGCCTAAAGCACTATTCATTGCCAGCCACTTCCCCCTTCACTCGCCAGCGAAGGTAGGCGTCGAGGAATCCCTGAATATTCCCATCCAGCACGGCGTTGAAACTCCCCATGTAATACCCCGTCCGCGCATCTTTGACCCGCTGGTCGGGATGAAGGAAATAGTTGCGAATCTGCGAACCAAAACCGACTTTGGCCTTTTCGTTGTACCGGTCGGCCTGCTCCTGTTCCCGTTTTTCCTCCTGCAATCCCGCCAGTCGTGCCCGAAGCATCTTCATCGCCATGGCTCGATTCTGGTGCTGGGATCGCTCGTTTTGACACTGCACGACAATCCCGGTCGGAAGGTGCGTCAGACGAATGGCACTGGAGGTCTTGTTCACATGCTGGCCACCGGCACCGCTGGCGCGAAAAACATCTTCCCGAACGTCGGCATCGCGGATTTCAATCTCCACCGAATCGTCCACGTCGGGCGAAACGTCCACCGCCGCGAAACTCGTTTGCCGCTTGCCTTCCGAGTTGAACGGACTGATCCGCACCAGCCGGTGCATCCCCGTTTCCCCCTTCAAATAGCCATACGCCAACGGCCCACGAACGGCAATCGTCGCGTTGTTGATTCCCGCCTCCTCGTTGTCGAGCCGGTCGAGAATTTCCACTTTGTACCCCTGCATTTCCGCCCAGTTAATGTACATCCGGAGGAGCATCTCCGCCCAGTCGTTCGCATCGGTGCCGCCGTCCCGAGCGTTGATGGTCAAAAGCGCGTCGGCCCGGTCGCATGGCCCGTTGAGCAACGTAAAGAGTTCCAGATGGTCAAGGTCTTTCTCCAACGTGGCAAGCTGGGCGGGAACCTCGGCGGCAAACGATTCGTCGTCGTCCGCCATTTCGATCATCGCTTCCAGGTCCTCCAGTGCCGTCCATGCTTCTTCCAGCGGTTTCAGTACCGATTTGATTCCCTTCAGCTCCGCCACAATCGCGTTGGTCTTGTCCGGCACGTTCCAGAAATCCGGGTCGGATACCATTTGATGTTCAATAGCCACCACCCGCGCCGTTTTACCCTCGAAATCCAGCGAATCTTTCAGCTGCGAAAGACGTGTGCGAATATTTTTTGCCCGATCCAGAATTTCTTTTTCCATAATAGCTCCTTTTTTCCGTATTTTAGCAGATACACCGAACGACGGAAGGGGGATAAGCAGAAAAGGGGACGCTAGGGGTGCCTTCAAATGGAGTGGGGGGGATTCGCGTCGGCCTTCAGGCCGTTCGGATGGTGCAAGCGGCCTAAAGGCCGACGCTAACCTTGCGTGTTTTCTCATGCGTCGGCTTTTAGGCCGTTCTTCAATCCATGGAGCATCATGGCTTGGGGGCGTGGGATGCCTGCTGACGGGCGGTGAGGTACGCCTGAAGTACGTTCTTCCCCGTTTGCGTCGGAATAACATTGTAGAAACAGGCGTATCCGTCGGTGGTCGTCCCAATCGACAAAATGGCGGGCGTCTGGGCCGGCAGCGGCGCCAGTGCCGGGGCAGGAAGCTGCGCAATATAATATGTCCGCAGGTAATCTGCCAGAATTTGAGCTTTGGCAATATCCAGCCGAATCGCGCTACGAAGGTGGTGCCGATCGGGAAAAATCACTTCCGAGTAGATTTTTTCCCACAGCACACGCCACGAGGCGTCGGGTTGAATGTCGTTCCAATAGACGTTAAATTTTTCTTTTTCAAACGCAACAGTGCGAAAAACGTTGGGTGTGGATGCGGAGGTCTGTTCCGGGTCTATTACTTCCGGCGGCACAAAACGATTCCGAACATGATTCCAGTTCTCCACCGCCATGCTCAAAACATACTCGTTGCCCGGCACGATCAGCAGATGCGTTTCGTCCAGCACCACAATACAATTCCGCCTGGCCATCAGATTCTGATGGGCATTGCCACCAAACCGATCTTCGAAATTCATATTAATATCCCCGTTCACCAAACCGCCCAGCGAACCGCTCAGCAGCTTGATCAACGTAAATTCCCCAGTCAACACGATCGGCTTTTTCGGCGGAACCTGCCCCTGTTCGGCGGCCCGAATCCGCTTCATCTGCTCGGTAAAGAACACCAGGTCGGAAACGTACATGTCATAACCGGCAAAATTGACGGTTTTCAATCCTTGCTTTTCTCCCGCCGATTTGCCGATAAGCCCTCCAAGCATCTGGCCGATTCGTTCGCCCCGCTCGGCTGCCTTTTCCGGATCCGCCGGATTCCTCGGTGGCCGACGTCGGCTCAACTGCCGGTCCTGACGCCGAACCGCCATGTTCCCCAGCACTTGCGCCCCGATTTCCCCCACCTTTTCCGAACCGATAAACTGGCCGATTTTCTGAGCGTTGGGAACAATCAACTCTCTCACAAATTTCTCGGAACTGTCCACTTCCAAAAAGAAGCACCACGATTCCGCCAGAAACTCCCGCTCCCCAGGCAACGAAAACGCATACTCCACATGCCGTACCCGGTTGAAGGGTGGCCCCAGCTTTTCCACCATCGTCGGCGTGATGTCCAATTGACCGCACAGCGGCGCGGGAACGTCGGGAACCACTTTCAGAAACGCATCCTGGTTGAGCGTCGTGTAGGTTTGCGGGTGCGACGGGTCGGTGATATTCCTGAAAAGTTTGGAATCCGGCCGCGGCATGACCGTGGCAGACGTGACGACCGCACCTTTCTGAACGTTCAGGTCCAGACGCATGCTCGCCACGTTTTCGTCCACCCACTGAATCATCCCGGTCGCCTGATTAAAATATTGCTCCGAAAGGTTCAGCTCCGGATCGTTGATATTCAGTTTTTTCATCGCTTCCGAGTAAATCGGCGAAAAATCGCTCAGCGCCGCGTTGCCCAACGCCACGAAATGCTGGATTCCCTGTGGCGTGATTTCCACGCTCAAATGCGGGTGCTTAATGGCCGACGGCGAGTACCCCCCACGTTCCCGAAACGACGCACACGTCAACAGGGCGTCGCAAACCTGAGAGGGCACCGGCTCCACGAGAATCGCATACCCCTTTCGCGAATACGCCAGATACCCGGCAGGATTTTTCAACATGGAGACGGTATCGTCCGGAACGACTCGGTCAAACCCCGAAACGTCGGCCCCCAACGATTCAATAAAACCACGATAATCGTTCACCGGCAACACCAGCATCAATTTCGGCACCGTCCCTACCGGCAGATACACCACCGCCGCCGGACGCTTGGGGTCGAGAAACTCCACCGACTTGCCAAATGCCGAAAATTTCATCCAATCCACCGGCCCAAACGACCCTAATCCCATCTCTCCCAGCAGCGTTTTTCCATGTTCGTTGAAATCCTCCAACGACAAAACCCGCACAATCATCATGGCATATTCCGGAATCACTTCCTCAATCCGATAACGCGGTACCGCAGGCAGGGGCGTCTGATCCTTTTTTTTCTTCTTCGTTTTGGCTTGAGAACCGCCAAAAATATCCGAAATAAAATTGCCCGAAGTTTTCTTCTTCGCGTCGGCTTTCTTTTTCGGCGTGGATTCCTTCGGGAGATCGCCTGCCACAGGTTCCGGAACCGGTACCGGAGCGTCCGACGTTGAGTCGGCGTTGGTTGGTGCTTCCAGCTCCAGGTCGTCAAACGTTAAATCCGTTAAATCTTCCACCCCGGAATCCCCCGCAGGTGGGAGAACCGTCGCTTCTTCCCCCGGACAAACCGGCAAAAAAAGAAGCCCGAACAACAAAATAGACAAACTGCAAAAATACGGTAATTTCATCGTCGTTTTTTCCTCCTGAAAAGCACGAAATTTTCATTCCTGGCTCTGGAAAATGTTTTCATCCTGACTATAATACATTGCAGGCAAAATTGCAATCATCAAAACGTAAAAAAAACCAAAAAAACCAAAATTGTTAAAAAAATATGGACGATATGCGGAAAACACTGTTTCTTCTGACCCGAGACGTGTCGTTTCTCAAGGAGTTACGCGGAGCACTGGAACCCGTTGGATACGGCATCCGTACCCATTCTTCCTTTAGCGCATTGCTCCTTTCATGTTACGAGAGCGAAGGGTGCGTTGTGCTGGACGGAAACGATCTTTCTCACCGAGAAATCCTCAATTTGGTGCAGGATTTGCGGAAAACGGGTTTTACGCATGCGGTCCTGGTAACGGAAAAAAATCCCACGCTTGCCCGTGCCATCGGGCTGTTGAGGCTGCCGATTCAGGATTATTTTCAGCTGAACACGGCGGTTCCCGAACTGCGGAAGATGTTCCAGGCCGCCTTCCAGTGGTCGGAGACGGAAGGCCACCGACAGGCTATCCGAGCCGACCTGAAGCAGTGCTGGGAGCTTCAGGACGACCGAACGAGAGCACTGTTGCGGCTGCTTTATCAGGGTTTGACCAATCAGGAAGCTGCGAAGCAGATGAACGTCAGCCTGCGAACCATCGAAAACCGACGGGCAAAACTGCTGGAGGTGTTTGGTGTTTCGACCTTTGCCGAGTTGATTCGCATCGCTACCGAAGTGCTGGACGAAGATCCGCTACCGCCGGCCATTCTGGGAAAAAATCCGCAACCCATGGCATTTTGACATGGCATTTTAAAACGAAAAAAAGACTGGCCGAAACCAGTCTTTTTCCCAAAGGGTGGGCAAAGGGACTCGAACCCTCGACAACCAGAACCACAATCTGGTGCTCTACCAACTGAACTACACCCACCATTCATTAACTCAGCATTCTACCAACTTCCTGTTTTTCGTCAAGGGGCGGGGAAAAATCAGAAGGGAGTTAAATTTTCTGCCCCCTGAGTTCATGGTTCATGATCTCCATTCCCGTTTTTTTGTGGGGGGGATTCTGCCGATGGACCAACTGGGGAATTTCAATATTCCGGTGCTGGCGTCTTGACAGTGTATCGCTTTTCGACTAAAATCGTGGCAATGGGAATCGTTAAATGAAGGAGTCGCTTCCAAAAGCCAGGCTGGGGAAGAATGGGGAAATGATGAAACGAAGCGCTTTTACGTTGGTGAAATTGTTGCTTGCAATATGGTACAAGGGGGGCCAGAAGCGAAGCGCCTGTCCCCCGGCGAAGTTGCAACCGGCGGTAGCCGTAGTCGCCCCCGCACGTTGCGGGTTTACGTTGGTGGAGTTGTTGGTGGTGATAGCGATCATAGGGATGCTGGTGGGGCTTCTTTTGCCGGCGGTGCAGCAGGCGCGGGAGGCGGCGCGTCAAATGCAGTGTCAGAACAATGCTCGGCAATTGTCGTTAGCGGCGCAGAATCATTTAGCGATCATGAAATATTTTCCATCTGGCGGTTGGAATTACCGCTGGATTGGCGAGCCGGAGCGAGGTTCAGGCATGAAGCAGCCTGGGGGGTGGTTTTACAATATTTTACCGTACATCGAGCAGCAGTCGCTTCATGATTTGGGGTTGGGGCTAACCGGTTCTGCGCGTCAGGCGGCCATGACTTCTCGTTTGGAGACGCCGTTGACCATGGCGAATTGTCCTTCGCGTCGTCCGGCGATGGCCTATCCGCATACGGGAAGTACGCCGCAGACGGAAGGGACGTATTTCTCTGTGGAGAGCACGCTCAAGCTGGATTATGCCGCCTGCACGGGGACGGACAAGGGGATTGCCAACGACAACTACGACTATTTCCCATCGGTTTCTTTAGGCTCTACGGAATCGGCCATCTCGACGGTCAACAGTGCGGCGTCTCGCGGTTTCCATGGCGTGATTTACGGTTTGAGTCAGACGACGGACGGGGAAATTCGTGATGGGCTTTCCAATACGTACATTTTAGGTGAAAAGAGCATGAACGCCAGCCTCTACACCACGGGAACCGACGGTAGCGACAATGAAACCGGCTATGGCGGACATGGGAACGACACCTGCCGCAGTGCGGTTTATTCTACGGTCAAACAGCCGACGCAGGATCGCATGGGGTACACCACGGCCCGCACGTTCGGTTCCTGTCATGCGGGGGGGTTAACCATGGCGTTCTGCGACGGCCACGTGACGCGTGTTGCGTATTCCATCGAGCCGGCGGTTCACTGGTGCCTGGCCAATCGGCATGACGGTGGCAAGGATGAAAATGGGAATTTTGTGAATTTGAATTTGGAATAAATCTGGAATAAATGACGGGAACTTCCTGAAAGACCGTCCGTGCCCCCCTTGTCAAGGGCGGGGGGGTATGTTATCAATGGGGGATTGAAACGTTTTTTTGACTACTTGGGTTTTTGATAAGGGAGATGGGAAGATGCCTCGACCGGTTACGATGTTCACGGGACAATGGCAGGATTTGTCGTTTGATCAGGTTGCTGAGAAAATGAGCGGCCTGGGATACGATGGTTTGGAATTGGCATGTGGCGGCGACCACTTCGACGTGAAAGCTGCGTTGGAGCAGGACGACTACTGCGAGAAGAAGCATGCCGCGCTTGACAAGTACGGTCTGAAGTGCTGGTCCCTCAGCAATCACTGCGTGGGACAGTGCGTGTTGGATTTGATTGATTTTCGTCATCAGTCGATTGTTCCGGCATACGTCTGGGGCGACGGCGATCCGGCGGGGGTGGCGCAGCGTGCTGCGGAAGAGATGAAAAACACCGCACGGGCCGCGAAGAAGTTCGGTGTGGACATCGTAAACGGGTTCACCGGTTCCAGCATTTGGCAGTGGTTCTATTCCTTCCCGCCGGTGCCGCAGTCCAAAATTGACGACGGTTACAAGCTGCTGGCCGAGCGCTGGAATCCGATTCTCGACGTATTTGGCGAGTGTGGAATCAAGTTCGCGTTGGAGGTGCACCCGACGGAAATCGCGTTCGATCTGTACAGTGCCGAGGCGGCGTTGAAGGCGTTGGATTATCGTCCGGAGTTCGGATTTAACTTTGATCCGAGCCATTTGTTGTGGCAGGGGGTGGATCCGGTGGAATTTATCCGTGCGTTCCCCGACCGGATTTACCACGTCCACATGAAGGACGCCATCACCACGCTCAACGGGCGTTCCGGCATCCTGGCCAGCCATTTGAACTTTGGCGACCGGCGTCGTGGATGGGATTTCCGCAGTTTGGGCCGCGGTTCGGTCAATTTCGAGGAGATCATCCGCGAGCTGAACAAGATCGATTATCAGGGGCCGCTTTCCGTCGAATGGGAAGACAGCGGCATGGATCGCGACCATGGTGCCGAGGAATCGTTGGATTTTGTCCGCAGCATGGACTTTGCTCCAAGCAACGTTGCGTTTGACGCTGCGTTCGACAAAGACGCGAAGGCGTGATTTTAAGACGCATCCTGTTTCAAAACGGGCAAGAACCTCACGAGAGGCTCCAAGATATTGGGGCGAGCTCTTGTGAGGTTTTTGTTTGGCGGGGGAATCTATCGGGACAGATTTTTTCGGGAAAATTCTTTTTGGGAAAAGGGACGCTTCCTTGTTTTTCGCGGGGCGGTATTGTAAAATGGGGTTTTCATGAAAGGAGTTCCGTATGAAGCATGGTCGTATCTTGTGTGGGGTGTTGGCCCTTTGGGTGCTGTGTGTGTCGGCAAGCGGGGAGGATTTTCAGGCAAAACCGATCAAGAATATCGTTTATAAAACGGTGGATGGCAAAGAGCTGAAACTGAATCTGTTTCTTCCGGTGAAGGGGGAAAAGAGGTTCACGAACGTGCCGCTTCTGATTTTCATCGACGCGGGCTGCTGGTACAGTGGCGAGCCAGGTTCGGGGGGCATGTGGGGAGGCTGGGGAGCCATACAGCGGGGTTTTGCCGTGGCCAGCGTGCCGCACCGCAGTGCCAAGGAGGTCCCGTTTCCGGCGCAGATAGAGGATACCAAGGCGGCGATTCGGTTCCTTCGGGCGCATGCCGACGCGTATGGAATCGACAAAACACGGTTTGCGGTGATGGGGTGTTCCTCCGGGGGGCACATTTCGTGTATGCTGGGGATTCCGGATCAGGTGCGGACGTTCGACGTCGGCGAAAATCTGGATCAGTCGTCGCAGGTGCAGCGGGTTATTAATTTTTACGGCCCGACCGATCTGAAATACATGCTGGAAAACAGCCATTGTATTCCGTGCATTTACCAGACGATTGCCGGGACGGGGCCGGATGGCAAAATTCCGACGAAATTGACGCCGGAACAGATGGAACATGCCCGCGTATGTTCGCCGATGGCGTATGTGAGTCGGGACTTTGCGCCGACGTTGAATCTTTACGGCGTGATGGATCGGACGGTGCCCATCAGCCAGGGGGTGCGTTTTTACGAGGCGCTTTATCGCGCGGGGGTACGGACGGAAATGTACGTCTCCAACAGGGGCGTTCATTCGGTGAAAAGCATTGCCGATAACGAAACGCTTGCGGCGATGGTTTTCAAATTTTTGGAATGGGACGGAGTTCAGGAATAATCGGGAGCGAAAAATGTTGATCAAGCAGGGACAAGTGGATGCCCTTCCGTGGCGTGTGTACGATACGCGGGACGCCATGGGTGCGGCGGCGGCAGCCTATACCGAGGGGCTTTTGCTGGCGATGCAGGAGGTGCAGGCGGAAATTCGGATGATTTTCGCGGCAGCTCCGTCGCAGAACGAGATGTTGGCGCATCTGGCGGCGTCGCGGGAGATTGACTGGGGCAGGATCACGGCGTTTCATATGGACGAATATGTGGGGCTGGCTCCGGACGCACCGCAGGGGTTTGGCAATTTCCTTCGCGATCGGCTATTCTCGAAGGTTCCGTTCCGGCAGGTGCATTACCTGAAGGACCCGGTGGCGTACGCGAAGTTGCTCCAGGAAGCGCCGGTGGACATTTGCTGTCTGGGGATTGGCGAGAATGGGCATATCGCGTTTAATGATCCGGGCGTGGCGGACTTTCACGATCCGGAAACGGTAAAGGTGGTGGCGTTGGACGACGTTTGTCGCCAGCAGCAGGTGAACGACGGTTGTTTCGCGACGCTTTCTGACGTGCCGACACATGCCATGACGTTGACGATTCCGACGCTTCGGGCGTGCCATTTTCTGGTATGCACGGTTCCGTCGGCCACAAAGCGGGACGCGGTGCGGCGATTGCTTTACGAGGCGGAGATTTCGGAAAAACTTCCGGCTTCCACGCTCCGACGACATGCCAACGCGATTCTGTTTTTGGAGAAAAACTCGTACCCGGAGGGGTAAACCATGGAAGGAAAATTTTTCGACGGAACATGTGTGCGGACGACGGAAAACGGTTATGAAACGTTTTCTTCGGCATCTCCGGAGTCGTTGCCGTGGGTGGCGCCGGGGCTGGTGGACATGCAGGTCAACGGTTTCGCGGGGGTCGATTTCAACGGCGAAACGTTGACGTTCGACGCGTACGTTCACGCTTTGCGGTGTTCGTGGGAGCACCATGTGACGACGATTCTTCCAACGTTGGTGACGAACAGCGTGGCGTTTTTGACCGAGCGGCTGGCACTTTTGGAAACGTATCGGCAGCGGGCTTTGGGGATGAAGGGTCTTGCGGTTGCGCCGTTTTATCATCTGGAAGGGCCGTTCATTTCGCCAACCGAGGGGTATCGCGGGGCGCATCCGCTGGAATTTGTGTTGGAAACGGGGCGTGGCGATGTGGAAACGTTGCTGCGGACGTGGCAGACGGCGGCAGGCGGGAGGATAAAAATCGTGACGTTCAGCCCGCATGGGGACAAGGTTCCCGAATTTGTGCGGGAGTTGGCGTCGCTTGGCATTCGGGCGTCCGTGGGGCATACCGACGCGACGGCGGAACAGATTCATGCGGCGGCGGAATCGGGGGCGACGCTGGCCACCCATCTGGGCAACGCGTGTGCCCAGCTTTTGCCCCGTCACGCGAACCCGATTTGGAGCATTTTGGCGGACGAACGGCTTTGGATTTCGATGATTCCCGACGGGTTTCACCTGCCGCCGGACATGCTCCAGGTGTTCTATCGGGTCAAGCGGGAGAAAGCCCTTCTGGTGAGCGACGCGACGCAGTACACCGGTCAAAAACCAGGCTCCTACCAGACGCATATCGGCGGGAACGTCGTGTTGACGCCAGAGGGGAAACTGCACCTTGCCGGGCAGCCCAACGTGTTGGCCGGAGCCGCGAAAAGCCTCTATGAAGGGTGGTGTCATCTGGTGGAACTCGGTTTTGCCTCGAAGGAAACGCTCTGGAAAATGGCAAGTGCCCACCCCTTGCGGTTCCTGACGGGCGAGGATTTTAACGTAAAATACACCCCGATCATTAAAATTTAACCCGGTAAATACTCGAAAAACCGGAAAAGGAGGATGGAATGAAACGTGGAATACGGTTTTTTGTGTTGGCTTTGTTGGCTTTCGTGCCGTCGGTTTGGGCTCAGACGCCGGAAACGCTGACCCAACCGGTACTGACGCCGGAGCTTTTAGGGGCGAACACCACGCCGAAGAAGATGATGTTCCAGTGGATGCTTTCGCAGGTGAATGCCGCGGAGCAGAAATGGCGCGACGATTACGAGAAGATAAAAACGCCGGAACAGATCGCAGCGTACCAGAAGCGGCTGAAGGAGATGTTTATCCAACAGGTAGGCGGATTCCCGGAACGGACGCCGCTGAATGCGAAAATCACGGGCGTTATCGACTCCAAAGAGATCGGTATCAAGCGGGAAAAGGTGCTGTTCGAATCCATGCCGGGGCAGTACGTGACAGGAATCCTGTACCTGCCCAACGAGGCGAAATATCCGAAGCCGTGGCCGGGCGTGCTGATGGTGTGCGGGCACAGTTTGAACGGCAAAGCGTATGTGAATTACCAGCGGGCGGCGGTGCTGCACGCGCTGAACGGCATGGCCACGCTGATGATCGACCCGATCGACCAGGGGGAGCGTTTTCAGCTTATCGACCGGGAGGCGAAAAAGTCGCTTGCGGCAAGCGTTCATGCACACAACCTGATCGGAATCGGCAGCATTCTTTTGGGGCGAAACACGGCCCGGTTTGAGATTTGGGACATGATGCGCGGGCTGGATTATCTGGAAACGCGCGACGATGTGAAAAAAGGTGCGTTGGGCGTCGCGGGGCTTTCGGGCGGCGGCACGCAGACGGCGTACATCATGGCGTTGGACGATCGCGTTTCGGTGGCGGCGTCGTGCTGCTACCTTTGCTCGTTGTTTGGAATGCTGAAAAACTGTAGTCCCCAGGACGCCGAGCAGAATATTTTCGGCCAGTGTGCGTTCGGCATGGATCATGCGGATTACTGCATGATGCGGGCACCCAAACCGACGCTCATCGGTTCGGCCACGAAGGATTTCTTCCCCATCGACATGACGTGGGACAGTTTCCGGTATGCCAAACGGTTCTTCCAGCGAATGGGATACGGCGAGAACATGGACCTTGCCGAAACCGACAACACGCATGGTTACGACAAGACGCTTCGGGAAGCGACGGTGCGGTTCATGCTTCGGTTTTTAGCGAAACGGGAGGAAGCGATTTTCGAGCCGGAAACGGTTTTGGAACTTCCGGACAAAGAGATTCGGGTCACTCCGGAAGGGTTTACCATGCTGTTGCCGGGGGCGAAAAGCACGTACGACTACAACCGGGAGTATGCCGCCGAGCTTACGCAAAAGCGGGCGGAAAACCCCATCACGAAGGAGAACGTTTCGCAGATTCGGGAGATCGCGAAGATTCGTCCGACGGCTGAAATCCCGCAGGCGAAGGTGGTGTTTCAATCGAAACCGGAGGCGTTTGGGGAAAACGTGACGCTTGAGAAACTCGTGTTCCAGACGGATGCGAAAATCCTGCTTCCGGCGTTCCGATTCGTACCGAAAGATGCGAAAGAGACGGTGCTTTACGTGAACAGTAACGGGAAAGCGGCGGCGTACGAGGAGGATATTCTTCCGCTTTTGCAGGCGGGCAAGTCGGTTTTGGCGGTGGATTTGCGGGGTTGGGGCGAAACGCAGGCCGGCACCGGAAATTATTTCAAACCGGATTGTTTCGGAATCGACGGGCAGGATTTCTACATCGGGTACAATCTGGGATGCACGCACGTTGGCTGGCGGACGGAAGATATTTTGTCGGTAGCTCGATGGGCGGGCAAAGTGGAGCTGGTCGCGGTTTCGGAGGGGTGCATTCCTGCGCTGCATGCCGCCGTATTGGAGCCGGAGTTTTTCACCGGAACGACCTTGAAAGCGTGTCCGGAATCATGGACGGCGGTGGTGGAGAAGGGGGGATTTTCGACGATGCCGCTGACCAGTGTGGTCCATGGGGCGCTGCGGGTGTATGACCTGCCCGATTTGCGGAAGCTGTTAAAGTAAGACGAGCCAACGCTTGGGTTTTTAGAAGTTGCCTCCAGTGTTTCGTCCCGAAAATAAATCTTTGTAAACATAGTAAAAAGTTTTGGGAGGT
>JAUNBJ010000181.1 GCA_030535245.1 Planctomycetia bacterium | reverse complement strand
TTACCATTAACCATTTACCATTATTAACCATTATCCGTTTATTCTCGTTTGAGGATAACGTCTTTGAAGGTGCCGCCGGCGGGGATGAAGGGCATGACATGTTCTTGGTACGGAATGGCCACGTCCAAAAGGAACGGCCCTTTTGCCGCAACCAGTGCCTCAAGTCCAGCTTCCAGTTCTTCCGGTTTGGCAATGGAAAGCCCGTCCCAGCCAAAACCTTTGGCAATCTCGATGAAATTGGGATATCGCACGGCAGGGCCGATCCCCGTTCCCTTGCCAAGCGATTCGGGATTGTCGATGGGGCCAAGGTACGTGTTGCCGCGGTTCGACTTGCAGAACCAGTCCTCCCACTGCACCACCATGCCCAAATGCTGGTTGTTGAGCAGCAGCACCTTGACCGGAATCTTTTCGCAGAAGCAGGTGGCCATTTCCTGAATGTTCATCAGGATACTACCGTCCCCTTCAATGACGATAACCATCTTGTCGGGGTTGGCGACTTTGGCCCCCATGCCGGCGGGCAGTCCAAATCCCATGGTTCCCATACCGCCGCTGGAAAGGAAATGATTCGGCGTGTTGAAACGGAAAAACTGGGCGGCCCACATCTGGTGCTGCCCCACGCCGGTCGAAACGATCGGTTCCTGATCTTTCGTCATTTTCCAGAGCGTTTCGATCGCTTTCTGCGGCAGGATGTACTCGGAATCCTTCGTGTAGGAATAGGGAAATTCCTTCTTCCACGCTTGAATCTGGTCGTGCCACGGCTGCAACGATTCCTTTGGAGCCTTGACGATCGGGTTGAGCATCTGCAAAGCCCGCTTCACATCGCCCGCCACGAACAGGTCGGAACCGACGATCTTATTCACCTCGGACAGGTCGATGTCGACGTGAACGATCTTCGCATGCGGGGCAAAGGCACTGACGCGGCCGGTAATGCGGTCGTCAAACCGGGCGCCCAGGGCGATCAGCAAATCGCAGTCGTTGATGGCATGGTTGGCGTACACGGTACCGTGCATTCCGGGCATGTCCAGCGACAGCGGATGATCGGCCGGGAAGGTGCCCAATCCCATGAGCGTGCAAGTGACCGGAATGCCGGTTTTCTGAACCAGCTCCATCAGTTCGGGTGCCGCATCGGCTGCCGCGGCGCCACCACCGACGTACAACACCGGTTTTTTGGCGTTTTCAATCGCGTCGGCCCACCACTGCACCGATTCCGGCGTCGGCGTGGGAATCTTGCGTTTTCCATAACCGGGCAGCTTCATCTCCACGTCGTAATCCGGCGTAACGCGAGCCATGAAAACGTCTTTGGGAATGTCCACCAGCACCGGCCCCTTGCGTCCTGAAGTGGCGATATAGAACGCTTCCTTCATCACGCGGGCCAGATCGTTGGGATCCGTCACCAGAGCGTGGTGTTTGGTAATGCTGCGGAAAACCTCGGTCGTCGGCAGTTCCTGAAACGCGTCGGTGCCGATGACTTTGGTACCGACCTGACCGGTAATAACGATCATGGGAACGCTGTCCAGTTTCGCGTCGGCTACGGCTGTGAGCAGGTTGGCGGCACCCGGCCCCGACGTGACGGTACAAACCCCCACCTTGCCGGTGCTTCGAGCGTACCCCTGCGCAGCAAACCCGCCCCCCTGTTCATGTCGTGGAAGGACGACACGAATTTTCTCACGAAAACGGGTCAACGCCTGATGGAGCGGAATGACGCTGCCACCGGGATAGGCAAATACCGTGTCGACACCGTGGTTCACGAACGACTGTACCACGACGTCCGCTCCGGAGACGGTCGGGACGGATGGGGCGGCAGCATGGGCGGACACGGGTTTCTTTTTCTCGGACACGATAAAAACCTCCTGAAAACGATGGGACGCCCCCTCAAACCCTTCGCGATACCGTTCGGAACAGGTGGGGGAGAGCCTCCCAAAATCAATGGAACCAACAAACTATGGAAGCGTCATTATAGCGGAAAAAAGGTTTCTGACAAGCCATACCAACAGGTTGGGTGCGTCCCCATTTTTGCACGCAGCATACCGATTCCCCCCTCCCCCCTTGCGCGCGGAAAATGGGTGTGTTATACTGATGTTACGATGGGTTGCTTCGGAAGGCAATCCTTTTCCCCCCTTTCATTTTAAGGAAACAATCATGAAAACATGTCGGTTGTCTTTGGTACTTTCTCTGTTTGTCGGAATGGCAATGGTTTCGTTGGCGGAGGAGAGCAAGCCTGTTCCTGAAGGGTTTGTCTCCCTGTTCGATGGTAAAACGTTGGCGCATTGGGACGGCGACCCGAAATTTTGGAGCGTGGAGGACGGTTGCCTGACCGGTCGCTCTACGCCGGAAAACCCGGTGGTTTACAACACGTTTTTGATCTGGGACGGCGAGGTGGCCAATTTCGAGCTTCAGGTCGATTTTCGGTTGACAGGGGGCAACTCTGGGATCCAGTATCGCGCGTTCCCCGGCAAAAGCGGCAAGCCGTGGAGCCTTGGCGGCTATCAGGGGGATATCGCCGGAATGCCGTATATGGGGATTGTCTACGGGGAGCAATATCTGGGAATCATGGCGCAGCGTGGAACCAAGGTGGTCTTTAACACCGACGGTTCCAAAGATGTAGAAACGTTCGCCGACGCTGCGGAGTTGGCCAAGTCGATTGACTTTAACGGCTGGAATACGTACCGTATTGTCGCCGACGGGAACCATCTCACCCATTACATCAACGGGGTGAAGATGTCCGAAATCATCGACAACACCCCTACTACTCTGAAAGAAGGGAAAATTGGTTTCCAAATGCACGTTGGCAACCCGATGACCGTGAAGTTCAAGAACGTGTTTTTGAAGAAAAAATAGTGCAGTGTAAAAAATAATTATTAATAAAAGCGAACGTAGTGTTGCATCCATGTTATAATATAGTACGAAAAGAAAATAAACACTAATAACATAGCGAACGTAGTGAGCGCACTAAAAGTTTTTTGAAGGAGAGTTTGAGAGGAAACAATTTTTCAAAAATGTTTCCTCTCAAAAGGCTGGAAGCGCGATAGAATAAGGGAGGCCAGAAGCGTAAGCGCCTGCCTCCCGGTGATGTTGCAACCGGCGAAAAGCCGTAGTCGCTCCCGGTCGTACCGGGCCGTAGTGTGCCGCCCGCACCCGGGCCGCATCCAGCTTCTGGGAAGGAACCCACCTCCCAAAACTTTTCAGTGCGCTCACTGCGTTCGCTATGTTACGAGTGTTTATTTTATAACATGAATGCGACGCTGGTGGAACGCTGCAAAAAATCGTTAAATCTTACCTATCTTATCTAAATATTTTTGAGAACTTCTTTATTTAATTCATGAACAATCCTTGACAGAACACGTATACCAATGTAAACTACAGTTATAAACTACAGTGCTTTTATATTTTTGTCCTTTACCCTGTTTCGTGCAGACAGGATCGGTTTGAGAATGGAATAAGGCAGGGTGTTTCATGAGGTTTTACCATATTTACGAACGAAAAACAATTCTATCTATCTATCTATCTATCTGATTCTCTTTGCAACCCACGGTGCCTTCGCGCAGGATGCTGCCTATACGGACTTGGATAATACTACCACAGCTTCGGAAATCAACATCACTGGGGAATTGACCCTGACGACGACGGTTTCTGCTTTACCCTATCCAACGTTCTCCCGGGACATTACCGCCAATGGGCTTGAACTTATTTCCTCAAGCAATACTTCTGCGGAATGGCAAGTTCTGAGTGGAAATATCCAAATCGGAACGGGAGGATTGGCCGTCACGTCCGGGACGCTGGATTTAAGCGGTGCGAAATTGTCTTTTACCGGTGCAAGCACTTTCACGGTGAATTCGCTGGGTAGCGCAAGCCGTGCCAATCTGGTAACAGATTCCAACACCGAAATCACCGCGATTGGAGGGAATTTGGACATTGATATTTCTAGAACTTTAAGTTTGAATGGTAGTCTCAATCTGGGAGATAACAATGTAAGTATTGCCTTTGTTACCAATAAAACGGCGATAAACAGTATCATTTCCGGGACGGGACAAGTAACCTATAAGACCAACGCAGATCGGACAGGTGGCACGGTGTTGGAAGTCTACAGTTCAAACACATATTCCGTGGGAACTCTTATTACGAGCCTTTCGGGTAATACTAATACCGTTCTCGCTCGCGCCTATGAAAATACCACTCGTCCCGCTGGAACGTATTTGCAGTTTGGTTCAACAACCCAATATGACCAATACTATTATACGAGTTCTTTTGGAACCGGAACCATCACGCTTTCTAATTCGGGTCTTTCCAATGGAGATAGTAATCGCATTGTTTTTGGGACGGATGTTGAGATTCTCCTTCCTGAAGATAAATGGGGAGTGATTCGTGCTGGTTCCGCAAGCTCTACAGCAAAGGTTCAATATCTGGTTATTGAGAGCAAAATTACAGGGGACGGCCATCTTTATATCGCAAAAGACAGCGGTACGGTATTGATTACCAACCCCTTGAATGATTATACGGGAGGAACGCATATCGGAACCTCTCCGATGAATTATACAAGTACCTTTCGTGCGGGTATTGAAATTGGAGCGGATAACGTATTGGGTACGGGACCGGTCGTTCTGAATGACCCAGACGCGATCCTCGATTTGAATGGCCATAAGCTGGAAATCGGTGGACTTTCCAGCTTAAAATATGACACCGATGGCACGTACTTGAACGATGTTTATATTTACGATGCTTCTGTAGATCAGGCTGCGGTTCTTACGGTCGTGGGTGGATCGGAATATATCTATGCTGGAAAATTTACCGACAGTAGTGGAAATAACCCCTTAACCCGTTTGGTTAAAACCGGAGAGGGAACGCAAACGTTCTGGACGGTGTTAAGTGAAAACCTGACCTTAACGGTGGAAGGGGGGACGGTGAAACTTTCACGTGATGAAACCGGTGCCATGTACGGCGGTATCCTTGCTGCTCCCATCGTGAATGGGGGTGCGATCACCTCCGATTACGAGGTGGATTATGGTGCAAGTACCAATTATTTGGACATTGCCTGCGGAACCTATACGGACGGTACGCTGCGTGTGGACATTGCCAGCCTGACGGAATTCAGCCGCTTTGACCTGGTAGGGTCGTTGGACGATCTGAGTTACAAATCCGATTTAGGTTTTATCGATGTAAATATTCTGGGGGCGTTCGCACCTTCTGATGAAGATTCCTTCATCCTGTCGTACGACGCGACTGTATTTAACGCCAAAGGCTACACCACCACCACGGATTTTGAGAGCTGGCTTCGTGCGGAGGATCGGGAGCTTTGGGACCTGACATGGTACGTTGGCGATGCCATCTTTGGAACCAGTCTTGTTCTGGAGCGGAACCCTATGGTTCCCGAACCGGCTTCGTGGCTGTTGCTGGCATGGGGTTTCCTGGGGATGCTGTTCCGAAAGAAATTCCGGAAATAATTTCGGCCAGTACCGTGTCACGAAAATTAATATTAATAAAAGCGAACGCAGTGAGCGCACTGAAAGTTTTTTGAAGGAGAGTT
>JAUNBJ010000180.1 GCA_030535245.1 Planctomycetia bacterium | reverse complement strand
GTTTTTTGAAGGAGAGTTTGAGAGGAACCCGGTACGACCGGGAGCGACTACGGCTTTTCGCCGGTTGCTATATCCCCGGGAGGCAGGCGCTTACGCTTCTGGCCTCCCTTATTCTATTGCGTTTCCTCTCAAGAGGCTGGAAGCGAGGTAGTTCTAACAATCGCGCTTCCAACCTCTGGGGAGGAACCCTTTTGAAAAAGAGGTTCCTCCCCAGACCCCACCTCCCAAAACTTTTTACTACGCTCACTGCGTTCGCTATGTTGTTAGTGTTTATTTTCTTTTTGTCCTGTTTATAACATGGACGAAACACTACAAGGATTTATTTTCTTGACACGGCATTAGGAGAAATCTTCTTCGGCATTCCATGGGAGGATCACATGTGTTTCCCGGTATGCCATGGGTGTGGTGTGAAAATAGTGGAGGAATGCGCGTCCGAACGATGTGGCGGTGGTGTAACCGCAGATTTCTGCGATCGTTTCCAGCGGTTGACGGGTTTGGGACAGCAACCGGCTTGCTTCTCGCATTCGGAATTTCTGAAGCAGTTCGTTTGCCGAACCGCCGAACTGTTGGCGAAACCGCCGGTCCAGAGTCTTGCGGGAAATGCCAAGAATCCGGGCCGCTTCCTCTACGCGGCATTGGATATTGTTGCGGAGATAGACGACCGCTTTTTGAAGAACGGGGTCGGAGATGGCGATCGTGTCGGAAGATTGCCGAACCACGATATCGGTCGGGTCGATCAGGATCAGGCACGGTTCCAGCTTGCCCTCCATGGCTTCCCGTAGCAGTTGGGCACCCTTTTGTCCGAACTCGAATGCGGGAAAACGAATGCTGGAAAGCGTCGGTGTGCTGATTTCACACATCAACTCGTCGTTGCCGATCCCCAGAACCGCGACATCTTCGGGAACGGTGATTCCTCCGCGTCGGCATCCTTGCAGGATACGTTCTCCCATTTCGTCGTCGAATGCCAGGACGGCGGCGGGTTTGGGCAGTTCGGTCAACCATTCGGTCAGACCGTCGAGCGACACCAGCCCTTCCTGAATACGCTGCGAAAACGTGGCCAGGGGGAGGTTCCGTGTTTTCAGAACTTTGGCGAAGCAATTCCGCCGGATGATCGACGCTCGACGTCCGGTCTGGCCGCAGTATCCGAAATGCGTGAAACCACGTTCCAGAAAATGTTCCATAGCCATTTGAGCCACCGTCTCGGCATGGAGCGAAATCACGTAGTCCGACGAGGCGTTTTCAAACGCCGTATCGATCAGCGGAATTTTCATTTCCCGTGCCATATCGGCCAGAGGTTTTCCCGCCAGAAACGCGATGATGCCGTCCGGATTCAAATCCCGCACCATCCGGGCGGCCTGAATGCCGGTCGTCCGGATGAGCGTCGTTTGCCACTGGCAGCGTCGGGCTTCCCGCATGATACCGTACAGACGCTTTCGGGCGGAACCCAAATGCGTCCCCATACAAACGGCAATGGACACTTTCTTCGGCATGAAAACCTCCCGCGACCGTACGGATGATTCCGGACGACGCAGAACTTTTAACCACGCGGATCGGGAAGCGTTTTGGGAGTGTACGCATGATCCCGCTTGCGGAGCACTTTCATTTCCACGATTTTCGTCGGCACAATGCCCGGATAGGGACGTTCCGGATCAATACGCTGAATTTTCGTCAGCGTACTCATGCCGCGAACCACCCGGCCAAACGCGGTGTGCTTGCCGTCGAGCGACTGGGTGGGGACGAACGTGATGAAGAACTGGGAACCTCCGGTATCCTTGCCAGCGTGGGCCATGCTGAGCGTACCACGGAAATGCTTCCGGGCGTTCGGGGTGTCGGTTTCGCACGGAATGGCGTAGCCGGGGCCTCCGGTGCCATCTCCTTTGGGGTCGCCGCCCTGCGCCATGAAACCGGGCAGCACGCGGTGGAACGTCAGGCCGTCGTAAAATCCCTTTTCCACCAACGCGATGAAATTGGCCACGGTGTTGGGGGCCTCGTTTTCAAACAGCTCCAATTCCAGGTCGCCGGCCGTGGTGCGAACCAGCACGCGGGGCAGGTCGTCGGCCTGGCTTTCCGCAGCACGAATCTGCTTTTCAGCGTTCCACGCCTCGATATAATACGGCACCTGCTTGAGGAACATGTCCCCACGCTGCGAAAACTTCCGAACCGACTGGGCGGCGGAATAACACTGCTGGGCCACGCCGAACTGGTTCAGCATGAACGACGCCGTGCCTGCCATTTCGAGCAGTTCGGGATACTCGGTCTGCATCCGCAATTTCAGCATGGAGGAGAGGGTACTGTACGCAATTTCGTAGTCGTCGCGTTCCAGGCAGAGCATAACGTAATCCATCATGAACTGGTTCAGCTCCGGAACCTTGCCTTCGCTTTGGGGAAACGCCTTCAGCGCCATCGGAATCAGGGACTGGTACATCTGCATGACCGACTGGCTCAGCGCCATGCCTTCCTTGCGGATTTCATCCTTCCGTTCCGTCGTGGCTCCGGCAAATTCCTGCTGGAGCGTTTGCACTTTGGCCGTCGCATCCTTCAAGGGGGCGAAATGTTCCAGAAACCGCTTCACGTCCGGGTTCGAGACCGCAGCAGCGGGGGCAGCGGGGGCGTTTCCTGTGGTTTCGGCCGGCACGGCATCCTGCGAAAATACCGGCGTCGCCAACAGAAGCAGCGAAAACAAACTTAATCCTGCAATTTTTTTCATTCCAAAAACTCCTTCAGGGGTAAAATTGGCAAAATGGGTAAAAAACTATTTAATTTCTTCCAGGGCGGGCGGAAGCTCCTCGGACGTGGGGATTGCCACATCTTCGGGGTGCGGCGTCCAGACCACGTTGAGCACCAAAAGCGTCACCGCCAGCACCAAAAGCGGTGCGATCCAGAACAGGTGTCGCTTGAGCGTTTCCCAATGGAACAACGGCACACTTTGCGGGGCGGTCGAAATCCATCGCGTTCGACTGACGCAGCCGCTGCCCGGTTCCGGTTCCAGACCGATTTCCATCGCCACTTCTTCCAAATCCCGAATCATCTCGTCGGGGGAAGCGTAACGTGTGTCCCGATTCTTTTTCATCGCCCGCAAAAGTACCCGGCAAAGCGACTCCGGCACATCGTTGCGGGCCAGACGGACGTCGAGCGGGTCGTCGCTCTGGTGCTGGAGCAGCTTTTGCAGCGGATTCCCCTGCGGGAACGGCGGGTGTCCGGTCAGCATGAAATACAGCGTGCAGCCGAGCGAATAAATATCGCTGCGAATATCCACCGTACGTGGGTCGCGTGCCTGTTCGGGAGAAATGTAGTCGAACGTCCCAAGCGTCACGCCGCTGGCGGTAATGTCGTTGGCGGGACTCTGGAGCAAAGCATCCTCCGGAGCGTCGCTCTCGGGATTGAAACTGAATTGTCGGGCCAAACCGAAATCGATCAGTTTGGAATCCCCTTCCGGCGTAAGGAGGATGTTCGACGGTTTAATGTCGCGATGAACGATCCGCAGTTCGTCGAGATGGGCCAGCGCGTGGGCCATTTGCAGGGCGTAAACGACCGTCTTGGCTACCGGCAGCGGCCCGCGTTCGTTCACCTGATCACGAATGTTTTCGCCTGCGATGTACTCCATGGCAATGTACATCCGTTTGGAGGCGGGATCTTCCCGAAACGCGTAAATCTGCACGATGTTCGGGTGGTTCAGCATTGCTACGGCCTGCGCCTCGGCTCGGAAACGACGCGTAACTTCCGTGTTTTCCACCTTGTCGGTATGCAGCACCTTGAGCGCCACCAGCCGGTTCAGGTTGCAATCCTGCGCCAGCCAGACGTGTCCCATCCCCCCCCCACCGATGTAGCGAACCAGCTCGAACTCGTCGAAAATAACGCCCAGCTCCAGAATGTCCCCCTCGATTTTGACCTTGGGACTGTGGGTCGAACGCTCCGACCGGTCGCCTGGATCGATTGCCGACCGGGTCGCGGAATGGGCAAACGCATCCCGTGTTTTCAGCTTCGTCTTCTCGGCGGAGGATTCCACTTTGGCAGTTTGGGATTGGGAGTGGGTCGTCATCAAATGCTTCCTTGAGTATTCTGGAGAATAAATTCATTATAACCGACAGAACCGGAAAAGTCAACCACAAATTTTCGGAACTTAAAGAAGAACCATCAACCATTCCCCCTACAGACCATTGCTTGCCGCGACGGTCGAAAAAGCGGTTTCTCCCCCCTACTAATATTAGGAAATTCTGTTAGAATGTACTTTTTGTAGTGTACCCGGAAAGGGGATTCTGTTGACTGCTCAAGAAGGAGTTTGAAAAATGCGTCGTCCGTTTATCGCTGGAAACTGGAAAATGAATCTGAACCGCGCCGAAGCCGTCGCGTTGGCCGAGGCTCTCAAAGAGAAGGCTGCGGGAGTGGATTATGCCGACATCGCGGTTTGCCCGCCGTTCGTCTATCTGGACGCTGTGGCCGGGGTGCTGAAAGGCTCGAACGTGAAAGTGGGAGCGCAGGACTGCTACTTCGCGGGGAACGGGGCGTTTACCGGGGAAGTCAGCGTCGAGATGCTGAAAGACATCGGTTGCGAATACGTGATTCTGGGGCATAGCGAACGGCGTCACATTCTGGGCGAGAGCAATGAATTGACGAATAAAAAGTTGCTGGCGGCGTTGGCCGGGGGGCTGAAAGTGATCCTGTGCGTTGGCGAAATGTTGTCCGAGCGGGAAGCCAACCAGACCGACGACATCAACGCCGAGCAGTTCTTCGGTTCGCTGGCGGGCGTCACGGCCGAGCAGATGAAGGACGTTACGATCGCTTACGAGCCGGTTTGGGCCATCGGCACCGGCAAGACGGCTTCGCCCGAACAGGCGGAAGAAGTCCACGCGTTCCTGCGTAAGCTGCTGGAATATCGCTTTGGCAAGGAAACGGCGGACACCGTTCGCATCCAGTACGGCGGAAGCATGAAACCGGCCAATGCGAAAGACCTGCTGGGGCAGGCCGACATCGACGGCGGACTGATCGGCGGCGCGGCACTTCAGGCGGATTCCTTCATGGGAATCATCGAGTGCGGAAAATAGTGAGCGAAAATATCATCGAAACGGGGGCGTCCATGGGGGCGTCCCTTGGGTAGAAATCCTGACCACTAACCAATTAGGGAAAATACAATGGGCATTTTGCTTGAAATTCTGATGTTCTGCCTGGGCTTCTTCCTGATCATCCTGATTTTGATCCAGCGAGGCAAGGGGGGCGGACTGGCAGGCGCGTTTGGCGGCATGGGCGGACAGAGTGCCTTTGGTGCCAAAGCGGGCGATACGTTTACCCGCATTACGGTCGTGCTGGCGACCATCTGGATTCTGATTTGCGCCTTTGCCGGTTTCTGGTTTGCCAATACCGTGCCGCAGGGTGCTTTGGAGAATGCCGCGACGGAAGAAGCTCCGGCTCCGGAAGTTCCGGCGACCCCCGCCCCCACGACAGAAACCTCCGCACCCACGACGGAAACCTCCGCCCCGGTTGCGGAAACCCCCACGACTCCGGCCCCGGTGGAACTCCCTCCGGTAGCTACGGAAGAAGCTGCTCCCGCGACGGAACCGGCACCGGCTCCTGCTGCTGAGCCTGCTCCTGCTGCGGAACCT
>JAUNBJ010000179.1 GCA_030535245.1 Planctomycetia bacterium | reverse complement strand
GAAGCGGCAGAAGAAGCCGAAGCGGCGGAAGAAGGGGACACGTTTTCGTTGGCGTTTGGCGGCGGGGCACCGGAAAGTCCTGCGGAGGAGCCGGAAGCCCCGAAGGCGGACGACCGTCGGGTGCGTTGTCCGAAATGCGGTGAGGAGATGCTGCTCAGCGAGCTGGTGGACGTAGAGACAGGGGAACCTTTGGATCTGGCGTCGCTGATTCCGGCGGAGTTGGTGGAAGCACCGTCGGATGATACGGGGTATGCGTTGGCAGGCGGCGGGTTTGGCGT
Source organism: Planctomycetia bacterium (assembly GCA_030535245.1). GTDB lineage: Bacteria > Planctomycetota > Planctomycetia > Pirellulales > Thermoguttaceae > RGIG3701. The sequence goes on along the minus strand of JAUNBJ010000179.1, from coordinate 5,330 downwards.
TTCCGAGGCGTCGGGAACGGACGGTGCGGCGGTGCCGCGGAAAACGGTGATTCATCGTTCACGTCCGAAGAAGCCACGAAGCGTCTTGAAGGAGTTGATTTTTGTCGTGATGGGGGGGCTGATGGCGGTGCCGATTGCGCACTATCTGGCCATTCCGATTCAGAAATATATCCAGCAGCGGGAGGATGCCTACGGGCTGTTCCAGTTCCCGACCCCCGGTTTCCCGGACACGTACAAGTTCCAGAAAAAATATCCCTGGGTTCCGACGTGCCTGCTTCCGGGATACGACGCGGAGGCGTTGAAGGTGGAAAACCTGGAGGAGGAAGACGCTCCGGCCAAGGAAACGAAAAAGGCGGAAAAGCCGGCGGAGGAAACGGACGATGCTGCGGCAGAAGACGATTGGGTCGAGGGGGAAACGGACGATTCCGGCGAAGTGGAGGCGGACGTGGTGAACGAGGAAGCGTCTGCGGACGACGACGAGGGTGGTTTCGCGTTGGCAGGCGATTTCACGGAACCGGAATTGAAGGAAGAGGATGACGCATCCGGGGATTTGAGTGCCATGTTTGGTTCGCGTCCGGGTGAGGAAGCGGCCCCCAAGCCTGCCGCACCGCAGCCGAAAGAAGAACCATCGGAAGAACCGGTAGAGGAACCAGCGGCGGAAGAACCGGCGGCGGAATCGAAGGAAGAATCGAAACCGGAACCGAAGGCGGAACCGAAACCGGCGGAGAAAAAAGGGCTGACGGAAAACCTGCCGGAAGTCAAGCCGGAAGAGGTTTCTCCCCTTTTGGCAGGGCTGGCGACGGATGGGAGTGCGGAAAAGCTGACGGCGGCGAATCTGGTGGCGGAAAAGCTGACCTGCCTGAAATCGGACGATGCGTCCCTGGCGGTGCGGGAACAGGCGGTTGCGGCACTCCGGAAACTGGCGGAGGACAAAGGGGTGGTGGAAAAGCTGAACAAGGCTCAGGTGGCCCGTCTGACGGCAGAAAACCATGCACAAGGGATCGTGTTTGTTGGCACGGTGGAGAAGGTGGCGTCGGTCAAGGGGATGACGGCGTTGAAAGTGGCCTTCGACGCAACGGATAAGAAGGTTTATGTGTTGAGTAACGAGGTGGGGGAGGTTGCGGAAGGGAAACGCTATGCGTTCACGGGATTGGTGGTGGATCCCAATCAGGATGAACGTGTGGTCGTGACGTCCAAAAAGGCGCCGCTGGTTTGGCGGGGGCTGTTTGTGGAGCTTCCGTAACGCACCGCATGTTGACGACAATAAAAAAACCGACCGTGGAACGATTCCATGGCCGGTTTTTTCTTTCTGGAACGGACGACTTTTTACGGAATCAGGAATACCAGACCGGTCCAGATTCCCCCTTCGGCAATCGCGGCACGCAGGGTGAAGGGAACCGGGTTCCACTTGTACGGAGCACAGCTTCCCGGACGGTAATATCCAAGGGCGTACTGGCATTCGTTCACCGGGTCGAGAGCCATCAGGTACGGCAGGCAGGGGACGGTGAGGATGAACTCGGCACCGGAGAGCAGCGGCTGGAGGATCGGGCCGGCGGAGTGGCCGTACCGTTCGGCAGCGGGCTGCTCAAAGTACAACGGATTGTGGCACAGGTTCGAGGCGGTCCATGTGAAATGGGTGCCGGCGAACTGACGCACCGGGAAAGCCTCGTTTGCGGGTGCCAACGGGCAGTCGATCGGGAAATTCCCGTCCGGAGCGGTGATGTCGTTGGTGATTTCGTCGATGCGCTTCATGTCACGGACTTTCGGGCAGGAGTTGTCCTGCGGGATGTTCCGCGAGAAATTTTGCCAGCCGTCCGGACGCCCCGGCAACGGGTCGGAGGGTCGCTCGATGCCCGATTCGGGAATCGGCAGGCGGCTTGAAGGCATTTCCATGGGGTCCGTGTTCGGCAGCGACGTACGCGGCTTTGGCACGGGAATTTCTTCGGTAGTATTTCCAATCGCTCCCGGTTCAGTTGTCGTTGATTCTTCGACAATCGTTCCACTCTTTTGGCCCCCGCCAGTGGAAGGATTGTCGCCGCTCAGCGCAGGCGTTTCCGGCAAAGCGGGCATTTCCACTTCCGGAACTTCAATGTCGCCAACGTTTCCCAAGTCCATGTCCGGCAATTCCAGCGCGGACGTCGTTCCCTCATCCCCGACACCGGGAACGGAAGGAATCACCAGCGGTTCTTCTGCCGGTTCCTCGTTGGAAACCAGCCGAATACCACGATCCGCAGACGTCGCCGTGGGAATTGCCATGGCGGGCTGCCGCTTGATTTCGCGTGCTTCCGGCGAACTGACGGAAACCCAGCGAAGCGCTTTTCCTGAAGAAGAAACCGCCGTCCGGGAAGTCCCCTGCGTCGCCATGCTCTCGTAAGAGACCAGACGCACGGGGGAGGTCGCCGCCGCGTTTTCCTGATAGACCGCCTGACGCACCGGATGGTCCGCCAGCACCTGGCCGACGCCGGTCATCCCGACCAGCGCCGCCGTAATCGCCGCGAAGCGGAACAGACCGCTCGCGCCCGGAAGATCAACCGTTGTCCTCCGAGTTGTAGTTTGGAGCTTCTTGAGTAATTTTAATGTCATGGGGATGGTTCTCCCGAACACTTGCTGGAGAAATTTGAACAAACCGCGCATCCCTGCGAAGTTCTTCAATATCTCGTGTACCACAATATCCCATACCAGCTCGAAGCCCCCCTACAAGCTGGTAAACGAAGGGTCCCAGATTTCCGCGATACGGAACACGGCCTTCTACGCCTTCCGGAACCAATTTATCCGGCCCAGCCTTCGATTGACGATACCGTTCGCTGGAACCTCGCACCATCGCGCCAAGGGAACCCATGCCGCGATAGGACTTGAATTGACGACCCTGATAAAACACCTTGGAACCGGGACTCTCTTCCAATCCTGCGAGAAGTCCGCCAAGCATCACAACGTGGGCACCCGCGGCCAAAGCCTTGGTAATGTCGCCGGAATAACGGATTCCACCGTCCGCAATCACGGAAACGTTGGAACCCTCCGCCGCCTCGGCCACCTGCATGATCGCCGAAATCTGCGGAACCCCGACACCCGACACCACGCGTGTCGTGCATATCGAGCCGGGACCAATTCCCACCTTCACCGCATCCGCGCCTGCGTCAATCAGGTCGTGGCACGCCTCGGCCGTCGCAATGTTCCCCACAATCACTTCGATTTCCCAATCCTTCTTGATCCGGCGAACCGTATCCAGAACATTTTTCGAATGACCGTGGGCACTGTCCAGCACGAGAACATCGACCCCCGTGGCAACCAGTGCGTCGATCCGATCGTAATCGTGTACGCCAACCGCCGCCCCGACACGAAGCCGCCCCTGCCTGTCACGGCAGGCACGCGGAAAACTTCGCTGCATGTCGATGTCTTTGATGGTAATTAACCCTGTCAATACATATTTATCGTCAACCAGCAAAAGTTTCTCCACCTTTTTTTCCATTAAAATTTTCTCAGCTTCCTCAAGCGTTACATTCCCCGTAGCTGTTACAAGGTTCTCTTTCGTCATAACCGATTCCACCGTTACGGTCGAATCTTCCTGAAAACGAAGGTCCCGACGGGTAATAATGCCTAAAAGAAAACCGTCCGGCCGCGTCACAGGGACGCCGGAAACGCGGTAGGCATCCATTAATTTGCGGGCTTCCGCGACGGTGGCTTCCGGGGCGATGGTGGCAGGATTATTAATAATGCCATTGGCCGACCGCTTCACTTTGCGGACTTCCGCCACCTGAGCATGGATCGAAAGATTTTTGTGAATAATTCCAAGCCCCCCCTCCTGGGCCAACGCGATTGCCATGGCACTTTCCGTAACCGTATCCATCGGGGAGCTGAGCAGCGGAAGATTCAGACGGATACTCTGGGTCAGCCGGGTGGTAACGTCCACCTCGGACGGAACGAACTCGCTGTAGCGCGGCTCCAGCAACACATCGTCAAACGTTATTCCACGGTAGCGAATTTTGGAATCCATTGAATCTCCTCCGAATGATTTTGAAAGGGAACAACCTGCCAGGACGAAACAGGTGTAAATCTATTCCAATCCATTCTAAACCCAACCGAAAAAAATGAAAAGGAGGTCTGGAGAGTCTTTTTTAAAATTTTCTCAATTTTTTGAAAATTCTTGAGAAGTTTCGTGAAAATTCCAAAAAATTTTCCAAAATGGGTGGGGAGGGGCTGGAAAATCGTGTTTTAAAAGGTTATGATAATAGAGATGAGGCGTCAGGTACCTGTTTCCTGAAGAAATTCGCACACTTGTTAGAAGGGATTATATGGCCAAGAGCAAAGTAATTGATCGGAAACGTCAGCGTGCCCCGATGGAAGACGACGAGCTGGATAACTTTTCCAGCCAATTGGAGGACGAGGAGGTAATGGAGGAATCCAAACCCAAAAAGAAAGCGGCGCCGCGAAAAAAGGCCGCAAGTAAAAAACGTGCGGAAGTCGTGACGCCCAGAGAAGTCCGTTTGAAGGCGTTTTGGGCGGTTTACACTCAAAGTTTGCAACGCGTCAAGCTGTTTCCCTATTCCGACCGTGAAGGGGCCGACGCATTGGCGGCCGAGCTGACGGAATCCCGGAAAGCGCCGCATTTTGTTCGTTTGGAAAAACAGGTTATTGACGGCTGACACAAAAGCCGGGGTTTCAGGAGGTGTATTATGCGTAAAATCGGGTCGATTGCCTGGGTGATGATGTTGTTGCTGTCCGTCGTGATTGGGACGGGGTGCGGCGGCGGCAAAAAAGGTGGTGAAAAAGCGGGCGGAAAAACCTTGCTGGGCGAAACGCAGCATTTGGGTTCCGTCTCGTTGGCCGGGCCGAAAGGTTGGGAGCTGGCGCCACGTAACTCGAAGTACGTCGTCATGTTCAAGAGTAACAAAAAAGATGGGTTGAGCCTGTACGTGACGTCGGAACCTGCTCCGGGCGGCATGAAAACGCTTTCCGAAAAGAATGCGGACGAGGTGAAGGAGACGGTCAAGGGGTGTAAGACGTTCAAATCGGTGACGGTTGGCGGATATGAATGCCTCCAGTGTGCCAGGGGTTCGCGATCGGAGAGTTACGATTTTGACAATCAAATTTTGGTAACGGTTCAGAACGGTCGCAAATATGAGTTCATTTTGCGGGCGTACAAGGGCGACATGGCGAATGCCGACCTGAAATACCTGAACGCGGTGGTAGCCAGCGCGAAATTTGGCGAAGCGGCGGAAGCGGCTGCCGAAGCAGCGCCGGCCGCGGACGAAAGTTCAGACGAAGGCGGCTTCCAACTCACCGGGTTTGGCGACGAAGCCGCCCCCGCAGAAGGCGAAGCGGCACCGGCAGAA
>JAUNBJ010000178.1 GCA_030535245.1 Planctomycetia bacterium | reverse complement strand
CGGGCGTACCCCTTCAAAGAAGGGGAATTTGTACGGCGTGCAGAAAGTTTGATCGCACCCGTAAAATGGGAATATCGTCATCTTCCCTTGTTTTTTTATGAAGATTGTGTATAATTCCGGTTGTATGGTATTTTACGATAATCTTTTCTCGAACCCGCAGGAGTGTTTTATGGGCGGCGGTAATTTAACGAATCAGGAAATTAACGAGGAACGGATGGCTTCTTCCCTGACGCTTTTTGAGAAATGTCAGGCGGTGGCGCACAACCTTTGGTGGAGCTGGCATCCGGACGTTATTGCAATGTTCCGCGACCTCAATCCACAGCACTGGCGGGAGTTGGGACACAATCCGATTGCACTGCTTCGGGAGTTTAACGAAGAATCCTTCATGAAGCGGGTCGATGAAATGGTATTGGGAAGCCGAATCAATTATGCGTTTCGGCGGATGAATCAGTATATGGAAGCGCGGACGGAGTGGTCGTCGAAGAACGTGGGCGTTTTGGGTTCCAAGCCGGTGGCGTATTTTTCGTTGGAGTTTGGCATTCACGAATCGGTGCCGATTTATTCGGGCGGTCTGGGGATTCTGGCGGGCGACCATGTGAAAAGTGCCAGCGGTTTGGGCGTTCCGTTGGTGGCGGTGGGGCTGTTTTACGATCAGGGGTATTTCAAGCAGTACCTCGATGCTTCCGGCTGGCAGCAGGAGGAATACAACCGCACGAATATCGAAGATTTGCCGTTGGAGCCGGTGATGGACAAAGACGGCAAGCGGTTGATCGTCCGGATTGATTTGGAAAATGGTGCAATTTTCGCGCGTGCCTGGCATTTGCAGGTGGGGCGGGTGAACATGTACCTTTTGGACTGCGATTTGCCGGAAAACGCGCCGGACGATCGTACGCTCACGTCGCGTTTGTATGGCGGCGACAGTCGGACGCGTATTCGTCAGGAGATGGTCGTGGGGATCGGTGGCGTTCGGGTTTTACGGGCGTTGGGGATTCATCCGGGCGTATTCCATTTGAACGAGGGGCACTGTGCGTTTGCGACGTTGGAAGTGGTTCGTTGCCGGATGGAGGACGATGGCATTTCGTTTGACGAGGCGGTGCGTCAGGTGGCGCAGCAGACCTGTTTTACCACGCACACCCCGGTTCCGGCGGGGCATGACCGTTTCTCTCCGTCGCTCATTGGGGAGCACCTTTCCCCACTTCAGCGGCAGCTGGGGATTGATTTCCATCAGCTCATGGCGATGGGACGCGAGCGTGTCAACGACGACCAGGAATATTTCTGCATGACGGTATTGGGGTTGAAATTGTCCCGTCATGCCAACGCGGTGAGCTGCCTGCATGGGATCATTTCCCGTCGGATGTGGTCGTCGCTTTGGCCGAGCCGTTCGGAAACCGAGGTGCCGATCGGGCACATCACCAACGGCGTTCACGTTCCGAGCTGGCTGGCGTGGCAGATGCAGACGTTGTTCGACCGTTATTTCGCACCCAACTGGATCGACGAGCATTGGAATTCCGAAGTGTGGCAGGATGTTTACAAGATTGATCCGGGCGAGCTGTGGGAGACGCACGTTTCGCTGAAAACGCTGATGATGGATTTCATTCGGCGTCGTGTGGAGCGTCAGGCTGCCCGCCGCAACGAGCAGGAGACGGTATCGTTGAATCCGGCTGCGTTGACGATTGGTTTTGCGCGTCGTTTTGCCACGTACAAGCGGGCCACGCTGCTCATGCGGGACATCGACAAGCTGGCGGCGTTGTGCGACGATCCGAAGCGTCCGGTGCAGTTCGTATTTGCGGGGAAGGCCCATCCTGCCGACGAGCCGGGCAAGCGGTTCATTCAGCAGATCAACAACCTGCGGAAAGACCCGCGATTCAAGGATCGGTTTATTTTCGTGGAAGATTATGATATTTGTGTCGCCCGGCATTTGGTGCAGGGGGTGGACGTATGGCTCAACAATCCGCGTCGTCCGTTGGAAGCGTCGGGAACGAGCGGCCAGAAAGCGTTGCTCAACGGCGTGCTGAACTGTTCGATTCTCGACGGTTGGTGGGCCGAGGCGTACAACGGTTCCAACGGTTTTGGAATCGGTCTGGGAACCGCCCATGCCAATACGGAAATCGGCGACGACCGCGACGCGAAATCGTTGATGAACGTGCTGGAAAACGAGGTGATTCCGCTGTATTACAATCGGGACATCGACGGTTTGCCGCATTTGTGGATTCGCCGCATGATGAACTCGCTGGCGACCATGGCGTGGCGATTCAGCGCTCAACGGATGGTTTCGGACTACGTGCACTATTCGTACCTCCCGGCCGCCGGTGGGGTGACGTGCGACATGAATTTCCGGCAATAAGTCCTTCTGCGTCTTTGGGGACGGCTGGCATTTGGGAAGGGGCGTCGATAAGATTGCTCTTGACAATTCGTTGAAAATAGAGGATACTCCTGCCGACAGGGTGGGAGTATTTTCCTTTTTAAACAGGAGTGTCCGATGAAACGGTACTGGAAATATGGGACATCCGTTCTGCTTTTGGTGATTGTAGGAGCGGTGGCCGTCGTGGGATTTACATCGTCGAAACCGGCGAAGGATACGGAAAAAGCACCGGTCGCGGCCTCGAAAAAAGAGGCTCCCGGGCAGACGGAGCTGGCCAACACATTGCCGGGTCTGGAGGCGGACGTGCCGACGGTGACGCGGGAGGAACTGGACGCGGCGTTTGCCGAGCATGTTCAGTCGTTGGGCAAATTGCCGGAATTGGACGGCGTGGACGAGCCGATTCGGATGACGTATTATTTCATACGGGCGTTGCAGCTTCAAAACGAGAAGGCGGTGTTGTCCATGCTGACGGAGGACGCACTTGCCGAGCGGTTGTCGCGGAACATTCCGCTGGGGCCGGATTATTTGCGGGAAACGGACGTCGATCTGGGGAACGTGCAGTATTTGCAGGACGAACAGGGGAATCCGGTGGGGGCGCATGTGGGCACCACGTGGCTGCTTCCCGACCCTGAGAACAAGGACGAGAAATACCAGGAGCAGATCGCGTGGGTGTTTCGCAAGGAGGCGGATACGTGGCGTGTGGCCGGGATGATCGCGGTTTTGGACCCGAAGTACCCGCCGATTCTGGTGAATTTTGAGAACATCGACGAGACGCTCAAGCAGTATCAGTCGATTGAGGCGGAGATTGAGGAACGGGTGGGCAAGCAGGTGGAGGCGACGCCGGAACCCCAAAAATAAGGAAAAAGACGATGAAAAACGTGCTGTTGTGTGTGGCGGCGCTGTGGGGTACGGTGGTTTACGCAGAGCTTCTTCCCAAAGAAGTGGCGGTGATTGCGACTGCCGGAAGCGACGTGTCGCTTGACATCGCCCGGCATTATGTGTTGTCCCGCAAGCTGCCGCCGCGGAACGTTTTTCTTCTAAAGCAGGCGTACGGAAGCCGGATTACGCGGGAACAGTGGAATCAGGAAGTTCGTCCGCAGCTCAAGCAGTGGTTGGCGACGCGGCCGGACGTTCGGTGCCTGGTCTGCTGCTGGGACGTGCCGTTGGTGATCGACGGTTATACGCCGCAGGCTCCGGAAGTGGCGGGTCGGCTTGCGTTTCTGACGGAAAATCGAAAGAAGTACGTGGAAAAGGCACGCCGGGTTTTTGCCGCAATGGACTCGATTCCGCCCAACGAGGAGGTCACAAAGAAATCCGCGGAACGGACAATCCCGGACGACATCACGGTTGTGGATTTGGGGAAACGGATGGAGGAATCGTTGCGGGAGGTTCAAAAACGGGTCGCCCCGTTGCCGAAAGAGTCCCGGACGGAATCGCTGAAAAAAATCCAGATTCTGCTTCAAATTTCGGGCGGGTTGCGTGGTTTTTACGCAATCCTGAACCAACGAACCCCGAACCCGGAAACCCCCCAGGGTGCGATGATACAGCAGCAGCTCCAACGGATTCGCGTGCTGCTTTCCAGCAAGATGTCGAATGTTTTTTCGCTGGAAACGCTTCCCGAATCGACCTCACGGGACGCGGAGATTTTGCGGCTGATGGATCAGATTGCGGGGATTCTGGGTTCCATGCAGTGGATCGACGGCCAACTGGAGATCACGCGGAAGAACGAATCGGTCGCGTCGTTTGACAGCGAATTGTCGGCCATTTTCGAGGAATCGACCCCGTTGATCCGATGGATTCCGAATTATCGGTCGCATCTGGCTCCCGGACTGATTACAGGTGACATGGAGGCGTCGGGAGAGAAATCGCAGGACACCCTTCCGGGGCTGGAGGAGGCTACGGTGGCGGGAATGCGGGTTCCTGTTCCACGGCGTCCGGTGATGATGGTGGCGCGGCTGGAAGCTCCAAAGCCGGAAATCGTGATTCGGATGATCGACGATTCCGTGGAGACGGAGCAAAAAGGGCTGGACGGGGCCATTTATCTGGATGCCCGGAATCCACGTCCGGAGGGGAAACTCGCGATGGGGTCGTACGAAAAGATGGATCAGTCGTTGTGCGACCTGGCCGCCCGGTTGAAGGAACACACGAAACTGAACGTGAAGCTGGACACGGCGGAACCCCTGTTCCAAAAAAAGGATTGCCCCGACCCGGCGGCGTTGTATTGCGGCTGGTACTCGCTGGCCAACTACGTGGATGCCATGCCCTTTTCCAAAGGTGCGGTGGGATACCATACCGCCAGCCTGGAAGCCAGCTCGCTACGGGAAGGGAACGCCTGGTGCCCGCAGCTTCTGTCGCATGGCGTGGACGCGACGCTCGGGCCGACGTTTGAACCGTATCTGTCGGCATTTCCAGAACCGGATGAATTCTACTCGCTCGTGCTGACAGGAAAATTCACAATGATCGAGTGCTATTATTTCACGAAACCGTTCAACTCGTGGGCCATGACTTACGTCGGCGACCCACTCTACACCCCGTACAGGAATCGTCCCCAGCTGACCCCGGAGCAGCTTCCGGAAACGTTGAAAAAGTTTTTTGGAGTATCACAATGAAACGCGTCGTATTGGGAATCGTCTTGGTTTTGCTGACGGTGGGATACGCAGATGCATGCGACGACGGAACGAATGCCGCCGCTGCGGTTTGCTCCGAACAGACCGGTTTTTATCGTGCCATGCTGTGCAGCAATTGCGGCTTTGGAAACCGAAAGGAAAATTGCGTGAAGTGTGGTAAATGGGTAGGGAATAACGCCTGCCCCGCCCGGCTTTGCTCGAATTGCGGTTTCGGCAGCAAGAAGAACGATTGTGTGTTGTGTGGAAAATGGATCGGCAATTCGGGGGTTCCGGCCGTTTTGTGCGGAAACTGCTCGTTTGGGAATAAGAAAGAGTCGTGCGTCCGTTGCGGTAAATGGGCACCATGATTTTTGCCCCCGGTACGACCCGGTACGACCGGGAGCGACTACGGCTACCGCCGCCCGGTACGACCGGGTGCGACTACGGCTACCGCCGGTTGCTACATCTCCGGGAGGCAGGCGCTTTCGCTTCTGGCCTCCCTGCCCCGGATACAAATTCGTTAGCGTCGGCCTTTAGGCCGTTCACGTCGTACGATTAGGAAAAAACGTTATTCCTCACGTGCCCCAACGGGGCAATTTCAATAGCCTGGGGCAACGCCCTAGTGCTGTGTCCAAAAAATAAATAATATTCGTCTAAAAGTTTTCGGAGGGGTG
>JAUNBJ010000030.1:27208-33045 GCA_030535245.1 Planctomycetia bacterium | reverse complement strand
AGCACAGGCCGGAGCCGGAGCACAGGCGTCACAAGGTGCGGCAGCCGCGAAGCCACAACCGCAATCCGTATGAACCGGACGGGCAAACAGGTTCAGGAAGAACCCATTGAACGGCGCACAGATCTCACGCGGTGCACAGGGGTCACAAACCGGGCCGCAAGTCGGCGCGGCGTCACAGGCCGAACAAGCTGGAGCCACAGGAGCGGCAGGTGCAGCAGGAGCAGCGGGGGCCGCCTGAGCCTGAGCCTGAGCTTGAGCCTGAGCAAAACCGATGGAACTCATTCCCATCACGATTAAGGATACAAAACAAACTCTCATCAAACACTTCATTGTAATTCCTCCTTGCAGGAGTTCCTGTAATGAAACAAACCTTTGCTACGGAACGCTCGTTTGCTGTTATCAACAAAAATCCTTCAAGCGTATGCACTCTCACTTATCGGCCGTCACAACCGTTACCTTTGCCACAACAGGCATTTTCGGCAAAAAAGTTGCAAGAATCACATCCCGAAGTTCTGGTAAGGTAAGCTGGATAAGATTTAACGGCAAAACCACGTAAACCGTTATATCCCCTAAAATCGGAATATCAGGAAAAACGCGAAGTCGATTGGAGAAATATATGGAAAAAAGTCGTTTTATCGTTTGGCAGTGCGAATGTCAGGATGTAGAATACTAATGGATATGTTTGTGCGAACGGGATGTAACGCATGAAGAAATTTTAGTTTCTGAACCATCCATAAAAGTTTAGGGAGATGAACCATGAAAAAGACAATGTTTTTGATGTGTGCCGCCGCGCTGATTCTCGTCAGCGCCGGTTGCTGCAACGATCGACAGAATACCTGTTCGCGGTCGTGGAACCCCTTCCGCAGCCGTTCCTGCCAGCAGCAGGTTTGCTATCCGGTAGTGGATGCGCCGGTTGTGGATGATTGCTTCAGCTGTGGTACGTGCAGCACGACGGTCGCCCCCAGCACCGGTTGCAGTTCTTGCACTACCGGCAGCTCGGCCCCGATTGTGGAACCGGCCCCGCTGTAATCCACCATCGCTTGGGTGATAAAAACGGAAAAACGGATGGAAGTTTAACGCTTTCATCCGTTTTTTCATGCCTGATTCTGTGGAGATTTGGAATCGTCATGGGGAGGGTTTCTTTTCCTCGATTTTTTCTTTCAGCCGCAGGGCCGGAGCGTAGTTCGGAACCAGCTTCAACGCCGCGTCTGCCGTCGCTTCCGCGTGGGGGTAGTCCCGCATGGCAAACTGGGTGTTTCCCAGCTTCACGTACGCCGCCGCCCGGTCGTCGGAAACCTTGACAAATTCCTCCAGCGCCGCGTTAAAATCCCCTGTTCGGGCCAGGCACGTGGCGTACTGCTCCCGCCAGGTCGGGGTTTGCGGGTCCAGTTTGATCGCCTTCACGCTCATCGCCAGAGAGCGATCCCACTGATCCAGACTGCCCAGGAATCGTGAAAAATCGTGATAGAACTCCGCCGTATCCGGCTGCCTCCGGTACGCTTCCTCGAACATGGAAAACGCCTTGTTATCTTCGTAGCGATCCATGTAAAAGACCGCGAGCCGGTGATACGGAAGAAATTCGTCGGGAAATTCTGCCGTCAGAAGCTGATAGACCAGCCCTGCGCGTTCGCTCATTCCTTTGGATTCCAGCGACCGGGCCTCCCGAAGCCGATCCTGGAATTTCTGCCGGGCATCCAGTTCCGGCGTGGTGACGTATTTTTCGCTGGGAAGCTCAGAATATTCCGCATTTTGCGACTCTCCCTGAAGCATGTCTGTCCGATCCGGCGTAAAGCAGCCCGACGCCAGGAGAACCCCCCAAAGCGCAAGCAGGGCGGAGCATGTTCGGCGTTCTCCCCCCCTCCGTTCCGAATGCGGGCAGTGATGGACGTCGCTGCGTCCCCAGACGAAAAGGAACGTTCTCTGTTTTTTTCCGGGGGCAGGGTGGGGGGGAGGGGTTTTCATCTATTTACTCACGCAGTCCAAAAGTTGTCGTAATTCGTCCGGGATTACACGATGTCCGGCAATCGCTTCCTCCAGAGGAGTCAGTACCGCCATGTTGTGGATCACGCCTGCCATTTTGTCGGTTTCTCCCGCCTCAATGCCACACACCGCCAGGTGCCCGGTCTGGGTGGCCAGAATCCGATCTTCCGGACAGGGGTCTCCCCCGCGAAGCAGGTGCCCCAGCACCACCGCACGGATGGGATATGGGCAGCCGGCGTTTTTCAGTTTTTCCTGCATGACCACGACGCCGTCGTGATACCCTTCGGCCACGACCATGATGATCGACGCTTTGCCGATTTCGTGCAACTCCCGCAAACGTTCGGCAATGACCGGGATTTCCAGCGGGTATTCCGGAACGCACGCGATTTCACACCCCGCTGCCAACGCCGTGTAAAGCGTAATGTAGCCGCAGTGTCTTCCCATCAGCTCGACGATGAACATTCGGTGGTGGCTGCTGGCGGTATCCCGCAGTTTGTCCACCGCATCGACCGCCGTCTGGACGGAGGTTTTGAACCCGATTGTGAAGTCGGTGCCGCACAGGTCGTTGTCGATGGTGCCAGGGCAACCGATGATTTTCCCCTTCCAGAACTCCCGGAACGCGTGCGCTCCGGTGAGCGTGCCGTTTCCCCCGATGGGAATCAGGCCGTCGATTCCGAGTTTTCGCAGAATATTCGCCGCTTTCTCCATTCCTTGCGGGGTCGCAAATTCCGGACACCGACTGCTGTGGAGGATGGTGCCTCCCCGTTTGGAAATGCCCGAAACGCTCCGCATGACGAACCGCGGCGTTCCCATGCTGGCGATGTAAAAATTCTCGCGCAAGATTCCCTCGTACCCATCCATGAAGCCGACCACCTCATGTCCGTGACGTACCGCTGTCCGCACGATCGCCCGCAGGCACGCGTTCATCCCCGGCGAATCCCCGCCACTGCACAAAACACCTATTTTCATTTTTATCCTTATGGCTGAATGAAAAGTCGTTTCTTTCTGTTCCGTTTTCCCATTATAATAAATCCTCCCGATCATCGCAAGACCAAAAACTCGACTCGAAGGTACTTCATGAAGTACGGGCAAATTTTCTATATCCGGAAGGATTCGATTGGCAAACTTTTAAAAAGATCGTTTTTCCCGCAGAATATTCCGCATGAAATGGAATTCTGGAAAAAACGATTTTTGGAGGTAAAGTTTATCAATCCCACTTCGGGGGCCAGTTGGGGAGTTTCTCCCCCGTCAAAGACGATGGGCCTTCCGCCACGTGTACCGGACGTGCCGGGGCCGCCGGAGCCGCTGGCGCTGCCGGGGTGGGGGAAGCCGTTTCCCGCTGTTCGGGATTCTCGACGATGGAAATCGGGCGACGAGGGGAATCGTCCCGCTTGGGGGGCAGATCGGTCAGCAGAATGACCTGCTCCGGTTCCGGCATGGTCGTTGGCATACGGTTTCCCGGTTGGCCCAAACGGAGACTCTCGTTTCGCGGATTGCTCGCCAGCATGGAAAACCGATTGCCGTCGAGGTACTGGTAAATGGCGACGATGGAGTTGCACAACCCCTCTTTGTCCTCCGGGTTGGCCGCGAAGCAGACGCCGATCAGGTAGCCGTCCTCCGTGAAAATGCCGCCGCCAGAGCGTCCCTGGACGGGCAGGGCGGAAACTTCGATATTGGGCGTGCCCAGATACCGGTTGATGTTCGTGACGACGCCGGTCTGAATCGTGGGAACGGCACCGTAGCTGCACCCGGCGGTACAGATGTTCATCCCCTTGCGGTTCACAAACGTTCGGGGAGCAATCGGAATCATACCGACCGGCTTGGTCACCGGAATGCTGATCAGACCGAAATCGTTCTTCAAATCGTGATGGATGTAACGCCCCTCAACCCCCTGCGATCCGTTGGCACCGAACAGGTCGATCAGGATGGGGTCGCCGGTTTGAAATTCGCGAAACAGGTGGCCACACGTCAGGATCAGGGCACGTCCCCCACGGCAGTCAATGATCGTTCCCGTGCCGCAACCCACGCCCCCCTGCTGGTCGCGGATGTGGATGCGTACCGTGGCGGCCAGGATGCGTTCCTGAAGCTCCGCCTGCGACGCGTTGGCTCCGATGGCAGGCGTGTTGGGAGCCGGTACCAGCGGCGGAACGTACGACGGTGTGCTGGCGACACGATTTTCAGAAATCGGAATGATTTTCGGGCCGTTGTTTTCCGAAGGGAACGTGCAGCGTTTGTGCAAAATGTCTGCCACCGCCACGTCCGCTTCCTTGCCACGCCACGCAGAACGAACCGGCGTCTGCGACGGTGAACAGGGAGCACAGGTCGATTTCTGTGCCGGAGCCGAATGCTCTGCGTAAGCCTCCGTTTCCGTAACCTTGTACGCCTTTACCAGCATCTGTTCCAGATAGGATTCCGACGTCGCACCAACGTATCGCGAATATTCCCGACCATCAATCAGTACCACAAAACAGGGAATCGCCGTTACGTTCAACCGGCGTGCCAACTCCGGTTCCCGCTCGGTGTTGACTTTCCGAACCGCATACCCCCTGGCAGAAAGCCGATCCACGACCGGAAACATCGACCGACATGGGCCGCACGAGTCGTTATAAAAGTCCAACATCACAATCCGCCGACCGCAGGCACGCGACCGACCGGACGTTTCCTTCTCCTCTTTGGAAAAAGGTCGCAAAAAACGGGATACCTGATACGTCTCTCCGGTCAACGCCGGGGGTTCCACCGCCGACGTCTCTACCGTATTCCCCAAAAGAACGCAGGAAAGGATTATCGCAGGAAGAAAAGTCATCCTTGTTTCTCCAAATTGCCATAGAGGAACGCGAAGCAGGCGAGCAAAATCCCCTCCTGCTTCCGTATCCGTACCAGGAAATCATCCTTGATTTCCACCGCTGCTTTTCCACGAAAAATGAGACGACGGCCAAAATTCCAATCCCTGAAAAGTGGACTCATCCTCCCCAAGGGGTGTCAAAGCTCTCGCATTGTGACGATTTTTTCGTTTTTTGGCAACGTCAATTTAGAACTTTTCGGAAATTTTTCGGAAATTTCTACCCACCCCCCCACTTTCACCTAAAGCATGCACCGAGAACTTGGAATAAAAAAACGGAGGACGTTTGTCCTCCGTTTCGGAACGTTTGAGATATTACGTTCGTTGGGTTCTTATTTGGCCACCGGGCAGACCGGAACCATCACCTGAACCGGAACCTGAACCGTTTCCACACGCGGAACGCAACGCGATACGCAGACCGGAACCTGCTTCTTCACAAGCTGGATACGGTTGACCGTCATGGTCGTCTGAACCGGCTTCATCACGGTGTAGGGAACCGTGCAGCTGCGCGTTTCCTGAACCATGCGGCACGTGCGGTAGCAAACCTGCTTCTGACGCACTTCGCTGACCATGCGGCACGTACGGTAGCAGACCGTCTTGCAACGGGTTTCCGGCACCATGCGGCAGACCGTGTAATTCCGAACGCAGTTCTTCACTTCCGGCACCATGCGGCAGACCTTGTAGGTGCAGACACGCATTTCGGGAACCATCTTGCAAACCTTGAAGGTTCGGACGCCCGTGCGAACTTCCGGCACCATGCGGCAAACTTTGTATTCGCAAAGTCGAACCCGCTGTTCCGGCACCATGCGGCAAACCTGATACGTGCGGACGCGCTGTTCCGGCACCATCTTGCAAACTTTGTACGTGCAGACGCGGGTCTGCGGCACCAACTTCGTTACGCAGTACGTACGAACACGAGCTTCCGGCACCATCTTGCAAACTTTGTACTGGCAGACGCGAACGCGCTGTTCCGGCACCATGCGGCAGACCGTGTAATTCCGAACGCATGTCCGGGTTT
>JAUNBJ010000030.1:22635-27108 GCA_030535245.1 Planctomycetia bacterium | reverse complement strand
CCGGCACCATCCGCGTGACGTTGTACGTGCAGACGCGGGTCTGCGGCACCATCTTCGTTACGCAGTACGTACGGACACGGGTTTCCGGCACCATCTTGCAAACTTTGTACTGGCAGATGCGAACGCGCTGTTCCGGCACCATACGGCAGACCGTATAATTCCGAACGCACGTCCGGGTTTCCGGCACCATCCGCGTGACGTTGTACGTGCAGACGCGGGTCTGCGGCACCATCTTACGCACGTTGTAGCAGACCGTCCGAACCACGGTTTCCGGAACGATACGGCAAACGGTGTAAGGAACCACACACTGCTTCGTCTCGCAAACCCAACGGGTTACGTTGTACGTGCAGACCTTTTTCACACGCTGCGGAACCATCCGGCATACGGTGTACGGCACGCACTTTTCCACCACGTTCGGCACCATCTTCGTGCAGGTGATCTGCTTCTCGCAAACCGTCGGGCACCAGACGCGAATGCAACGAACCCGGCACGGATCGCACGGATCCACACACTGCTTCGTTACCCAGCAGCCACTGCGAACCATCACCGTACGCGTTTCGCATACCGGCGTGTAACTGACTTCACGCACCACACGCTGCCGCGTTTCCGCAACACGCTGCCACTCGATCGTGCAATACTCACGCTGTCGCGTTTCGCATACCGGACGCGCCACGTTGTAGCAGACCGTCCGCTGCCGCTGTTCCATCACGCGACGATAAACCGTCTCCGGAACCTGGCACTGCCGCTGCTCCACCACCGGGACGCAGACCGTGTACTGCCGCTGCCGCTGCTCCGTCACCGGTCGGCAAACCGTGTACTGGCACTGCTGCTGCCGCGTCTCGTAAACCGGACGCATCACCGTATAAGGAACCTGTCGCTGCCGCGTCTCCCAGACCGGACGATTCACCACGTACTGGCACTGCCGCGTTTCCCGAACCGGAACGCAAACCGTGTACTGCCGCTGACGCTGTTCCACCACCGGTCGGCAAACCGTGTACTGGCACTGCTGCTGCCGCGTCTCGTAAACCGGACGCATCACCGTATAAGGAACCTGTCGCTGCCGCGTCTCCCAGACCGGACGATTCACCACGTACTGGCACTGCCGCGTTTCCCGAACCGGAACGCAAACCGTGTACTGCCGCTGACGCTGTTCCACCACCGGTCGGCAAACCGTGTACTGGCACTGCTGCTGCCGCGTCTCGTAAACCGGACGCATCACCGTATAAGGAACCTGTCGCTGCCGCGTCTCCCAGACCGGACGATTCACCATATACTGCCGCTGCCGCGTCTCCCAGACCGGACGATTCACCGTCACCTGGTACTGACACTGGCGGACTTCCTGAACCGGGCGGTTCACCGTATAAGTCACATTCCGTGTATGGGTTTCCCAAACAGGCCGGCAAACCGTATAATTCACCGTCCGAACGCAGTTCTCCCACACCGGACGACATACCGTATAATTCACCTGACGATAACAGGTCTCCGGAACCATCTTCGTGCAAGTCACCGTCTGTGGAACACAAACCCGCTCCACAACGTTCCGGTAGCAGGTATAATCCTGCCGCTCCCAGACGACCCGTTTACAGTTCTTCATGACCGTGCGACACTCCATTTGCACGCATGGATAACTGGGGCAAACACGTGGGCACAGACAACATCGCGTAACACCGCAATACCGCGCCTCGGCTTGACCCGCCATCAATGCGAGCAGGAGAATCGTGGACACCGATAATCCCAATACATGTTTCATTACTACATCCTCCGTGGATAGTTTCGAGTCTGTCTACGCAACCGCGTAAACGGAAATCGACCATTACCTCTTTAATTCGGTAAAAAAACCCTAACGATTTGACATTTTCAAGTTAATCGTCAAAGTTTCCCTATCAAACCTGTCCAAGCTAATCTTATTATACACCGCCAATTGTGGATTTCCACCAGTATGGCCAGTTTAAATCCCTAATTTTTCCAAAAAATCACAAAAAATGCAAAATTTTTCTGGATTGTATGGATTTTAGGGGTCAAACAGGCACTGTGTGGAATACTTACTCCATTCTAATCCAACGGTCAAATAATCTTTTCGCGATGGAACGGTCGCCCCGCCTCCTGCGGGGATTTCATCCACTAAATCGGTTTTTACCCGTTATTCCAAACAGGAAATTTGTTCCGCTTGTCCGGTATTTGAAAATAATTTGGGTGGAGATTTTATATCAGCGAAACTGGGAAAAACGGGTAGAATTTTTCATGCCGTCCGCTTTCGGAAAAGTTTGCCCAACCTCCACATATTTCTATTATACCTCTTTTTATCCTCCCAATGGGAAAAATTTTGGTTTTTTTCAGTTTTTTTAAAAATTTTGACGAAAAATACTAGGAATTCTCACAAAGTAGAGTATAATGGATGGGTTCAAACAAGAGATCAAACGAGATTTCCTAAACATACGATCAAGGAGCTTTCTCAATGGAAAATACCAATCAGGAACAAACACCTTCCATCAACATCGTCCGACGCCACCTGCTCAAAACAACGGCCGTCGCCGCCCCACTGGTGCTGACGCTTGGGGCCAGGAACGCATCTGCTCAATGGGGAAAATTTAACGAAAGCGGCGCTGCACCGTACTCTGCTGTGGCGAAAGGTTCCGTCGATTTGAATGGAAACGCCAATAGTGGTGATGGACTGTATCTGCGTATTCAGGGGGGGGCTGAAGAGAGAGAATATGCGTATTATGGAAAAGTTGGCTCGGGGTCCGTTTCCGTTGCAAATAATAACGGAGCAGTAAATGTGTCTGCGACATGTACTTTCAAGTGGACATACGGTTCAGTGGGTACACTTTCAGCAATTCGCGATTACGAGCGAGATAAAGTTGAGACATGGGTTAGCACGACGAAGGGACGTGCGTTCGATACCTCATATATTTATACGAATTTCACGGTGTTGTACACGCGAGATGATAGTGGATTTCATGCTACATTTACCGCAACAAAAAATGCTGAAACTAATGTTACAGGTAACTATTATTATTTTTATAGTCTTAGTAATAATCCTACAACACTTCCATCTGACCTAAGGATGTATGATGGCACGACCTCGCCTTTCTTAGCCGCAATTGATTCTCTTGAAACTCTGGGAGCATCAAGTGGGGGATACCCACTTTCGTGATTTTTAACACTCCGACCGCCTTCGGGCGGTTTTTTTATTGGGGGATTTCCGTGGAGCCGTGGACGAAGCGAAGCGTAGTCCCGGAAATGTGGGGAAACGTTTTGTGGTTTCAGGCGGGTGAGGACACCCGCCCTCCGAAAGTTGCCGTTATTTCATCGACGTGACGGTCAGGTTATCGCGGTGGATGACTTCTTCGTAGGTGTATGTTCCGGGGAATGCCTGGGCGATTTCGTCGGAATGTTTTCCCGCAATGCTGGCCAGCTCGGTAGAGGGGTAATTGGTTAGTCCGCGAGCGATTTCCACCCCTTCCGGATTGAGGATTGCGATGACGTCGCCCCGGTCGAATTCCCCTTCAACGGAGCGAACCCCGACCGGCAGCAGGCTTTTACCGCGTTGTTCGATGGCTCGTGCGGCTCCGGCGTCCACGGTGACGGAACCATGCGTGAGGACGGCGTAGCCAATCCACTGTTTGCGGGCGGCGATTCGCGTTCCCTGCGGCAGAAACAGCGTGCCGTAAGCCTGGTAATGGAGAAGTTTATCGAGGATTTCCGGTTCTTTGCCGTTGGCCAAAATGACGGAACCGCCTGCCGAGGTGATCTGGTGAGCGATTCGCAGTTTGCTGGCCATGCCCCCTTTGGAAAAGCCGTTTTTCTTGTCAAACACCAGCGCTTGAATCGATGCGTCCAGTGCGTAAACGGTGGAAATTCGTTTCGATTCGGGAGATGCCGGGTCGCCGTCGTACAGACCATCCACGTCGGACAGCAGAATCAACAACGGGGAGTGGATCATATTCGCCACCAGTGCCGCGAGCTTGTCGTTGTCGCCGAACGTGGTTTGCAGCTCTGCGACGCTCAGCGTGTCGTTTTCGTTGACGATGGGGATGGCGCCATATTCCAGCAGGGCGTTGAGCGTATTCCGAAGATTCAGGTATTTGGTGCGATGGTCCAGGTCGTCGGCCGTTAGCAGAATCTGGGCGGCATGGAGGCCATGTTGTTCCAGATAGTGGTTGTACGACTCGATCAGGGCGCTCTGCCCAACGGCAGCCACCGCTTGCAGATGGGCCAGATCGGTGGGCCGTCCGGAAAGGGAAAGGCGGCCAATCCCGCTTCCTACGGCTCCGGAACTGACCAGAACGATATGGATTCCCCGTTTCCGGGCAGCGGCAAGCTGCGCAGCAAACGAAGCGATACGTTCGTCACTTAAATGGCCACGGGCGTCGGTGAGGATTCGGGTTCCCACCTTTACCACAATGATATTCGATTCGGTAATGATTTCCTGACGGATAAGGTCGAGCATGTCAATGAACAATGAACAATGAA
>JAUNBJ010000030.1:0-22625 GCA_030535245.1 Planctomycetia bacterium | reverse complement strand
TTGTTCACTGTTCATTGTTCACTGTTTTGCGGGTTTTAGGATGAGCATTCCCAACGGGGGGAGTGTGATGCGGATGGACGCGGGTTGATTTTGGCAGGCGACGTTCTGGGCGAAAATCTGGTCGTTGTGTACGTCGCTTCCGCCGTAGTAGCGGGAGTCGCTGTTGAACACTTCGCGGAATTCCACCGCTTCCGGGACGCCTACCCAGAAATTATTGTGTACGATGGGGGTAAAATTGCAAACCACCACGACGTAATCGTTCGGGTCTTTGCCCCTTCGCAGCCAGGAAAGCGTGCTGGCGTCGCGGTTCGAGCAGTCGATCCACTGGAATCCCGAAGAATCAAAGTCCTGTTCGTGCAACGATTTTTCCTTCGCGTACAGGTCGCACAGGTCGGAAACGCACCGTTGCAGTCCCTGATGGGATTCGTATTGGAGCAGATCCCACTGAAGCTGGCTGTTGTAGTCCCACTCGCTCCACTGTCCAAACTCGCCGCCCATGAAAAGCAACTTTTTGCCAGGGTGCGTCCACTGATAACCGTACAGCAGGCGAAGGTTCGCGAATTTCCGCCACAGGTCGCCCGGCATCCTTCCGAGCATGGAACCTTTGCAGTGTACCACTTCATCGTGCGAAAAGGGCAAGACGAAATTTTCGTGGAATGCGTACAGCAGGCTGAATGTGAGCTGGTCGTGATGATGTTTGCGGAAAATCGGGTCGTTGGACATGTACGAGAGGGTATCGTGCATCCAGCCCATGTTCCATTTCAGGCAGAACCCCAAACCGCCGGCATACCCCGGAAGCGTAACTGCCGGCCACGCGGTCGATTCCTCCGCCGCCGTAATGACACCGGGGAACTGGGTTTGCACCTGCGTATTCATCTCGCGGATGAAATCGATCGCCTCAATGTTTTCGCGTCCGCCGTACTTGTTGGGAATCCAGGCTTTGTCCTCACGACTGTAATCCAGATAGAGCATCGACGCCACCGCATCCACCCGCAGGCCGTCGATATGGAACTTGTCCACCCAATACAGGGCGTTGGAAATCAGGAAATTACGAACTTCGTTACGTCCGAAATTGAAAATGTACGTGCCCCAGTCGGTATGCTCGCCCTGACGCGGGTCGGCATGTTCGTAGAGCGGCGTTCCGTCGAAGCGGCCCAGCCCCTTGGCATCTTTGGGGAAATGTGCCGGCACCCAGTCCAAAAGCACGCCAATACCGTTCTGGTGGAATTTATCGACCAGGTACATGAAATCTTCCGGCTCCCCGTAGCGGGCGGTCGGAGCGTAATACCCGGTAATCTGATACCCCCAGCTTGCCGAGAGCGGATGTTCACACACCGGCAAAAGCTCGATGTGGGTGAACTTCATTTTCCGGACGTAATCGACCAGGCGGTCGGCTATTTCGCGGTAGTTGAGCCAATGATCCGGATCGCTGGAATCCCGCTGCCAGCTTCCCAGGTGAACTTCGTAAACGGAAATGGGTTGGTGCTGCCAGTCGAACTGCCGCCGCCGGGAGAGCCAATCCTCGTCTTTCCAGGTATATTTTCCCAAATCGACAATCTTGCAGGCGGTCTTGGGGGGACACTCGCAGCCAAAAGCGTACGGGTCGCACTTCTCAAAAGCTTTGCCGTCGTTTTTCAGAAGATACTTGTAAAGCTGCCCCACCTTCGCGCCCGGGACAAACGTTTCCCAAACGCCGTTGTCCTGAAATTTCCAAAGGTAATTGGCCGACGGATCCCACCCGTTGAAATCGCCGACGACCGAAATTTCTTCGGCATTGGGTGCCCAGACGGCAAAATTCACCCCATCCATGCCGTTGAGCGTGCAGGGATGCGCTCCCAGTTTGTTGTAGGAACGCCAGTGATGCCCTTCTCCCAGCAGGAAAAGGTCATAATCGGTAATAAGGCCCGGTCGGGGACTTTGCGATAAGTCTGCCATGAATTGCTCCCTCAAAACGATTCCGCATACCTTGCGAAAAAGAAACGGTTCTCAATATCTGTATTTTACACCCAAAATCGGTTTTTACCAATGGTGTACAGGGAAAATTTAGGAAAAAAAACCATTTCCGTGAAAAAAGACCGCCCATTTTCCCCAAAGGCGGTATTTTCTTCTTTTCGGGGTACTTACCAAACCGATTTGGAAGACTGTTTTACCGCCTCGTAGGGCGCGTAATTCAGCCGTTTGACTTCCTGCTTGGGGTTGATCTGGTACTGGATTCCCCGCCACGAAACGATTCGCGTTCGCATGGCATACAGCATTCCGACGCAAAAACAGAGGATCGTCAGTGGAATGAAAAAAAAGAGCTGGAACCCAATCTGCCACTTCCATGTTATCGGAGACTGGTGTTTCCGAATGCAGCTTCGAGCGAGCCATTCCAACGCGGGAAGGAACAGAAACGAGCCGCTCCAGAACAGCAGCAGTCCGGCCAGGCTAACGTTCAAAAGCTCCGGATTTCCGGTATAGATTCCACCACCGATCAGGAAAAAGGATGCCAAATGCAAAAGCATGAGGACTCCCGCCATGGCGCAAAGTCGCCGCCAAATGGTGGGGGTCGCGTGGCGTATCATCAGCATTTGCCGGGAACACCACCGAAACGCAAACCACAACGAACATTCCTCGCGACAGGCCATGAGGTTGGAAGCGACTAAAACCGGCTTACAATGATTTCGTCGTGCCGACTCGGTAGAGCTAATATCATCACTGATCGACCGCTGCCAGTAATCTCCCACGCGACACCGTTCCCATGCCGTGCGACGGATGGCAAACGACCCGCCCCAGACGATCCCGTTCAAATGCACGTGTACCCACGCCGCAGCATTCCACGTGTACCGCACGAGCGACCCCAAACTCCCCGTTGGAACAAACCACCGATACCCCGTGACAAAATCTACGCTGGTATTGTAAAATGGCTTGACCATTTCCTGAACCCATTGCGGATGGGGAATGACGTCGCCATCCAACGTCGCGACAATTTCATAACGGGGATCGAGCTTGCGGAATTTCTGAATCAGGCTGTTGCACTTCAGGGAACAGGTGTCGAAAACCGGCTCCATCACTTCCACTTCAATGGGAGCGTTCGGCATTTCGGCTTGAATCTGTCGGATGGTGTCCATGGCCGGGTCGGAAGCACTGTCCAGCAAAAGGAACACCCGCATGTTCGGATATTCCTGCGAGCAGATGCCTCGAAGGCTTTGCTCCAACTGCGGATCGCCTCCTCGAAGTGGAAACAATATCGCAACTTCGGGCAAAAAATCTTCAGGTACTTCAGCACTTCGTCGGATTGAATAAACAAAATTCAAAAACAGAAGAAGGGAACCTGCCAGGAAAAAGACATACCCACCCAGTAACAACCAACTGGCAGTTATCATAATCACCCCCTTCTCAAAATATTTTGCGGAATTACCGCGAACCGAATACGTACCGTATCATTAGCTTTCATCATTTCGGTCTTTATGCGAGTTTTATGCAACAATTTCCGCAGATTGATAAAAATTCAACCTCCATCTCCAAAATACGCCTGCAGCGTAATGGAAGACCACGATTCATAGCCGTCCAAATTTTTCAGCTGGTCGGCGATGGGGAAAAAGCCGGTTTCGAGCACCTCTTTTTCGTTGGGATAGACGTTCGGTTCCGCCACGTCGATCAGGTGTACCACCCCCAGATGGACTTTGCCAACCTCGTTCTGGTCGTCGTTGATCAATCCAATAATCTGCTCCCGAAGGATCGTCGTTTCCAGACGCACTTCCTCCGCGCGTTCCCGGAGCATCCCGGCATGGTACACGTCGGTGTTCGTGTCGGCGGAGGTACTATCGCATTCGGACAGGTGCCCGCCCACCCCGACGCTATGTTTCAGGTGGAGCCGCCCTTCGCCCATTCCCTTGCCGCGAGTGTAACGGAACAGCGACACCACGCCGTTTGCGTTGGTATGCCGAAACAGCATGTAGGGAATAAGCTGCTTCCAGTTCGGGTCTTTTTCCACTTCGCTGCGGGGACGAAACCGCACGACGGCGGGGTCGAGCAGCTGGGGAAGGTATTTTCCCAGGTCGGAAGTAAACCCCTGAAAGTAACCCAATTCGTGAAAGAATGCGGTCGGAAGAACCAGTACCTTTTCGTCTTGCATAATATTTTTCCCGTATTTTACGACTTTTACAAAAGGATCATGGCGTCGCCATAACTGTAGAAACGATAATGATTACGAATCGCTTCCTCGTAGGCGCGAATTAAAAGTTGATCGCCACCAAACGTCCGCACCAGCACCAGGAGCGACGATTTCGGCAGATGAAAATTAGTCATCAGCCCGTCCACCGCGTGGAAGGTGTAGGGGGGACGGATGAACAGCTCGGTATAGCCACTGTAGGGTTGCAGCCCGCAGGACGATTCCAGCACCCGCACCGACGTGGTTCCCACCGCCACGATTCGATGTCCGTTTTCGCGGCATTGGCGGAGTTTTTCGGAGACGGCAGGTTCCAGACACCCCCATTCGCGGTGCATGTGGTGGTGCTCCAGATTTTCAACGGAAATGGGGCGAAACGTTCCCAATCCGACATGCAGCGTGACGAAAACGTGCTCCACCCCACGGGTTTCCAGCTCGGCCAGCAGTTCGTTCGTGAAATGCAGTCCAGCGGTCGGGGCGGCCACGGCACCCGGCTTGTCGGCATACACGGTCTGGTAATTTTCCACATCCTGTTCGTCGGAGACCCCCCGGCGGATGTAGGGGGGGATCGGCACGCTTCCGACCATTTGCAAAAGTTCCCAGCACGATTGCGTCGTCGGCTCCCCGTCGACAAGCGGCGTGCAAATCCACGAACCGTCGGCCCGGCACTTCGTATCCATTCGCAGCCGGAAAACCGGTCGGGCATAAGCGTCGTGCAGGGTGATCTGTTCTCCAGGCTGAAGTTTCCCCCGCGTGTTGCTCAGAATATGCCAGCGTGGAGTACCGTCGTCGCCTGTCGCCGGGTCGAGAAAAAGTCCTTCCCACGCCCCCCCGGTGAGCGTTCGTACCCCTTTAAGCCGGGCGGGAACCACTTTCGTGTCGTTCAGCACGAGGCAGTCGCCGGGGTTCAGCAGCGTTGGCAGATCGCGAACGTGTCGGTGTTCGATCGTTCCTTGGGCCCGATGGACGACCATCAGCCGTGCGTCGGCGCGATGTTCCATCGGCCGCGAGGCGATGAGTTCCTCTGGAAGCGTATAATCGTAATGGGAAAGGCAATGTTCGTCCATAATCCGCTATTGTCGTTCATTTACAGTATTTGTCAAGACCCTGTCGCCGAATGGGCCATGGTTCAGGGTTTTCATTTCCAGCCCAAATTTCCGGCACATCCCCGACCACCCGTTTGACCTGAAAATCAGGTCTTACCCCTGTATTCCGTAATTTGCCAAATTATCGAAAAAAAAGTCCGCAACGGTCGATGAATCCCATAATGAGCATGATTCTTTGTCGGGAAGGGATATTTCAATTTTGACACATTCCAGGGAAAGGAAAGTATCCATGAAAGCTAAAAAAAGAAAAAAAGACGACGATTTTCCGATAACTCAGCCCAGCATGATGGATGTCTATCTCGGAGAAATCCAGGACACGCCGTTGCTGTCTGCCGAGGAGGAGATCGCTTTGGCCCATCAAATTGCAAACGGCGACCCGGAAGCACGCAAGCAGATGATCGTCGCCAATCTGCGTTTGGTCGTAAACATTGCCCGAGAGTTTACCGGCAAAGGATTACACTTGCAGGATTTGATCGAGGAAGGCAATCTCGGCCTGATTCGGGCTGCCGACAAGTTCGACCCCAACAGTGGCAACCGATTCTCCACGTACGCCAGTTACTGGATCAAGCAGGCGATACGCCGTGCGTTGATCAACACGTCCAAGTCGATTCGGCTGCCCGCGTACATGGTCGAAATCCTCAGCCGTTGGCGGCGTGCCACCCCCAAGCTGGAGGAGGATTTGCGTCGTCCCCCGATGTGCCAGGAAATTGCGCGGCGTATCGGGATCAGTCCGGCGAAGCTGCCGTTGGTGCTGAAGGCGTTGGGCGTACATACGCTCTGCCCGCAGTTGGAAAACGATGAGGATCCCAACGACATTGCCGGGACGCCCGATTTTCGTGAAATGAACCCGGAGGAAGCGTGCCAGCGAAAGTACCTTCGCCAGCAGGTTTTCCAGGAGTTGGACTCCCTTTCCGACAAGGAGCAGGAGGTGCTCCGAATGCGTTATGGGCTAGACGGTTACGACATTCACACGCTCAAAGAGGTGGGTAAGAAATTGCATTTGACACGAGAGCGCGTTCGTCAGATCATCAAAACGGCCCTCCAGAAAATCGGCCAGAAAGTTCGATAACATGGATATTTCGCCCGAAGTGCTTTCCTCATTGCCACACCGTCCTCCGTTTTTGTTCGTCGACACGATCAACGACGTGAATGATCAGCGTATCGTCTGTCAAAAGACGTTTACGGGCGAGGAGGCTTTTTTTCAGGGACATTATCCGGAATATCCGCTGGTGCCCGGCGTGCTGCTGTGCGAGGCGACCATGCAGGCGGGGGCCATTCTGCTGAAAAAGCGACTGGAAAATGCCGCGGAGAAAAAGTTCGACGGTGCCTTGCCGGTGGTGGCGAAGATGACGGACATTCGGTTTCGGCAATCGGTGCGTCCCGGCGACACCATCCTGATGGAGGTTGCGTTGGTCGAGTCGGCAGCCAACGCGTTTACATTTTCCGCATCCGTCTCGGTGAACGGCAAAAACGCGGTACGTCTGAAGTACGTGGTCATGCTTGTGAAGCGTAACGACGCGTGAACTTACAGGAGGCTTTTCAGCGTCCATTCGGAGGGGGTCATGCGTCGGGTATCGCCCTGCGCGAACAGCATCAACTCGTCGAGCCATGCGTCGAGAAGCAGGCTCATGTTCACGTTTCGTTCCAGAAGCTCCACACGGTCGAGCGTCCGGGTCGCCGCGAACGCCGCTCCTTCGGCATCCAGCTTCCATTTTGCTGCGGCCAGTTCCAGCAGGGCACGCCAGTTTTCGTCGTCCGGCGTTACTCCCGACAAAAACGCGGCCAGCCGGGCGTAAAAATCGGCTGCCAACTCCAACAACACGCGGAAGCGTTTCCGTTTCACCGCCCCAGCGTCGCCGGACGCTTTGATCAGAGCGGCGATTTTGTCCCCCAGCTCCAGCCGTTCCCGCAGTCCGTTTGCAAGCTGTTGCAGGAAATCCCGGCGGAAAATCCATATCTCCGGGTCGGCCAAATCCAGTGCTCTGGAAATGCTCCCTTCGCTGTAGGGGGCAATCTTGGGAATCAGGCCGGGATCGGGGATGAGAACGGATTTCCGTTTGCGATTTTTAGCCGACGGTTCTTCTTCCGACGCGGCAATTTTGTGGAGGATGGCTTCCACCACGGAAATTTCCAGCGGTCGAAATGGAAGAATCTGGCAGCGGGAACGGATCGTGGGGAGCTGGCGGGCGGCACTGGTCCCGATAAGGATCAGCACCGAGCGATCCGGCGGTTCCTCAAGCGTTTTGAGCAGGGCGTTGGCCCCTTCCAGGTTCAGATAATCGGCGTCGTCGATGATGGCGATTTTTCGTTTTCGATAGAACGGAGCACGTGAAAGCTCGAAACAAAGCCCCTCCCGCATCCGATTTCCCTTTTCCCCGATGAGAAGGTCTATCGGAAGGAACGCCCGATCTATCGGCTTGGAAACCTGCAACAGGTCGGGGTGCGTTCCGGCGAGAAACTGACGGCACGATTCGCACACACCGCACGGGTTCATCTGTTCCGGAGCGTGGTCGAGGCATAGCAACGTCTGCGCAAACCGGAGGGCAAACTGCCGCTTTCCGATCCCACCTGGCCCGACGAATAAAAACGTCGAAGCAAGCCGCCGTTGCGAAAGTGCCGTGCGGAACCGCTCCACCAGTGCGTCGTGTCCTTCAATCCCCAGCCAGCTCATGCGTTCTTTCCATGGGACAATTTTTCCTGAAGGGCCGCATCCTTGTCCAGAATTTTCTGAACCAGCTTCTGACGAAACGCGTCCAGTTTTTCCCGCACCCCATCGTCCGCCACGGCGAGGATTTCGGCGGCCAGAATCCCGGCGTTTTTCGCGCCGCCCGAACCGGTTCCCACCGTCGCCACCGGAATATCCCCCGGCATCTGCACGGTCGAGAGGAGCGAATCCAGCCCCCCCATCAGGTCGGTTGCCACCGGAATCCCAATAACCGGAAGCGTCGTGTGTGCCGCCACCACCCCCGCCAGGTGCGCCGCACCGCCGGCCGCCGCGATCAGCACCCGCAGCCCGTTCGCCCTGGCATTCTTCGCGAAATCTTCCACCAACCGTGGCGTCCGGTGAGCGCTCATCACATGAACGACATACGAAATTCCAAACGAATCGAGCGCCGTAAGAGCGTTCTGAATTTTCGGAAAATCGCTGTCGCTCCCCATCACAATCCCCACCTGCGGTTGGTTACTCATTTTATCTTCTCCAGCAGTCTTGACATTTCAAAAAAAAAAGCCATACTGGGAATTGTACCCCATTTCGCCCGTTTTTTCAAGGAGTGTGTACCATGACCCTCATCGCCGAGCACCAAAAATTTACCTGGAAACAGTATCTTGCTCAAGTCGCGTTCGTGGGGCTGGCCGTGCTTGTGGGGTTTGCCATCCACCACGTTTCCCAGTCGTCGAAAATCGACACCCTCGAACGGCACCCGGAAGGAATCATGGGAACCTCCTGCACGCTTGCCGTTTCCGTATCCTGGAAAGACCGAAACGTCGCAGAGCAAAAACTGGACGCCGCCGAAAAAATCTTGCGAGAATGCGAGCTGTTAACCAGTACGTGGCTGGAAACGTCGGAAATCAGCCGGTTCAACTCCGCCCCGGCAGGAGAACCGATTCCGCTTTCGCCGTTCACGATGGAATGTTTCCGCAAAGCCCAAAAAGCGTACCAGGAAACCGACGGTGCTTTCGACATCACCTGCGGCCCGGTCTGGGAACTCTGGAAAAAAGGGGCGGAGGAAAACCAGCTCCCCACGGAAACCGCACTGGCTCAGGCCCGAAACGCGTCGTGCTGGGCCAACATTACCCTGGGAGAAAATTTTGCCGTGAAAAAAAACGCCGCCACGCGGGTCGTCACCGGGGGAATCGCCAAAGGAATGGCCATCGACAAGGCGCTGGCCACCCTGATGGGGCCGGAAATCGTGTCGGCCATGGTGGAAGTCGGCGGCGACATGGCTCTCTGGAAGAATCAGCGTCCCGTGGAAATCCGCAATCCGAAGGAGGAATCTGCCACGACGGAATGCGTCCTTTCCGACGGCGGCCTCTGTACCAGCGGCGACTACGCACGTTTTTTTGAAATCGACGGGCAAAAATACAGCCAGATCATCGACCCGCGAACCTCACGCCCGGTCACGTTTTTCACTTCCGTCACCGTTTCCGCACCCGACGCGACCACCGCCGACATCTGGGCCACGGCACTCTGCGTTTTGGGGCCGGAGGGGGAAAAACGTCTCCCCGACGGCACCCAAGCCCAACAGCTTCTTCAACATTAACTGCGGGTTAAATGGAGAAAACGCTAATCCTCTGAATGAAGGATTTTCTCAATGATCTTCTTGCAACGAACGATCGACTTGCGATGATTCTGCGCCTCGGCCAGCTTCAGGGCGTAGCGAAAATCTTCCAACGCCGTCTCCGTTTTGCCAAGCTGATACCGCACGTCCCCCCGCAAAAGATACGATTCGATGGAGTCCGCTTCCCGAAGAATCCGTTGCGTAAAATCCCGTTCCGCCTCCTCGAAATTCAGCAAATCCATCTGCGTCATGCCACGCTGCATGAATAAATCCGCCGACGGCTCCACCGCCATCGCCCGGTTCAGGCATTCCAACGCGCCGGCAAAATCCCCACGTTCGCTGCGCAAGTCGGCAAGGTCCTGGAGCAGGTCGATGTTTTCCGGCTCGATTTCCAGCCCCGTTTCCAGTTCCTTCACCGCACCGTCCAAATCTCCCAATCCCCGTTTGGCTTCGGCACGAAAATCGTAAATCAATAAATCCGGGTCGAGATCAAGCGCCTGATCGAAACATTGCAACGCTTCGTCGTACGCTTCAAGATAAAGTTTAACCTGCCCCAACATGCTCCATGCCAGCGTGTTTTCCGGGTCGATCTGCACGACTTTGGAAAGGTCGGCCAACGCTTCGTCCGTTTTGTCCATGCAAAAAAACGTATGCCCGCGACCGTACAACGCGTCCGGACTTTCCGGGTCGAGGAGCAACGATTTCTGAAAATCGGCCATGGCGTCGTCGTATCGCTCCAGCTCCAGACAGACCGCCCCATGACTCTCCAACACCATCGTGTTTTCCGGGTCGAGAGAAAGTGCGTCGGCGTACTGCTCCTCGGCATGGTCGTAATCTTCCAGAAGCTCGTACGTCATGGCACACATGATCGACGTGTCAAAATCAGGAGAAAAATCGAGACGCCGCAGGAACGTCATCACCGCGTCGTCGTAACGCCCCATGATTTGCAACGCCACGCCACAATCGTAATACGCTTCCAGAAAATCAGGCTTTTTTTCGAGAATATTTTGGAATTCCCCCGCCGCTTCCTCGACCAAATCCTGACGAAAATGCGTGTGGGCCTGCAAATACTGAATTTCGATGTTGTCCGGCTCCAACGTCAACGCCTGCTGGAACGAATGCGCCGCATCCTCCAGCCGGTCGAGTGAAAGCTCCACCCCCCCACGAAAATGCCACGCATGAATCGACCCCGGTACGAATTTCGTCGCCTGCTCGAACTGAGCCAACGCTTCCTCTACCCGGTTCTCCTCAATCAGCTGAATCCCCTTTTTCAGCATGGCAAATGCCGGATCGTCGGCAGGAAGTCCCTCCCTGTCGGGAACATGCAAAAGATTGTCGTTGTCGAATTCCATGATTTACTCCACGTCCAAAATTCCTGAATACCCCCATTGTAAAGTCTCTCCAAGATTCCGGCAAGGAGGGGGAGGGAATTGATAATTGATAATTGATAATTAATGGTTAATGGTTAATGGTTAATGAGGTGGTGCGAGCCGTGAACGGAGGGCGTAGCCCGTAGTTCCGGAAAATTATGGACGACGTTTTCCAGTGCTCCGGGACTACGCTTCGCTCCGTCCACGGCTCCAACACGGAACCCATTTTCCTTTTCCCACTGTTCAAAGCGTTTAAGAAATGATACAATGGGAGTGGATTCTTAAATAATAAAGATGTAGGGTGAAGTTTCACGAAAGGTTTAAGGTTTGAGGATGGCAAAAAAGATGCTGTTGCTGTTTGGGGCCTGTTTTCTGGCATTTTCCGCTTCGTTTTGCCGGGCGGAGGAGGATGTCACCGACAAGCTGGAAGATTTGGGCGTCCCCCACAAAGAACGTTTTCCGGATGGTGAGATGGCGTATGCCCGAAACATCTGGGACATGATTTCCTATCAGGGACGAATCTATCTGGGGTGCGGCGGGTACGACAATTCTCCGCCGGCGGCCAACGCAGGCCCGGTTCCCGTCCTTGCATGGGATACGGAAAGCGAGACGTTCGTGACCGAAGAAAAAGGACTGCCCGACGAGCAACTCGATAATTTCAAAGTGTTTTCGGACGGCCTGCTTTACGCTCCGGGAATAGATCCCCGGCAGGGTTGGGAGCTTGGCAATTTTTACCGACGAAACGCGGAGGGAAAATGGGAAGTCGTCCGCACGATGCCCAAAGGGGTGCACAATTTCGACATGACGGAATTTGACGGAAAAATTTTCTGTTGTGGCTACGGAATTGCCATTTCCGAGGACTGGGGAAAAACCATGATCCTGCGTGAGATGGGGCTGGAAAGGGTGCGAACCTACACGTTTTTACGATTCCCCGAACGGTTGTTCAGCGTTCGCGTCTTTGGGTTTGAGCGTGATGGAGAAACTTTTACCGGCGAGATGAACGTTTACGTTCCGGAAAAAAAGGACTTCGATGCGATAAAAATCTCCTCGGAGGAACTGTTCCCCGGCCTGGCGGAAACGTTCCAGCTTCCCGAAGGTTTTCAACCCAAACCGGATCAAAAAATCGCGTTTGGGGTTTTGCTTCGGAAAGCCATCACGTTTCAGGATCGTGTTCTTTACATGGTTTTTCGGAGAGGGGTTTCCCTTTTCAGTACGGAAAATCCCGAAGGGAATCATTTCAGGGCCGTCCCGATTCCTCTGCCGGAAGATACGCGACCGGAGGATTGGTTCGTACACCAGGACGCGATCTACCTGCTTACCCATACGCCAGCCGAGGCAACTCCCGACACGAAAGAGTTTACCAATCAGGTCTGGAAATCGACGGACGGGATCCATTTTGAGCCGCTTTTCCATTTTCGGACGCCGCAGTTTGCTCGTTCCTTCGCCATTTCAGGAACGGATTTCTACTTTGGTTTAGGCTCGCACTACAAACGCGACCCGAAAACGTGGAAGTGGGACGGTACCCCGATTTCTCCGGACTGTGGACGGATTTATCGTTACAAAGGCGGCTTTTGAAAATCCATTTCGGGCGGGAAAGAACTCCGCAAGGCCCGTAGCGGGGTTGGATTGCGGAGTGCGAACAAATTTTCTTGTGAATTTGGGCAAAATGGGTAATTCCCCTCTTTCAGAGGGGTGGCAGCCGTAGGCTGACGGGGTGTTTTGGCACGGGGAAAGCGTTCACCACTTCAAAACTACCCCCCGCCCTGACGGGCGTACCCCTTCAAAGAAGGGGAATTCGTACGGCGTGCAGAAAATTTGATCGTACCCGATTGCGAATTGCGTTTCCGGCCCCTCTTGTGCTTTTCAGGAGAAAAGATACACTGTATTATTGTGTACTTTTGTTTTGTACCTTTTAACCAACTCATAAGGCGGAGATAATGGAATCACCCAAAATTCAGCGTGCTTTAATCAGTGTCAGCGACAAGACGAACCTGGATACGTTCGCACGAGGCCTGGCGGCTTTGGGAGTCGAGATTTACAGCACCGGCGGGACACGGACTTTTTTGGAATCCCAGGGACTCAGCGTCCGTGACGTTTCGGAGTATACCGGTTTTCCGGAAATGATGAACGGTCGGTTGAAAACGCTTCATCCGGCGGTTTTTGGCGGCATTCTGGCACGTCACGACCGGGAAGACGATCTGGCGGGATTGAAAGCGCATGGCATCGTCACGTTCGAGTTGGTTTGCGTGAACCTGTATCCGTTTGAGGCGACGGTGGCCAAAGAGGGAACCACGGCGGCGGAAGCGATCGAAAAAATCGACATTGGCGGCCCGTCGCTGGTACGTGCGGCGAGCAAGAATCACCAGTTCACCACCATCGTGACCAACGCCGGGCAGTACGACGCCGTGTTGGAGGAGATTCGGAATAACAACGGTTCCACCACGTTGCAGACGCGTCGCAGTCTGGCAGCCGCAGCGTTTGCGCACACGGCGCATTACGACACGGCGATTGCCGATTGGTTCGCGAAGGAGCTTGGCGAGGGGGACTTCCCCGAAACGAGCCGGTTTGAGTTTTGCAAGGTGGCGGAGTTGCGTTATGGAGAGAACCCGCACCAGCAGGCGGCGGTGTATCGGACGCCGGACGCCGACCGTCGGCCGAGCATTGTCACGGCACGGAAGTTGAACGGCAAGGAGCTTTCCTACAACAACCTGATGGATTTGGATGCCGCGTTGTCCATGGTGTTGCGGTGCAAGGATCCGGCGGTTGCGGTGATCAAGCACAACAACCCGTGTGGTGCGGCCGAAGCGGAAACGTTGTCCATTGCGTGCGAGCGGGCCATGGCGGGCGATCCGTTGTCGGCGTTTGGTTCCATTCTGGGGATGAACCGGGTGATGGATGCGGCCACGGCCAAGGTGCTGTGCGAACCGGGTCTGTTTGTGGAGGCGATTGTCGCGGAGGATTTCACGCCGGAAGCGATGGAGCTGCTGACCACGATTCCCAAGTGGCGGAACAACGTTCGGCTCATGGCGGTTGGGGAGAACATCCGTCAACCGCAGACCCCGTGGGCGTGGCGGTACATTGAGGGAGGGCTTCTGATTCAGAATGCCGACGTGCAGGACGATCCCGAATCCGAATGGAACGTGGTTACGAAAGTCGAGCCGTCGGAAAAGCAGCTGGACGACATGCGTTTCGCGTGGGATCTGTGTCGTTTTGTGAAGTCGAACGCCATTGTGCTGGCCAAGGATCGGATGCTTTTGGGCGCAGGGGCAGGGCAGATGTCGCGGGTGGATTCGGTCGAGATTGCGATTAAGAAGGCGGGGGATCGTATCGACGGGGCGGTGTTGGCCAGCGACGCATTTTTCCCATTCTCCGATTCCATTGAGCGGGCGCATGCGGCGGGGATTACGGCCCTGATTCAGCCGGGCGGCTCGCGCAACGACCAGCAGGTGATCGACGCCTGCGACGCGTTTGGTATTTCGATGATTTTCACCGGACGCCGGCATTTCCGGCACTGAGGCAGCGTTTTGGGTGAGATTTATGGAAGACATTTTTGAAAGCAGTGACAGCCAGCGTGGGGCGTTTGATTTGCCGTTCGCGGAGAGTGTTACGTTCGAGGGTTCGTTTCGGTTGGAGCATGGCGGGGAGCTGAAGGATGTGACCGCCGTGTACGAAACGTATGGCAATCTCAATGCGGCGCGAGACAATGCGGTGTTGATGTGCCATGCGCTGACGGGGGATTCGCACGTAGCTCGCCACAACATGCACGACCATCCCGGCTGGTGGGAGATTCTCGTCGGGCCGGGCAAGTCGATCGACACGAACCGGTATTTTGTCATTTGCATGAACAATCTGGGGAGTTGTCGTGGAACGACGGGGCCGGCGTCGATCAATCCCGAAACGGGAGAGCCGTACGGGGCGGACTTCCCGGTCGTCACGATGGAGGACAACGTAAATCTCCAGAAAATGTTGATGGAACATCTGGGAATCCAGCAGTTTCTGGCCGTGGTGGGCGGTTCGGTGGGGGGGATGATGACGCTTATTTGGAGTGCTCGTTATCCGAATTGCCTGCGGGGGGCCGTCACGCTGGCGACCAGTCCGTGCCTGACCAGCCAGGCGTTGGCGTTCGACATTGTGGGCCGCAACGCCATTACGAGCGACCCGGAGTTTAACGGGGGGCAATATTACGGAAAGCGTCCGCCCAAAACGGGGCTTTCGATTGCCCGCATGTTGGGGCACATCACGTACCTTTCGCGGGAATCGATGATGCGGAAGTTCGATGTGGATCGTACCGCCGCCCGCAAGATCGACACGCCGTTCGAGATCGACTTTTCGGTCGGTTCGTATTTGGCGTATCAGAGTTCGCGGTTCAACGACCGGTTCGACGCGAACAGCTACATTGCCTGCACCCGTGCGTGCGATTTGATGAATTTTGGCGACAGTGTGGATGAAATTGCCGAAAAGCTGGAGCCATCCACGTGCCGGTGGCTGGTGATGAGTTTTTCGTCCGACTGGCTCCTTCCGCCGTTCCAGTCCGAGATGATCGTGGACGCTCTGATTTCCAAAAAGAAGCAGGTCAGTTACTGCGAGATTCAAAGCGACGCGGGGCATGATGGGTTCCTGCTTCCGAACCAGCTCAGCACGTATGGGGGGCTGATCGAGAAGTTTCTGGGCAACCTGTACGACACGCGGCCCAGTGCTTCGGTGGACGTACGGGACACGCACTACGTTTCCGACGTTCACGACACCCCGTGCCGCAGCAGCGACAGCGGCATCATGGCCGACGATTTTGGGCGGTCGCACGACGGGCGGTTGGATTTTGAATCGATGCTGGAGTTGATTCCGCAGCACGCGAGTGTTTTGGATTTGGGTTGTGGGAATGGCGATCTTTTGAAGCGGCTTCGTCAGCGGAGCGGAAAGAGTCGCCTGATGGGAATCGAGTTGAGCGAGCGGTCGATTCAGAAATGCGTCGCCCGTGGGCTGGACGTGGTTCACAAAGATATTAACCTGGGGCTGAAAGCGTTTTACGACTTCCAGTTCGAGTACGTGGTGCTTTCCCGAACCATGCAGACGGTGGTCGATGTGGAGCGGGTTCTGGAGGAGATGCTTCGGGTGGGGCGTCGTGGGATCGTGAGTTTTCCGAACAGTGCGTATCTGCCGTGGCGGACGCAACTGTTTCGCGAAGGGAAGATGCCCAAAGTGGGTTGCGACGGGCACCAGAACTGGTACGACACGAAGGACATGCGGTTCCTGACCATTTCCGACTTCCACGATTTTTGTGATGCCAAGGGGTACACCGTCCTTCAGCAGGTGACGCTCGACACCCTCAAGGGAACCCGCGTCACGCAAAATGCCAACGACAACGCCACCATGGCCATTGTGGTGCTCTGCCGGTAAATTTTTCCGAGGGGCGGGGCGTCCCTGTTTCCTTCCATCAGGTTCCGCGAATGCGATTTCGATTACTTGCCTGTGAAACTTTGCGACACGAGCTGGAAGCGGTGTGTCACGAGACGCCGCACGAGGTTTGTGCGGAGTTTCTAACGCATGGGCTGCACGATGCGGGCGGGGCGAAAATCCGGGAAACGCTGGCGACGAAAATTCAACTGGCACAGCGGGAGCCGTACGACGCCGTGCTTTTGGGCTACGGGTTGTGTAACAACGGGCTGGTGGGGCTGGGGGCGTCCCGTATTCCGTTGGTGGTGCCGCGGGCGCATGACTGCGTGACGCTTCTTGTGGGCAGTCGAAAGCGGTATCAGGAATATTTTTACGACCATCCCGGCACGTTTTTTCAGTCCGTCGGCTGGATGGAATTT
This sequence comes from Planctomycetia bacterium, assembly GCA_030535245.1. Taxonomy (GTDB): domain Bacteria; phylum Planctomycetota; class Planctomycetia; order Pirellulales; family Thermoguttaceae; genus RGIG3701. Next base: position 5,909 of record JAUNBJ010000030.1, on the reverse strand, counting down.
GGTCGGGATTTGCCGCAACAGGATCCGTTTCAGGAATGGGTCGAGCAGTTTGGCGAGGAAAACGCCCAGTATTTGCGCAAGACGCTGAACCGGACGAAAAACTACACACGCATGGCGTTCATCGACACGATGGAACCGTATGGCGACACGTGTGAAATACGTCGCAGTGCCGGGGAAATCGCGGAGAAAAACGGATGGACGATGGAAATTCTTCCGGGAGACCTAACGCTTTTACGGAAACTGGTGCAGGGGGTGTGGGACGACGATTTTCTGGTCGTGCCACCGGGAAAAACCCTGGACGGTTCGTACGACGACGGGATTGTGAAATTATGTTGATTACCAGTTTGCAGAATCCGAGAATCAGGGAGATCGTTCGCCTGCGGCAGGGGCGAAAACGGCGGCAGACGGGCAAGGTGCTCATCGACGGCCAACGCGAGGTTTGCCGGGCGCTGCGGTCTGGTTTTCCGGTGCGTGAGATTTATGCCTGTCCTGAGCTGATGAGCGACGAGGCCCACGCGTGGATGGCAAAGCTGCCGGACCTGTTTGAGGTGACGCCCGACGTGTTTCGGAAAATCGCCTATGGGGAACGCGAGGATGGTGTGCTGGCGGTGGCAGATTCCCAGGAAAAGACGCTGGACGAGGTGCTCGACGAGTTGCCGACCGACCGACCGCCACTTTTGGGAGTGCTGGAAGGGGTAGAAAAGCCGGGAAATATCGGGGCGATCCTCCGAAGTGCCGACGGCGCGGGATTCTCGGCCCTGATTGTCGCCGACCCGAAAACCGACCTGTTCAACCCGAACACGATCCGCGCCAGTCTGGGAACCATTTTTTCCGTTCCGGTCTGTACGGCCTCCGCCATGGAGGTTCGACACGCACTCCGGCAGCGTGGCATTACGATGTACGCCGCTATCGTCGATGGGGCCGAGCACTACACCCATGCCGATTTTACCGGGCCAAGCGCCGTGATTCTGGGCAGCGAGGCGTGGGGGCTGACCGAGGCGTTTCGCGGGGAGGGAATTCACCCGATATTTCTGCCGATGTTGGGGATTGCCGACAGCCTGAACGTTTCGACGACCGCAGCAATTCTCTTTTACGAAGCACTGCGGCAAAGAAACGGTGACAGTACACAATGAACAGTGAACAATGAACAATGAGCAATGAACAGTGAGGTAGGGTGCAATGAGTAGAAAACGGTTTTCGGAGGGTTCCCTTTTTCCGCATCCCTCCCTGGCTAACGAGGATGGATTGCTCGCAGTCGGGGGAGAGCTTACTCCCGAATGGCTTTACGATGCGTATTCCCATGGCATTTTTCCATGGCCGAACAACGACGAATCCCCCATGCTCTGGTGGAGCCTGCCGACCCGCGCGGTGCTGGAGTTCGAGACGTTCCACATTTCCCGACGGTTGCGGCAGAGGTTGCGGAGCGGAGTGTATGAAATCACGCTCGATCAGGCGTTTCCGGAAGTCCTTATCGGGTGTGCCGACCGCAAAACGGAAACGTGGATCACGCCGAATATGATGGATGGATACTACGCACTGTACCGGGCGGGATTCGCACATAGTCTGGAAGTCTGGTGGGAGGAGGAGCTGGTGGGGGGAATTTACGGTGTGGCGATCGGGGCGTTTTTCGCCGGGGAGTCGATGTTTTACCGCATGTCCGACGCTTCCAAAGTCGCGTTGGCCTGGATGGTGCGGCATTTGCAGTCGCGTGGCTTTCAGCTTTTCGACGTGCAGCTGACCAACTCGCATCTTGCCCAGTTTCACCCGAACGAGATTCCCAGGGATGTGTACCTGAAGCGGCTGAACAAGGCGATCCATTCCAACGTCACCTTTGGGACCGAACTTGCGTGGGAAAGAGAAAATTTTTGACACCCTTTTTATTTTCAACCTGAAAAAATGCGAATATCCACCGACGTATTAATCATCGGCACCGGCGCGGCGGGACTGGCGGCGGGGTTGCAACTTCACCGTCAAGGTATCACGCGTCTGCTTTTGGCGACGGAATCGTTGCAGGGCGGCACGTCGATCAACACGGGAAGCGACAAACAGACGTTCTACAAACTCTCCCTCTGCGGCAGCGACCCGGACTCGGTGCGGGAGATGGCGGAAACCTATTTTGCCGGCGGCAGCACCCATGGCGATTTGGCCCTTGTCGAGGCGGCGACCTCCGTGCGGGCGTTTATGAATCTGGTGGAACTGGGGCTTCCGTTCCCCAAAGACGCATTTGGGCAGTATGTGGGGTACAAAACCGACCATGACCCCCGCCAGCGTGCCACCTCCATTGGGCCGTACACTTCGCGGGAGATGTGCCGGGCGATGATTCGGGAAACGCAACGCCTCCAGATTCCGGTTCGGGAAGGGGTTTTCGTCAAGGAACTGCGGGTGAAAAACGGCGTTTGCCATGGAGCGGTTTTCTTTCAGCGAGACACGTCGGAGCTGCTGGAAGTCCGGGCGAAAAATACCCTTTTTGCCGTCGGCGGGCCGGGGGGACTGTATGCCACGAGCGTTTACCCCAAAGTGCACCTGGGAGCCATCGGCGTGGCACTTGCAGCGGGGGCGGCGGCCCGGAATCTGCCGGAGTCGCAATTCGGGCTGGCTTCCACCCGGTTTCGTTGGAACGTTTCGGGAACGTACATGCAGTGCGTGCCGCGATTCCTCAGTACGGCGGCCGACGGGGTTTCCGACCCGCGAGAATTTCTGACCGAGTGTCCGGTGAACATGCTGCCGCTGGTTTTTCTGAAGGGGTATCAGTGGCCGTTCGACGCCCGAAAAACGCTGGACGAAACCGGAACATGGGGGTCGTCGATGGTCGATTTGCGGGTGTACGTGGAAACGGTGCTGCGGGGGCGGCGGGTCTTTTTGGATTTTCGCGAGAACCCCACCAGTTTCTCTTGCCAGACCCTGGGCACGGAGGCGGCGGAGTATCTGGAACGAAGCGGGGCGTTGACGCTTCCCACCCCGATTGCCCGGCTGAAAAAAATGAATCCGGCGGCGATTGCCCTGTATGCCGACCATGGAATCGACATCACGTCGGAACCGCTCGAAGTGGCGGTCTGTGCCCAGCACAACAACGGCGGTCTGGCGGGCGATACGGACTGGCAGTCGACGAACCTTCGCGGCTTGTTTCCAATCGGGGAGGTAAACGGTTCGCATGGCGTGTATCGTCCTGGCGGCTCGGCGCTCAACGCGGGGCAGGTTGGTGCCATTCGCGCTGCGGAAGCGATTGTCCGAAACCGTGGAAACCGCGATCTGCCCGACGACGCCACGGAACCTGAGGAGACGTTCCTCCCCAAGCGTTCGGACTGGAGGAAAGACCGCGAGATACTCCAGCAACGCTCCACCCGTGCGGCGGGATTTTTGCGGAATCACGAGGAGGTCTGCCGTGCGTTGGAGGAAAATGCCGAACAGCTTCGCCGTCTGTCCGTGACCGATTACGAGTCGCACCGGAACGGGCACCTGCTTTTGGCGCAGCGTGTCTATCTGGATGCCATTCGGTTCGAGCTGGAATCGGGGGTGGGGAGCCGGGGAAGCGCGATGGTGCTGGAAGCGTCGGACGATGGCCAAGGACTTGACCTCAACGGAAAATTTTATAAAATAGTGCCGGAAAACACCGATTTTCGGAATTTTGTCCTGGAGTCGCGGTATCTGCCGACGGGGGAAATCGTCCACCGCTGGGAACCGTGTCAGGCGATCCCGGAGCCGGATTCGTGGTTTGAAAACGTATGGAATGGGGCCGACAATGAACGGTGAGCAACTTTCCCTGTTCGGGGAGGAATTTTTTCCGGAAGAAACGGAAGCCAGGGAGCTTCGGGAAAAGATTCTTCGATACAATCGAATGTACTACGAAAGCGGTTCCGGCTCGGAGATTTCCGACCTGGAATACGACATGTTGGTTAAGCGGCTGGAAACGCTGGAACGGGAGTACCCCGAACTGAAAACGCCCGATTCCCCCACGCAACGCGTTGGTGGCGAAACGATCGACTCCCTTCCCGAAGTGTTTCACCGCGTCACCATGCTCTCCATTAAAAACGAGTACGAACCGGGCGGCGTGCTGAAATTCGCGTCGGACGTGGCCAAAGAGCTGCCGGGGGAACGGGTCGATTGGGTGATGGAACTGAAAATCGACGGCGTGGCCATTTCGCTCATTTACCAAAACGGCCTGCTGACTCAGGGCGTCACCCGTGGAAACGGCAAAAAGGGGAACGACGTGACCCACAACGTCCGCACGATTCCCGACATTCCGCTGCGGCTCGTTCAGACCGACCCACGCTACCCCATCCCGCCGGAGCTGGAAATTCGCGGGGAGGTTTACATGACCAACGACGGGCTGGCCCGGCTCAACGAGATTCAACGCGAGCAGGGAAAGGAACTCTACGCCAACCCCCGCAACGCTGCGTCTGGAAGCATCCTGCTGAAAGACCCGAAAATCTGCGCGAAGCGTCCTTTGCGGATGTTCTGCCATAGCGTCGGCGACACGGAAACGCTGCCATGCCGGACGCATTCGGAATTCCTGGAAGCGGTGGCGTCGTGGGGGCTGATTCCGACCCCTGACGTACGGCACTACACCGATGTTCGCCAGGCGGTAAAATTCTGTGAGGAAAATCTGGAGTCGCTTTTCAACTACGATTTTGAAGCCGATGGATTCGTCCTGAAAGTCGATGATTTTGAACAGCGGAAGCGGATCGGCGAGACCCCCAAATTCCCCAAATGGCTGGTGGCGTTGAAATTCCAAAAGTACGAGGCGGTTACGAAACTGCTGGACATCTTCGTGCAGGTGGGAAAAACGGGTGTGATTACCCCCGTGGCCGACTTGCAGCCGGTCGAGCTGGCTGGCACGACGGTTTCGCGATCCTCCCTCCACAATGCGGATGAAATTCATCGGAAAGACATCCGCGTCGGCGATTGGGTCGTTGTGGAAAAAGCGGGGAAAATCATCCCCCACATCGTCCGAAGCGAAATCCATCGACGCGAAACCGAGCTGCCGGAATACGTGTTCCCCACCACCTGCTCCTCGTGCGGCACAACGCTTCGGCAAGACGAAGGGGGCGTTTACATCCGCTGCCCCAACCTTGCCTGCCCCGCCCGCTGGAGCGAAAAACTCCTTTACTTCGGCAGCCGGGACGCCATGGAAATTAAGGGGTTGGGGGATAAACTCGGACAGCAGCTGATCGATAACGGTTTCGTGAAGTCGTATGCCGACCTGTATCGGCTCCGTTCGCGAAAAGAGGAAATCGTCGCCCAGCTCCATCGCGTGGGGAACCAACTTCTGGAGAACCTGTTCGACGCCGTTGACGCCAGTAAATCGCGTGGGCTTTCCCGGCTGCTAAATGCCCTGTCGATCCCCCACCTGGGTGCGGAAACGGCGGAGCTTCTGGCCCTGAAATTCCAGACGCTCAAGCGCCTGCAAAACGCCACGCTCGACGACCTTTCCAGCGTGGACGGGATCGGCGACATCATCGCACAAAGCGTTTACGCCTTCCTCCAAAGCCCGGAAGGAAAAACCATCCTCGACGACCTGCAATCCGTCGGCGTGAAAACCGATTACGTCGATGAATTTGGCAAACTGCAAGTCACGGAAACGGCCCCCCTGGCGGGACAAACCGTCGTCGTCACCGGCAAACTGACCCGTTTTACCCGCGACGAAATCGAGACGCAAATCAAGCGGCTCGGAGGGAAAACCTCCTCCAGCGTATCCCAAAAGACGTCGTTCGTCGTGGCGGGGGCCGACGCGGGCAGCAAACTGGCCCATGCACAGAAACGGGGCATCCCGGTACTTTCGGAGGAGGAGTTTCTGGAACGGATTCGGCAGCCGTCGGACGCGAAGATGGAGGGTGCGATCAAACTTCCTTGCGAATTTGGGCAAGATGGGTAATTCCCCTCTTTTCAGAGGGGTGGCAGCCGTAGGCTGA
>JAUNBJ010000177.1 GCA_030535245.1 Planctomycetia bacterium | reverse complement strand
GTGGGGTCTGGGGAGGAACCTCTTTTTCAAAAGGGTTCCTCCCCAGAGGTTGGAAACGGCCCGGGTGCGGGGCGGCACACTACGGCTTTTCGCCAGTTGCTACATCATAGGGAGGCCAGAAGCGTTAGCGCCTGCCTCCCGGATTTTTGGCAACCGGCGGAAGCCGTAGTCGCTCCCGGTCGTACCGGGTCCTCTCAAACTCTCCTTCAAAAAACTTTTAGTGCGCTCACTACGTTCGCTATGTTATTAGTATTTATTTTCTTTTTGTGCTATTTATAACATGGATGCAACACTACCCATGCGGGATTCGGCTTCGGCCCCTGAAAACAACACCCCAATGGGGTTTTTAAAAGTTGCTGATCAGTCGTCCAGTCCGGGAATCTGGAAGTTTTTGCAATATTCGGCAATCTCCGCACGAACCTGTTTTTCCGTATCCGCCGACTCAGGCAACGCACGCACAACACGGAGAATCCACTGGGCGACCTGTTCCATCTCTTTTTCTTTCATGCCCATACTGGTCAGGCCGGGGGTGCCCATCCGAACGCCACTGGTGACGAACGGTTTCCGCGTGTCGCCCGGAACCATATTGAAGTTGGCGATGATCCCCGCCCGCCCCAACGCTTCCGCAACCTCTTTTCCGGTGATTTCCTCGTTCCGGAAGTCCAAAAGCAACATGTGTGTGTCGGTTCCGCCGCAGGCCAGACGGATTCCCCCCTCCGTCAGGCACGCGCCCAAATGCCGCGCGTTTTTCACCACCTGCTGCGCATATTCCTGGAATGCCGGTGTGGCCGCCTCGCCAAACGCCACCGCCATGGCCGCGACAACGTTCATGTGCGGGCCACCCTGCAACCCCGGAAAAACCGCCCGATCCACACGCTTGGCCAGATTGAATTTGCTCTCCGGGAAATATTTTTGCTGATACCGGTCGTTCTCCCGCGAGAGAATAAACCCAGACCGCGGGCCACGCATCATTTTGTGCGTGGTGCTGGAAACAATGTCGCAGTACGGTACGGGATTCGGGTGTACGCCTCCGGCAATCAGGCCGCTGATGTGGGCAATGTCGGCCACCAGGTAAGCCCCCACCTCCTCCGCGATTTCCGCAAACTTGTCGTATTCAATCGTGCGGGGATATGCGGTCGTTCCACACCAAATCATGCGGGGCTGCTCGCGACGGGCAATCTCCCGAATCTGATCGTAATCCAAAAGCCCCGTTTCCTGCGATGGGCCAAACGGAACCTGAACATAGTCCCGCCCGGAAAAATTGACCTTCCAACCATGCGTCAGGTGCCCCCCCTCCGAAACGGGAATGCCCATCACTTTGTCGCCCGGCTTCATGATGGCACGATACACCGCCTGGTTGGCCGGCGATCCGCTCAGTGGCTGCACGTTGGCATGCTCGGCCCCAAACAACGCTTTCAGACGATTCACCGCCAGATTCTCGATTTCGTCCATGACCTCATTCCCTTCATAATACCGGGCGGCGGGATACCCCTCGCAGTATTTATTAGTCAGGCTTGAACCGGTGGCCTCCAAAACCGAGAACGAAGCATAGTTCTCCGACGCGATCATCTTCAGCGTGGAACCTTCCAACGCCGCCTGACGCTGGATCAGGTTGTAAACTTCGGGATCGGTGACTTTCAAATGAGGATAACGTTCGGCTTTCAGCATGTGATAACTCCCTCTGAAAACAATGAGACGAAATGGAAATACCCTACTAGTATAAATCTTTTTCCACGAAAGGCAAGTAGGAGGGATTCCATAGTTCATGGTTAGCCCCGTGGGTGGAATTTTTTGTGGATCGCACGGAGCCGTTTCCCATCGACATGCGTGTAAATCTGCGTCGTGGCAATGTTCGCGTGGCCGAGAAGCTCCTGCACCTGACGTAAATCCGCCCCGTTGACCAGCATGTGCGTGGCGAAACTGTGACGCAGCGTGTGCGGACTCATATCCGTCCGTACCCCCGCCCGGGCTGCATAACGCTTCAATAACTCCCATATCCGGTGCCGATCCAGTATCCGCCCACGACACGACAAAAACAGCCACTCCGGAATCTCCCCCGTACTCCGCTCCCCACGCTCCGAAAACGTCGGACGCTCCTCCTCCAGATATACCCAAACCGCGTCGATCGCCCGGTCGCCAATCGGTACGATCCGCTGCTTGTCCCCCTTGCCGGTACATTTGCAAAAACGCTCGTCCAAATGCACGTCCTGAATCTTCATCTCGGAAAGCTCGCTCACCCGACACCCCGTCGCGTACAACATCTCCAGCACCGCACGATCGCGAAGAAAGTATTTGTCCCGCTCGCACGGTGCGTTCATCAACGCGTCCACCTGCTGCGGCGACAGGAACTTCGGCACCCGCTCCCAAAGTTTCTGGCTCCCCAAAAGCGCCGCCTGGCTCTCCCTGACGAAACCCTCCATCTGAAGGTACTTGAAAAACAGCTTCATCGATACCAAATGCCGCGCAATCGACGCCGCCGCCAGATGTTGTTCATGGAGCCACGACGCGTAATCCGAAAGATCCGAAATCGTCAGGTCGGGAATGTAACGATCCTCGACCCAGAGAAAAAAACGCTCCAAATCCCGACGATACGCCTGCACCGTGTTGTGCGATAAGTGACATTCTCCAGAACTGTACGCGATAAAATCTTCCAGCCATTGCCGCTTGGATACCCCACCTCCCAGCTTTCGCCGCCGAGAGGCCCTGCTCAAATCAATATCCAGCGAAAGTTTTTTTCGCAGCATGAATCCCCTGCCTTTTGTTCCTCATGTTCGCGTCGAACTTCAGCCGTTCGCGTGACACGAAGTGATAGATTTTATCCCGGTCGACCGGACCGCCCCGCACCCAGGGCAGGGAGACCAGAAGCGTTAGCGCCTATCTCCCGACGATGTAGCAACCGGCGGTAGCCGTAGTCGCTCCCGGTCGTACCGGGCCGGAAATAGTGGAAAAACGCGCAGCAGTTTTCCGGGACTACGCTTCGCTCCGTCCACGGCTCCAGACATCAACGTTCCCAGAGGCTGGAAGTGCGATAGAATAAGGGAGGCCAGAAGCGTAAGCGCCTGCCTCCCGGTGATGTAGCAACCGGCGGCAGCCGTAGTCGCTCCCGGTCGTACCGGGTCCTCTCAAACTCTCCTTCAAAAAACTTTCAGTGCGCTCACTGCGTTCGCTATTAATATTAATATTTTATTTATTTACCCTTTTACGTCTTATCCAAGCCCCCCCCCCCTACCAGGCTTAACAGCAGCAACCACGAAGCCGGCTCCGGAACATACGCTCCGTTAACCGCCAACAATTGCAGGGTTCCATTGTTGACTGTGAGCATAAACCGTGCTCCGTCGTATGCCCCCGCATTCAACAATGCGTTAATATCATAACTCAGCGTCGGCGTCCCCGACAGTTCCGCCCCGGTTAACAGGTCGAACGTGTCGAACATTTCCAGGCCGCTTGCGTCGAAATTATCGAGGAAATTCAGATCCACGGTCACGCCGTCGAGATTCACGCTCAAATCGTTTCCCATAAGAATGATTTTGTCGTAACTCTCCAGCGAAAACATATCCATTTGCAGCGTAGAACCTGCTTCAAGCGTCAGGCCCTGGGTGAACGTCAGCACACCGGTGCCTTTCGTGATGGCATGGTCAGCGTCCAACGAGTCGCCCGGAGCAATCGTCGCACCGGAAGTGAACGTCGAGGCAAAATTATCCGTCCCCGTCCCCATGAGGGTGTTGGTGAAAACCAGGTTCGGTACGGTGGAGTTAATTTTCAGATCCCCACCATTCAGGGAAACGATGCCGCGAAGTGTAAATTGGGTTCCACGCATGAGAATGCCGCCACCCTGGACGATAATGTCGTTGTCCACATACGCGACGCTTCCATCTGCGCAGAGACCGCCACCTTGTCCGTAGATAATGCCTTTTCCAAATCGCAAATCTGCGCCGGTGTAGTCGCCGGGGGAGCTGTTGTTTGTGTTAATAACATCGGTTTTCAGCTGCCAGTTTCCTTCAAAAGCCTCATTATTACCACGAAGATACACCATATAACCTCCATCAGACCGGATGATATCGCCGCTGCCGGTAATGTCGCCGGAAATCGTCAGTCTGGAACTCTGCCCACTAGCCCAACCAGGCATGGAGATCGTGCTTGTGGAAACCACGTTGATGTTGTTGGCGATTGTCGCGTTTACCCCCAAACCCACCGCCAGCGTCGCACCATCCAAAGTCAGGGAGGAGGTTCCAAAATGATTGCCAGGATTCGACGCACTGCCCAAATTCACCTGTACGTCTTTCAGCGTAATGGCTCCTGAAAGTCCACTGTTGTTCCCCGTCAGCGTCAACGCCCCGCCGCCTGTTACCAAAACGGGATACGTTCCGGAAAGCTGGCCGGTAAGCGTCAGGGAGCTGCCGGTCGGGATGGAGAACGTGGCGGTTTGACCATCCAGCGACGAGGCAGTGGTATCCTGGTTAAACTCAATATTGTTATGGATATACGCATCCGTGTTTGCGGCAGGGGAAACGATGGCTCGCCCCATGTAGATCGTGCCGGAACCGAAACGCTGATCCGCGCCGTTGTCTGCCTTGGTACTGTTCGTGTTGTTCGTCGTGATGGTGAAAACATCGTCCAGGGTACCATCACGCGTTTGTATCTGATGAAGCGTCCAGTTTCCAGAGAACCCGGTGGCGTCCCCTTGCAGGTTGGTCGTACCAACAATCCGGTATTGGTTGGACCTCATATCGATATTGCCCGAACCGGTTAGATTCCCCGTAAGGGTTGAAGTATATCCCAAACCTCCACCGACCAGGAAATTGATGTTGGACGCAACCTCAATATCGTTGGCAATAGTGGAGTTGTTATAAGTTGCCAACAAACCCACTGCCGAACTTGGTCGCTCCAAGCTTGATGTATCAGATGTATCAATCGTAACTTTTCCTGTCCCGAAGGCACCGTCTTCTGTCGCCTGAATGAAGTCATGCGTAATCAGCCAATCGGCGTGAAGATCGGGGTTGGCTTTCATCGCCATGTTCCAGCCCCCCATAAAGGTGATGGTTCCAGTTCCCGACAGTTCTCCGTTTAACGTGAAGCCCTGAGAGTAAATGGTGGTGTTTCCAGAGAAGACGATATTGTTCGATAAAGTTCTGCGTTTTGAATTTGCAGATCGAAGCGTTGCCCCATCGTTCAGGTAAATCGTACCACTCCCCAGGCTGCCGCTCTCTGACACGTCCTCCAACGTCGCCCCCGTGACCGACCAGCCCGTGACCCCAGAGGCAGAGGAAACCTGAAGCGTTCCGCCCCCGGAGAGGTTTATTGTGCCTGTGCTTGTCAGTGCCGAGGTAATCTTAGCGGTCGTGTCTGAAGCGACGGTAATCGTTTCGGCTCCCGTGCCGTTGTCAATCGCCAAGGTTCCGCCAGTGAGCGTCCATGTGCCCGTTTGACCAAACTCCAACGTACCCACCATCTGCGTGTCCGTGATGGTGACCGTGACCGGCGTAACGGTCGTAAAATCCGCCACCGCTCCTGTCGCGTTGGGCACCCCGCCTGACCAGTTGGCCGAATCCACCCAGTTCCCATTCGCAGTACCCGTCCAAACGGAATCTGCTCGCAGTACACCGCCAAAAGCCAGCGTTAAGGCAATAAAAACATATATCGATTTCGATCTCACGACAATCTCCTGAAAGTGGGGAAACAGATTGAAAACTATAAACTAACTTTCCATTGTAATCCAGTCCGCTTGTTTGTCAACGAAAAAAATGGGAAATTTCCAAAAATAAGGAAAATAATTTGCAAGAACCAGGATACATAAAAAAACCTCAAAAAATTTTAACGGTCCCCCTTGCGAAAATTTTGGAAGGGGGTA
>JAUNBJ010000176.1 GCA_030535245.1 Planctomycetia bacterium | reverse complement strand
AAATATCAATTATCGATTCCTAGTACCGATAGTATTCCGGCTTAAACGGGCCTTCGACGGGGATGCCGAGGTAGTCGGCCTGTTTCTGGGTGAGCTGGGTGAGGTGAACGCCAAGCTGTTCCAGGTGCAGGCGGGCGACTTCTTCGTCGAGCTTTTTGGGCAGGACGTGGACGCCGAGCGGGTAGTTTTCCGGCTCCGTCCAGAGGGCGATTTGTGCCAGGGTTTGGTTGGTGAAGGAGTTGGACATCACGAACGAGGGGTGTCCCGTGGCGCAGCCCAGGTTCACCAGACGTCCTTCCGCCAGAAGCAGAATCGAACGCCCGGTTTCCGGGAACGTGTAGCGATCCACCAGCGGCTTGATTTCCTGTTTCTTCACGCCGGGGTATGCGTCCAGGCCGGCGACGTCGATTTCGCAGTCAAAGTGTCCGATGTTGCAGACGATCGCGTCGTTCGGCATTTGAGCCATCTGAGCGGCGCTGATAATATCGCAGCAGCCGGTCGTCGTGACGAAAATGTTGCCGAACAGACATGCTTCGTCCATCGTCCGAACCTCGAACCCTTCCATGGCCGCCTGTAAAGCGCAAATCGGGTCGATTTCCGTAATGACGACGCGGGCGCCATAGGAACGCATGGAATGGGCACATCCCTTACCAACGTCGCCATAACCGCAGACCACCACGACCTTTCCGGCGATCATCACGTCGGTGGCACGCTTGATTCCGTCGGCCAGCGACTCCCGGCAGCCGTAGAGGTTGTCGAATTTGCTCTTGGTCACGCTGTCGTTGACGTTGATGGCCGGAATCTTCAGCTCGCCCCGCTCGAACATCTGGTACAGGCGGTGAACGCCCGTGGTCGTTTCTTCGGAAATGCCCCGAATGCCGGCAGCCAGATGCGCGTATTTTTCGTTATGCACCATGGCGGTCAGGTCGCCGCCGTCGTCGAGAATCATGTTGAGCGGCCCTTCGCCCGGAAATTCCAACGTCTGTTCTACGCACCAGTCGTAATCGGCGTCGGTTTCCCCCTTCCACGCGAACACCGGAATCCCTGCGGCGGCAATCGCGGCGGCGGCGTGATCCTGCGTCGAGAATTTATTGCAGCTGCTCCAGCGAACCTTCGCGCCCAGCTCCACCAGCGTTTCGATCAGCACGGCGGTCTGAATGGTCATATGGAGGCAGCCGGCAATCCGCGCCCCGGCCAGCGGTTTCTGCGGCCCGAACTTGCGACGCATGGCCATCAGGCCGGGCATCTCGTTTTCCGCAAGCATGATTTCCTTCCGACCCCAGTCGGCCAGATTAATATCCGCAACCTTGTACGGCAAATTCGTCGATTCAGACACCGTGGAACTCCTTCCAATGAATAACCCTGGGATTGATAAAAACTAATGAATGGCATTGTACCCCATTTTTCACCTTTTTCAAGCCATACCCTTGATTATTTGAAAAGGAAAAGTACAATAGAGCGGTGAACCGTTGGAATTTTTCCCTTCCCTGAAAGAAACGGACTCCCGCAGGTATGCTCAAACTTTTCCTCATCGGCGAAACGCAAACACCAACGTTCCAGCGGCTGCTGGCGGCGTTGGGGGAGTTTGCGCCGACCGACGAAACGCCCGATTTCGTGTTGTTTTTCCGGGAATATCCGGGGCAATATACGGTGGCGCAGGTGGCGGAAGTCAAGCGGAGATTCCCCATTACACCGCTTTTGTCCGTTGAGGCAAGCCTTTGCGAGGGGGAATCGCGGACAGGGAAACCGCTGGCGGGCGTCCATTCCGTGATGTGGTACGACTTTCTGGCCCAGTGGCCGCGGGAGCGGGAAGCGTGGCGAACGGGGAAACCTACGGTCTGGTCGCAGCCCGAAATGGCCGGAGCGGACACGTTGGCACTGGCGGCGTTGGATCGCGACGAGGTTTTCGACGTTCCCCCCCGGACGCTTGCCATTTCGAGCGACGATTACGCATATTTTTCGTTCCTGCGGGACATTTTCCGCTGGCCACGGACGTTTTGGGTCGAAAAGGAACCGATTTTTGATACGCCGGACATCCTGTTTTTCGACTTTCCCGATTTCACCGACGCGACGAAACAACATTTTTTGGAGATGCAAACATGCTTCCCCAAAGCCCGTTGGGTGGCGTTTGTGGCGTTTCCACGCATCGACGAGTGGCTTTGGCTGGAATCTCGCGGCGTGACGGGGATTTTTCCGAAACCCTTTCGGATAAACGATTTGCGGTATTTTTTATCGGAATCGAAAACCGTTTCCCTAAAGATAGCAAAAGGAATGGGATTTCACGATGGATATTAAAAAACTGGACGCTCAGATTGCGGCGCTATTGGAGCAGCGGGCGCGGCTTGTCGCCGGACGGCAGGACGCGAAGTCCCGTGAAAAAGTTTTTCCGACCGAGGCGAAAATGCGTATTTTGAAAGATATCGCGTCGGTTTGCGAGGCTTTGGTGCGTCCGAAAAAGGTGGCGTTTCTGGGGCCGCTTTACAGTTACACGCATTTGGCGACGGAACGGTTTTTCGGGAAGGGGATCGACCGTGCCCCGGTCGTGACGATCGAGGGGGTGTTTGCGGAAGTTCGGGACGGGCAGAGCGATTTTGGCGTTGTGCCGTTGGAAAATTCCACGGACGGGCGGGTGGTCGATACGCTGGAGATGTTCACGACCTGTCCGGTGCGGATTTGTGGCGAGGTGGAGTTGCCGATCCATCATGCGCTTCTGGCGGCGTGTCGTCGCGAGGAAATTACGGAAGTCCAGAGCAAACCGCAGGCGCTTTCGCAGTGTCGGCACTGGCTTTTGAAGCATTTGCCTGGGGTGAAGCTGACCGAGGTTTCCAGCACGGCGGCGGCGGCCAAAAACGCGAAATCCCGGCCGAACGTGGCGGCGGTGGCCAGTCCGATGGCGGCGGAGGCGTACGGTTTGAGTACGCTGGCCGATGCGATTGAGGACAATCCGCGAAACGTGACCCGATTTGTGGTGGTGGGAAAGGACGTTGTTCCGTCGCGTTCCAAAGAGGACAAAACGACGTTGATGTTCCACTTGCCGCATACTGCCGGGTCGTTGGCCGACGCGATGATGACGTTTCGCAGGCACCATGTCAACCTGACGTGGATCGAGTCGTTTCCGATTCCGGGGGAGCCGGGGGCTTATTTGTTTTTTGTCACGCTGGAGGGGCATTGCGAGGAGTTGAAAGTCCGTCGGGTTCTGGCGCAGCTGGAAAAGAAAACGGATCGCCTGACGGTTCTCGGCTCCTATCCCGCAGCGAAAAAAACATGAATTGTTGAACGGTCGAGCAATTCCCCGCAGCTTCCGGAACTACGGGCTACGCCCTCCGTTCACGGTTCCTATCCCGCAGCGGAAAAAACATGAACCATTGAACGGTCGAGCGATTCCCCACGGCTTCCGGAACTACGGGCTACGCCCTCCGTTCTCGGCTCCAACAACCCCATTAACCATTAACCATTAACCATTAACCATTTATCGTGCCTTCGTTCCCTTATTTTACGATTATCGATCGTTATTTTATTCGCAGTCTGCTGTTGACGACGCTGATGTGTCTGATTTCGGTGGTGGGGATCATGTTGTTGTTTGACATTCTTCAGCGTGCCGACGCGATTCCGGATTTGTTCAAGACGCATTCCTGGGGTGCTTTGGAAATATTGGGGAAATACTATTTGATTCGGGTGCTGTGGATTCTTCAGACGGCGGGGATTTATCTGATCGTAAGTGGTCTGACCATCACTTTTTACCGCATGGAGCGGAACACCACCGCCACGACGCGGGGGGGCGAGGTGATTCCCATGATGACCAGCGGGTTTTCCCGGCTGCGGGTGGCCGTGCCGTTTTTTTACACGAGCATTTTTTTGGTGCTTTGCCTGTTCGTGCTGGTGGAGGGATTTTTTCCAAACTGTACCGACTGGCCCGGTTCGAATTCTTCGTCGTACACGCCGGAAAAATCGGTGAATATTGCCAAACGTATCGACACCTCCACGCGTATTAAAATTTCCGGGGATCGGTTGAATTTGGAGAGTGGGCAGATTGTGCGGCCGCGATTGGAGCTGCCGTTGTCGATGACCGGGGCGCTTATCGACGACATTACGGCGGAGCTGGCCCAGTGGGTTGCGGCGACCGAGGAGCATCCCGGCGGTTATCTTTTGTTTGGTGTGGAGGATTTGGACAAAAAAAGCTGGATTGCCCCGGTTACATCTGTCGAGCCATGGAAAACGCAAAAGATTTTTCCCGCCGCAAACCTGACGTGGGTGCCGGAGGGGGGCGACCTGTTTGTCGTTTCCCAGCTTCAACCGGAATTTCTCCAGAACAGGGTACAGATGTTCGTGCCTGTTTCGCTTTGGGAGATTTATCGAAAACTTCACGAGCCGAGCAAAAATTTCCAGTTGGACTTACGGGTCGAGCTACATTCGCGTCTTTTGAAGCCGCTGTTGAATATTTCGCTGATTTTTTTGACAGTGCCGATTATTTTGTCGGCGCGTTTTCGTTCCAAGCTGGTCATTGCGTTGCTTTTGGGCATGGCGGTGCTGGTTTTTCAGGTGGTTCCCGCGTTTTGTATCGGAATGGGCGAGCGTGGGATGGTTTCGCCGTACTTTGCCGCATGGCTGCCACTTTTTGTTTTTTACACCCTCGACGCGTTCCTGTTTGAGGAGTTGTACACCTGAACGAAAAAAATATTTTGGAAAAATTGCGAAAATGCTCTTGCAAAATTTTGCTGGTTTTACATAATAGGCAAGATAAAAACTGCAAGACACGTAAAACCGAATACTGAATATAGAATATACAAGAACAGAAGAATCCATATGACACCTCGAGATCGCGTAATAAATACGATATTCCGACAAATATACCATCCCTTGCCCACGGTGCTGACGTTCCCGCGTGACTATGCTCAGGAAAATCCTGGGGCCAGCGAGGAGCTTCAGCGGCGTTTTCCGTCGGATGTGGAATTTTTAGACTACGTGCATTTTCCGAATCAGGGCATGGATGCCTATGTGGATGCGTGGGGATGTATCTGGAAAAGGGATGCTATTGGGCAGTATTATTTTGAGGATCAGCCGATTTGCGGGAATTATGACCAGTTGAACGATCTGGTGCTTTCGCCCATTCCGGTGCAGAGCAGGGAGATCGAGAACGTCAATCGGTTCTGCGAGAAAAGTACGCGTTTTGTGGTCGCGAATATTCCGCTTCGCATGTTTGAGCGGCTCCAGACGTTATTGGGGCAGAAGCAGGCGTTGTTGGGGGTTCGCAAAATGCAGAGCGATATCCTGGCGTTTTTGGATCGGTTGTTTGAGAATTACATGAAGCAGCTTGATATTTGGTGCCAGTCCGACGTCGATGCCATTTGCATGGCGGACGCGTGGGTTCATGACGACGAGCGTACCGTTTCTCCCGAGCGTTGGAGGGAAGTTTTTGGACCGTACTGGAAAAAATTCACCGAAAAAATCCGCAACAGCGATAAATTCGTTTATTTTCAGTCGGAGGGGAATTACGAAGCGTTCATTCCCAGCCTGATTGACTGTGGGGTGGAGGTGATTCGTTACAATTGCCTGGACATGGACAATCACCTGCTTTCGGAGCGGTATGGTTCCCAGGTGGCATTCCATGCCGTGTTGCCGGTCGATTTGATGGCACAAGAGAGTGACGAGGTGATTTCCCAGAAGATTCTCGACGTTCGTCAGGCGTTTCATCATCGGCATCCATTGATTACCGAGTGTCGTTTTCGGGCGCACACGCCGTTGAGCAAGGTGACGGTTTCCATGCTCAACTGGAAGCGTCGGATGCCTGCGGGGCAGTGAGTTTCGGGCGTTTCAATAATATTAAATATATTAAATAAATATTAATAAGAGCGAACGCAGTGAGCGCACTAAAA
>JAUNBJ010000175.1 GCA_030535245.1 Planctomycetia bacterium | reverse complement strand
GTCGCTCCCGGTCGTACCGGGTTCCTCTCAAACTCTCCTTCAAAAAACTTTTAGTACGCTCACTGCGTTCGCTATGTTATTAGTGTTCATTTTCTTTTTGTGCTATTTATAACATGGATGCAACAGTAGTTTCACAAGGCGACTTCTAAAATCGCTTCCCTGTGCGCAGAAAATTCGCCTGTGCGTCTTGCTCCATTGCTTCCGGTATCAGGCCAAATCCCGGTCTTCAAACAGGATCAGCGCGGCGAGCATGGCGACGCTGCTGTAGAGGATGCAGTATCCGGCAGCCCAGAGCAGGTATTGTGGGGAGATGGCGGCACCTCCGGCTACGGCGGCTTCAAGGCTGTAGTAGGAGAGCATGGGGAGAACGGCGGCCAGGAAGTTTCCAACGAAACCGACGATGGCGAACTGTCCGATGGCCGATTTAACCATGAGCGGCACGAGGTGCCCCAGGGCGTAAATGGCGACGCACAGTGTCATGTTGGGAACCATGGGGAGCCGGGTGGAGAGGGCAACGGCGATGGAGGAGAGGATTACAACTTCCATCCACGACAGGGCCAAACCGGGGATGATCGTGGCCATGCTCATCAGGCAGGCGATACTTTCCGGTTCCTGATTGCACGTTTCACGGGCGTCGTACACGACTTTGTACGCGCACGTGGGCATGAATACGGTGCTGATGAGGATAAAGAAAATCGACACGCCGAGCACGATTCCGAAGAATTTCCCCAGAACCATTTGGCGTCGGCTGATCGGTTTGGAGAGTAGCGTGAGGGCGGTTTTTTCTTCGATTTCTTCGGAAACGGAGGTTCCGGCCGACCAGACGGCCAGCAGGATTCCGAGCACTTTGACCAGCGTCAGCCCTTGCGATTTCAGGATTTTGACATCCTCGCCGAGGGTGTTGTAGGGGATGAATGGGAACACGAGAACGGCAAGGATTCCGAAGATGGCCAACACGATGAAAATGGGCTGCTGCATGACCGATTTGGCGGTATTTCCGGCGATGGCGGCGATCTTGGGGAAGCCGACCTTCAGGATCAACCAGACTGCCGCAGGCACCAGCAGCGCCGTCAGGGTGTAAATCGGCACAAACCAGAGCGTTCGTACCCACGTAATCATTAATCCGGTCAGGAAAGGGGTGCTGTCCATGTTTGGTATCTTATAAATAAGGGATTCAGGTTTTCCAGGTGAATGATTATACCATGTTTGGCACCGGTTGTCAACGTTGCCCCTGGGAGGGGTAATTTTTGATTTCTCCGGACGGGCCGCAAAATCGCTCTTGACCCTTTTGGCCGAAAAACGTATTCTGAAAAGAAAACATTTCAGGATGGTTTATCATGCGTCATTGGATTTTTCTGCTTGAAATCGTTATGTTGGGAAGCACGGCCTGGGGACAATACGCGCCGCCGTTGCCGATGGGGCCGGAACCGGTTGCCGACGAAAGTACACCGCAATTCGTGCTGCTTTCCGGGGGCCGGGTGCTTCAGGGAACGCTGAAACAACAGGGATCGGAGTGCCTGCTGGATGTCAACGGCGGGACGATCCACATTCCGTCGCGGGAAATCGAGCGAGTGGCGGCCTCCATGCGTGAAATTTACGAGGCGAAAGCCCAAAAGGTTCACGCTTCGGACGCGGAGGGGTTGTGTGGACTGATTCGGTGGTGCCTCCAGTACGATCTGTTCGAGGAAGGGGAGGCGGAGTTGGCCCGGTTGCGTCAGGTTGCACCGCAGGCACCCATGACGGAGGTATTCACGCGGCGTCTGGCGGCGCTGCGGGCGATGCACCAGCCCAAACCCCGGCAGGCTCAGGTGGCAGGAGCGGTGGGAACGCCCGTGGAACCGGTAGGGCCGACCGGCACAGAACTGGAACAGATGGCCCGTTCGCTCCCGGACGACGCGATTGAGATGTACCGTCGCCGGATTCAGCCGATTTTTACGAAAAACTGCATGGAATCGGGCTGCCATGGGCCAGATTCGCGAACCGATTTTAAACTCACGCGGGCCGCCTCCACGTTGACGCGGGGAATGCTGCTGCGGAACATCCATACCACTTTGCGGCAGGTGAATTTGACCAACCCGGAAGCCAGCCCGCTGCTTCGCAAACCGGTTACGCCGCACGGCGATACGGAGCGGGTCGTGTTTGCCAATCGGGATTACGCGACGTACCAGCTTTTGATCGCATGGACGTACCTGGTCGCCAAAAATGAATACGTGATTCCACGCGACCGAATGTTGCCGACGGTACGCCCGATTCCGGTTTATTCTCCCACACCGCACGGGTTGGAACGTACCGCTTCGACCGGTGGAGCCACCATGGTCGCCCCCATGGTGGGGGTTCATCCGAGCCTGTTCCCGGCGTCGTTGTACCCGTCGGAATATCGTCCGGCCCAGACCGCTCCGGCATATCATGTCGTCATGCCACAGCCACGCGGTGGGGACGTGATTCCCGCATCGGCCACTTCGGAGGAAGAAACTTCGGAAACCGTCTTGCCCGCAACAGGCGAGGAATGGGTGATTCGTCCGGAACGTCGTTACGCGCCAGGAGAATCGACCGGCGACGTTCAGGCCGTGGAACAGGGGATCGTCCCGGCCCCCATGCCAGATATGACCCCTCAGGCTCCCGCCGAAATGCTGGAAACGGAGGAGGGGATCCAGTCGCATGAGGAATCGTCCGGCGAGTTTTACTACCAGCCCTCCCCCGACAAAACCCCAGACGCGGCGTCGCTCCAGCAAGCCCCCGCCAGCGGACTGCTTTGGAAACAAATGCTGGAAATGCAAAAAATGACCGCCCCGCAGTAACGCT
This sequence comes from Planctomycetia bacterium, assembly GCA_030535245.1. GTDB lineage: Bacteria > Planctomycetota > Planctomycetia > Pirellulales > Thermoguttaceae > RGIG3701. The sequence goes on along the minus strand of JAUNBJ010000175.1, from coordinate 3,181 downwards.
TTTCGACGAAACTACGGGGGAATTGATAATTGATAATTGGTTTTGTTCCAACCGTTTTTTGAGTGGTGAGGTTCTTCCTTTTATGTATCAGCGGTTCTTACAGCATGGAGAGCGGATCCATGTCGAGAATCCATTGCACGTCGTCGGGCGTGGTGATTTCCCGGCGAACGGTGGAAAGGATGGCGGCCAGCCGTTCCCGATCGGGAGATTGTGTCTGGATATGGAAGCGGTAGTTGTCCTGAATCTTCTCAAACGGGCAGGGGGCAGGGCCTAAAACCCGTTCCCTGGGCCGAAATTCCCCAAACCCCGCGCGTACCGCCGCACCAAGCTTCTCGGCGAACGCCAACGTTTTTTCCGGGTGGGTTCCTCGAATGACCAGCCGGGCCATGAACCCAAACGGCGGATACCCCAAAAGTTTTCGAGCCGGGAGGGCGTACGCGGCAAACCCTTCGTAATCGTGATGGCAGGCGAACTGAATGGCACGGTTTTCGGGCTGGAACGATTGCACCAGCACCTCTCCCCCGGAAGGGCCACGCCCGGTACGTCCGGCCACCTGCGTGATCAGGTGAAACGTCCGTTCCTCCGCGCGAAAGTCGGGTAAGTGCAACGCGGTATCGGCGTTGATAACCCCCACCAGCGTGACGTTGGGGAAGTCCAGCCCCTTGGCAATCATCTGCGTGCCGAGCAAAATATCAATTTCCCCCGCGCGAAACCTTCCCAACGCATTTTCATGTGCATCGCGACCCCGCATCGAATCGGTATCCATACGCAGGATACGGGCGTCCGGGAACCGTTTTGCGACCTCCACCTCCAGCCGCTGCGTTCCCGTGCCGCTGTACCGAATCGCGGTACTGCCGCAGCTTGGACAGGTTTCCGGCGCGGGAACTCGATGGTCGCAGTAATGGCACACCACCTCGTTCGTCGTTCGGTGGTGTGTCATGGAAATATCGCAGTGCGGGCAGCAGAGAACTTTACCGCACTCCGGACACTGAATGTGCGTGGAATATCCCCGACGGTTGAGCAGCAGGATCATCTGGTGCCCTTCCCGCAGGCATTCGTTCATGGCGATATGCAGTTTTCGCCCAATGGCCCCGCCGGAATGGTTCGTATCCCGAATCCGCAGATCGACCGTCTCCACGTTCGGTAGCGGTCGGTTGGCAACGCGTCGTGGAAGTTGAAGGAACCGGTAATTCCCTTTTTCCGCCTGATGCCACGACTCCAGCGAAGGGGTTGCGGAACCGAGAATGACGGTCGCTTTTTCAAGTCGCCCCCGCGCAATGGCCACGTCCCGCGCATGGTATCGTGGTGCGGTTTCCTGCTTGAAACTTGTCTCGTGTTCCTCGTCCATCACGATCAGCCCCAACCGCTGTACCGGCGCGAATACCGCACTGCGTGCCCCAACGACCACTTCCACATCCCCCCGCAGGATCCGAAGCCACTCGGCATGACGCTGCGCATCGGTCAGGTGGCTGTGCAGCACGGCAATATTCGCGAAGCGTTTGCGGAATCGATTCACCGTTTGCGGCGTCAGGCTGATTTCCGGAACCAGCACGATCGCCTGCCGACCGCTGCGTACCACCTCCCGAATCGCCTGAATGTAGAGTTCCGTCTTGCCGCTGCCGGTAATCCCATGAAGCAACGCAACCTGCGACGGATTTCGCGTGTCCCGAATCATGGAAAGCAACGTATCCATCGCCTTTTTCTGGTCGTCGTTCAGCTGCAAATCTTCCTGCCGATCCGACGTCTGGTCGATGTCGCCCGCACCGGTCGAAACCCGCTCCTCGTGAGAGACCAACATGCCATGGTGCAGCAGCAGCTTCACCGGCCCTGTCGTCGTTTTCCCCTGTCGGGCCAACTCCTCCGCCGTCGCCGGCTTTCCCAGAACTTCCAGCGCTTTCAGAATCCGCGACTGCGTCGGCGTGATTTTGAACTCCGGGATTGCCTTCTCCCCCGACTCGAAAATCTGAAGCGCCTTCCTCCCTTTCCGCGAAAAGGTCAGCAGCTTCGCCACCCGCGTTCCCGCCTGCGTCCGCACCCCCGCCGGAACGACCGTTTGCAGCACCTGCCCCCAGGGACAAAGATAATATTCCGAAATCCACTGCGTCAATGCCAGGATTCGCTCCGAAAACAACGGGCGTTCGTCCAGCACCTTCGCGATATATTTCAGGCGAATTTTCGACGGTAAAAGCGTATGAACCCTGACGCAGAACACCTCCCGCGGTCGGTTCGCCTTCCCCAAAGGAACCACCAGCCGACACCCCTTCTGCACCTTTTCACGCAATGCGTCCGGAATCGCGTAATCCAGCGGCGTCTCAATCCCCTCCGCAAAAACAACCTCGGCAGCCAGAATATCCCCCTCCGCATCCACCTCCCAGGGATTTCGCGGTTCGTCCGGCATATCGAAAAGCGTTAGTTGATCGTCCATCCTCCCGCCAGAACCCTTTCCCCCTGTTTCATTCTCCCCACTCGGAATAAAACTGGGCCAAAAACGCTTCCATGAACGCATGTCGCCTGGCTGCCATTTCCCGTGCCGTCGGCGTGTTCATCCGATCTTTCAGAAGCAAAAGTTTCTCGTAAAAATGATTGATGCTCGTCCCCTGATTCGCGGCATACTCCGCAGCCGTCATCAATTCTTTGGGTTTCTCATCCGGTAAATAAATGCTCCGCCCCCGCGAACCCCCATACGCAAACGCCCGCGCAATCCCAATCGCCCCGATCGCGTCCAGACGATCGGCGTCCTGCACGATCTTCCCCTCCAACGTGTCCGGAATCGCCGTTTCCGTCCCCTTAAACGAAACCTTGTGAAGAATCTTTTGCACCCAACACGCGGTTTCCTCCGAAATGCCGTTTTCCGCAAAAAATCGCTCGGCATTCGGCAACCTCCCGCCGGAACTTCCAAACAGCTTGGGATCGTCCACATCGTGCAACAACGCGGCCAGCTCGATAATTTCGGGATTTCCCCCTTCAACTTCCGCAATCTTCCTGGCGTTTCGATACACCCGCAGCGTATGATAAAAATCATGCCCGCTCGCGTCGCCGGCAAATATTTCACGTAAAAAAGGAAGGGCGTTGGGATAAATCATACTATTAATGGTTAATGGTTAATGGTTAATCGGGTCGTGTGGAGCCGTGAACGGAGGGCGTAGCCCGTAGTTCCGGAAGAAGTGGAAAATCACGCGGC
>JAUNBJ010000174.1 GCA_030535245.1 Planctomycetia bacterium | reverse complement strand
TACGCTCACTGCGTTCGCTTTTATTAATATTTATTTTCGTGACAAAGCACTAGGGCGTTGCCCCAGGCTATTGATATTGCCCCGTTGGGGCATGGGAGGAATAGCCACCACTCAAAAAACGGATGGAATAAAAATAATTATCAATTATCAATTATCAATTCCGTTAATTTTCCGCCGCAAAAGCATGCCCACGCCCAAAAGCAGGAGGGTCCACGAGCCAGGTTCAGGCAGAGCGCTGGAGGAGCCGAACGTCACGACGCCGTTGTTTCCGATCATGGCAACCCAGTCGGAGTAACGTGGGGAGAGCAGAACGCTGGCAAACGTGTTGCTGTCAAGTCCCGTGGCCCAGTCGAAGGTATAAACCTTGGCCACGTCCAGTTCCCCCATTTTTTCCATATCGAGGTAAACCACCGCATCGGTAGTATCCACGGTTCCCGTCAGCCCGGTAAAGTCCACCTTGTCAAAATCGGATTCGCCGAAGATGGAAATTTCCAGTTGTCCATCGAGATTCACGTTTCCAGCACCGGTGAAGGTCAGCGTCTGTCCTGTCGTGTCGGTATCACTCCCCACGGAGAGGGTCGCGTTGGAATTTACGTTGAAATTGGCATTTTCAAGGGCGGTAATGCTCCCCTTTGCCTGCATACGTGCGGCGTTTGTGCCGTCACCCACGGTGATATTTCCAGCATTTACCTTCGTGTTTCCGTCGTAAGCCGTATCGCCCGCCAGATAAATGGTCGAATCGGTATCGGTATCATGTTTTACCAGACCACCGGCACCAGAAACGTCGGAATAGATGTAAAGTGCGTTTCCTACCGCGCTATTCCGAGCGGCAATCCACGTTTCGCTGTCGAGCAGTTCCAGCGTGCCGTACAGTCGGTTATTGTTCCCGCCATCCGAGCGAATTCCCGCCTGGTAATCAGTATCACCTTGGTACCCGGTGGACCGATTCAACTGGATATTGGCGGTGAAACTCGTGTTATTCGACAGATAAATCTGGCCGGTATCCGTGATGTGGAGCGTAGCTTTTTCGCCAAGGTTAATGGTTTGGCCAGAGAACATCAACCGTGAAGCAACACCCGTAGAATCCAGCGTGATGGTTCCCTCAAAAGCATCCACATTGGCAAAAGTGGTCTGATCAGTACTCGATGTGGCCGTAATGGCGATCGTTCCCTTTCCGGTGAATACCGCATCTCGGGTCAACGTATGGTTGTTCATCGTCAACTTTCCGCCGGAAGCCAGATGGACGTTCCCCTTGAACGACGCGTCGGCGCTTGCAGAAATCCCCAGAAAACCGCCGTTTTCAACGTTAATCATCGCGGTTCCGGTGCTGAAGGTTATGCTGTCGAAATTGAGACGGGCACCGCTTTTCACATTCACCGTACCGGTGTTGGCAAACACACTCTGGCTGGTAAACGTACCGCCCGTCACGTTCAGCGTTCCGGTGTTGGTAAACGTACCCTTGCTGGTAAAATTACTGGCCGATTCGTACGTAGCCCCTGCGGAAATGTTCCACGTTCCCTTGTTCGTGACGGCTCCGGACGACGTTTTGAAAAGTCCGGACTTGACATTCACCTGTCCGGAATTCTCCACACCGCCCGCAAAATCGTACCCGGTGGCGTCGGTGCGACAATAATCGAACGCAGCGACACTCGCTACGGTGAGTTTCCCGGTTCCGAGCGTTCCGGTGGAGCCATCGTAAGCCTTTCCGTTGACCGAACCTGTGTACCCCAACCGAAGCGTCCCGGTCTCGACGTTCGTGGCACCGTAGTCATTCGTTCCGGTGAGGATCAACTGAGCGTTTAACGGGTTCGACGCGATCGTATATCCCTCGTTTTTCGTCAGGGCAAAATTCCCCGTGATTTTTCCGGAGATCATTCCCACGCCGGCGGAATCCGCTGCAATGGTCGCAATTCGGGAGTCTGCGGCCAGCGTGACGGTTCCGGTAAGGTTGGACATTTTACCGTTTGAATTGAACGCTTTGTCGAACCGCAACGCACCTCGACTGTCGTATTTATCGCCAGTTCCCGCAAGCGTAACGTCCACGGAAACATTCTTTTCTTCATTAACCCATAGTTGGGACCCGCTATTAATATTAATGTTGCAATTGTCGTACTGCTGCAGTTCAATGGCTCGCAGACGGATTCCCGTTCCCGCAATGTCGATGGTTCCGGTAAAGTCCCCAATCGTTACGTTCGTCACATCCAATTTCGTACTGCTTTGGATTTGAAGCGTTCCATTTCCCGATATGGGAATGAACGGAGGGGTGGAAGAACTGGTCGCGTATTGGTCGGTCAGAACCACGGTAGCGCCTTCGGCAATCGTGAGTTTGGACGTCGTATCGCTCAAATTCGCAACCGAACCGGTGATTTGCAACGTTCCGGCGTTGACGATGGTTTCCCCGGTGTAACGGGCACCTGCAATCACGAGCGTTCCCGCCCCATCTTTGATCAGGTTCTGCCCTATTCCGGAAAGCGTGTTGGAGAACGTTTCCGTAACCCCGGCGGCGACCGTCAGCGTGGAGGTCGTGGTGGAATTGGCCAGATATGCAGGAACGGAAATCGTTTCGGTCCCGGTGTAATTTTTGTTCTCGGTAATAACGTACGCGTCGGAACCGGTGTAGTTGAACGTTCCGCCATTAACGACCGTGTGATTCAAAACCGAAGTCAAGTCCTCGTACGTGGCAGCATTTACCGTCGCCCCGGCACCAATCACCGCAGTCGCCGCGTTGAACGTCCCCTGCGAAAGTGCGTTGAACGCTGCGGCCGTGTACGTGCCTGTCTGAACGTTCAGGGTGGAAACCGAAACCGAAGTTCCCGCTACCGAACCGCCCTGATAAACGTACGTCGCACCGGTACCAAACGCCGTGGCATCGCCGGTAAACGTGACCGTACCCGCTTTTTGCGTGAAGGTTCCGGTAAATCCGGAGAGGCTTCCGGAGAAAGTCACTCCCCCCGAACCGATTTGTTCGATAAAACCAGTTCCTGAAACCGTTTGCGTCAGGGTGTAATCCGACGTTTTGTTGAATCTCAAAACACCGTCGTCCTGCTTGTAAGTCTTACCATCACTTGCATCTGTAAACGTGGTGCTATTCAAATTGACCGTAACTCCCCCTGTCCCCAGCGTTCCATTTCCGGTAAGTTCCAGCGTTCCCTCATTGATCGTCGTCGTCCCGGCATAAGTGTTGGCCGCCGTCAAACAGAGCGTGGAGTGCGTCCCGCCCCAGTTGCTTCCCACCGCATACACCAGACCTCCACTACCACTGATGACGCCGTTGATCGTGCCGGTACTCGTTCGGTTATCTTTACGAACCGAGATCCTGTAATTGAAGGTCCCATTCAGAATAATTTTTCCATTAATGGAAGAAGAAGAATTCGACGCGTCAAAACGAATCAACCCCAGACCATCGTAGCAACCTGTGGGGTCATGAAGATTTAGCGTGGCGTTAACGGTAGTATTATCAGGAATCCAGACCTGGCAGTTCTCGGAAACATCGATCGTTCCCGTGCCAAACCCGGTATAAAACGCCTGCTGTGCCATCCAACGCGTTGCGGTTGTGTTATTCAAGATCAACTGGCCGGTATAGTTGCTGATCGTCGGAGCTAACGCATCGTTCCCGTAGTGTACATTGCCTGTATTTTGGACGATCCAGTTTCCACTCCCCGTGATCGTACAGGTGTTGGAAACGGCTCCCGTCGTACCATTAGACACCAAAGAGCCGGATGCGGCGATATTCAGCGTATTTCCTGCCATGGTTCCGGCATCGTACAACGTATTGGGTTCCGTAATATCTATGGTCGCCGCCACAAGAGGATGATCAAGCAGGGATATTCTACCCCCCCCCCCCTAGGATACCCAAACATCCAGCAAGTCCCAGAAGAATCACAAGTCCGAAAATAGTATTTTTTTGCATGGGAAGCACTCCACAAAAATCCCTGAAAGTACCCGACGACGCATTTAGTATAAACCACCGTTTCACGTTGTCAAGCAAAATTTTAAAAAATTTCCAAAAAATCGAAAAATTCGTGCTGTGTAAAAAAATAAAAAATAAATATTAATAAAAGCGAACGCAGTGAGCCATAGTAAAAGTTTTTTGAAAGAGAGTTTGAGAGGACCCGGTACGACCGGGAGCGACTACGGCTTCCGCCGGTTGCCGAAAATCCGGGAGGCAGGCGCTGGCGCTTCTGGCCTCCCTATGATGTAGCAACTCGGAAGCCGTAGTGTGCCGCCCGCACCCGGGCCGCTCCCGGTCGTACCGGGCGGTACGACCGGGTTCTAAAATTTTTACAAAAAGTAAAAAAATTTTTCCTGCGGTATGGTAATATTGGAAGCAATCGTGTATAATACTGAGAGTGAAGGAATGTTTTTTGGGAATTTGGAGAATCACGGCCATGCTAAACCAGGTACTGTCGCAGGCGATTCCACCGGATACCGCCATCTCCTGGACATGGGTTGTCACCGGTGCCGGGATGTTGACGTTGTTGCTTGGGCTGGTGGGGTTGGTGGTGTGGTTTTCCCGAAAGATACATCAATGGGTCAACACTCCGGCGACGTTCGACGCCACGCAGTCCCTGCTGACGCAAATGCGGGAAGCGCGTGGTCGTGGCGAAATCGAGGAAGAAGAATACCGCAACATTCGTGCTCATTTAACGCAAACCCTCCACGGCATTTACCTGAAAGACGAACATCGTAAGTAAGACGAAAACCATGGCCGGACAAAACTTCAATGATGGCACCAGCAAAAAAGCCCCGCCCAAAAAGCAGGCTTTCTGCTCTTTCTGTAAAAAGAGCCATCGTGTCGTCGGGCCGTTGGTCGAGGGGCCGAACGGGGTTTATATCTGCGGGGATTGTATCGAGCTTTGCCGAAGTATCGTCGAGCAGGAAAAAAAGCGTCGGGGGATGTTGCCGGTTCAGGAGACGTCCGAGACGTTTACGCCGCGGCAGATGGTAGCGAAGCTGGACGAGTACGTCATTGGTCAGGAATTTACCAAAAAGGTGTTGGCCGTTGCGGTTTACAATCACTACAAGCGGCTGGAGCAGTCCCAGTACGACGGCGAGGTGGAGATTGGCAAATCGAATATCCTGCTCATCGGGCCGACCGGTTCGGGGAAAACGCTTTTGGCCGAAACGCTGGCGAAGATACTGGACGTTCCGTTTGCCATTGGCGACGCGACGACCTTGACGGAGGCGGGGTACGTTGGCGAGGATGTAGAAAATCTGCTTTTGAAGTTGCTGATTGCGGCCGATTTCGACGTGAAGGCGGCGGAACGGGGAATCGTTTACGTCGATGAAATCGACAAGATCGGGCGGACGCAGCACAATGTTTCCATCACGCGGGACGTTTCGGGCGAGGGGGTGCAGCAGGCGTTGTTGAAGATGTTGGAGGGGACCATCGCCAACGTTCCCCCAAACGGCGGACGCAAGCATCCGGAACAGTCGTTCATTCAGATCGACACGAGCAACATTTTGTTTATTTGTGGCGGCACGTTCGTGGGGCTGGAAGAAATCATCGAGCGGCGGCTGGGCAAGCGGACGTTGGGGTTTGGTCAAACGGCCAGCGGGGCGCGGGAGTTTGAGGGGAACCAGAATCTGGCCCGTGTCACCAGCGAGGACATTATCGAGTTTGGTTTGATACCGGAATTTGTCGGGCGTCTGCCGTTGATCGCGTCGTTGGAGAACCTGAGTACGACCGACATGATTCGGGTGCTGACCGAGCCGAAAAACGCGTTGGTGAAGCAATATCAGCGGATTTTCGAGATGAGCAATTCCAGTCTGGTATTTACCGGGGACGCGTTGGAAGCGATCGCACGGCTGGCCATTGAGAAAAAGACTGGGGCGCGGGGGTTGCGTTCGATCATGGAAGAAGTGATGTTGGACATTTTATATGAAATGCCCGACCAGCCTTCCGGGGTGCAGTATGTAATCGACGAGGACGTCGTTCTGGGGCGGCGGAACCTGTTCGCGTTCGAGGAAAAAAAGAACAAACTGGCGTAGTGCTGCATCCATGTTATAAATAATACAAAAAGAAAATAAACGCTAATAACATAGCGAACGTAGTGAGCGCACTAAAAGTT
>JAUNBJ010000029.1 GCA_030535245.1 Planctomycetia bacterium | reverse complement strand
CTTGCCTATTTGTTCATGCGCTGGCCCTGCTTCAAAGAAGGGGAATTCGTACGGCAAGCAGAAAATTTGATCGCACACGGCGACGGCGGCAAGGTGGTGTTGACTTTCCGTAAAATAATATTTATGATAGAATGGGGCTTGTGAAGAAGCAAATAGAAATTACAATAAAACATAAAACACATAAAACAAGGGAGGCCAGAAGCGTAAGCGCCTGCCTCCCGGTGATGTAGCAACCGGCGGTAGCCGTAATGTGCCGCCCCGCACCCGGGGCCAAGGGAGGCCAGAAGCGTAAGCGCCTGCCTCCCGGTGATGTAGCAACCGGCGGCAGCCGTAGTCGCTCCCGGTCGTACCGGGCGGCGGCAGCCGTAATGTGCCGCCCCGCACCCGGGGCCAAGGGAGGCCAGAAGCGTAAGCGCCTGCCTCCCGGTGATGTAGCAATCGGCGGTAGCCGTAGTCGCTCCCGGTCGTACCGGGCGGCGGCAGCCGTAATGTGCCGCCCCGCACCCGGGGCAGGTAGCCGTAGTGTGCCGGGCCGCACCCGGGGCAAGGGAGTTATGAAAACCAGGAAAATCGCGTTAATTTTTGAGATGTATAACATGCTGGGCTGTGGGATGCTCCATGGGATAACCAAGTACATTTCCGAGCATCGGCATTGGGATACGCAGCATATTGAACTGACGTTTGAATCGACCCTTCCGCCATGGCTCTCCAGATGGAAAGGGGATGGCATCATCGTTCGCGATAAATTCGGCACCTGCTGCCCACACGCTTTGAAAACTGGTGCGAAAGTCGTCGATTTGAGTATCGTACGCACTCCTGAAGCGGGAACCATCTTCTTTGACACCGACCTGTTGATTCAAATGGCGATCGATTATTTCCATGAACGGTTCTATCGAAATCTCGCTTATGTTGGAATCCGGAACCTTCCGTTCACGCAGGAGCGGGCCGAGATATTCCTTCGGAAAACGAACGGGGAAGGGCATCTTTTTGAGATGGATTTCGACGAAAACAACGACTATTCCCGTGTCAATGACGCGAAATTGACGGAATGGTTGCGGAGCCTCCCCAAACCGGTGGGAATCCTTGGCTGTTACGACTCCATTGCGTCGAAGGTGGTGGAAACCTGCAGGAAAAAGAACCTGGACGTTCCCGAATCGATCGCCGTGTTGGGGGTGAACAACGACAACACGTATTGCTATCTGGCCGACCCGCCGTTAAGCAGTATTGTTCCCAATGCGTTTGAGATTGGCTACCGTACCTGCGAACTGTTGGAGGCAATGATGAACGGAGAGGAATATCCTGCCGAGCGACTTTCCGTCCAGCCGATGGGGGTGATCACCCGCCGTTCCACCGACACGCTGGCGTTGGACGACCCGCTGTTGGTACGTGCGATCCAGACCATCCGCAAATCCCGCGACCTGGACCTGACCGTTTCCGACGTCGCCCGCATGACCGGCATGAGCAAACGAACCCTCGAGCGCCGCTTCCGACAGACGCTTCACTATTCCCCCCTCGACGAAATCAATCGCGTCCGGTTTCAACGTTCGTGCGTCCTCCTGAAAAACACCCGGCTGACCATCGACGCCATCACCAAACGGGTCGGTTTCCGGAGCAAATCGTACTTTTTCGCCGAGTTCCAGAACCGTTTCGGCATGACTCCCGGTGAGTTTCGCCGCCGCATGGTTACGGCAACGCACTTCGACCGGGAGGAAATCCAGGAATTTTTTCTGGTTCGCTGAGAGGTTCCCGTTACGGGTGAACCCATGGCGACCGGTACGGACGGGCCAAAAGAGCGTTCGCTTCCGGGCAATTTTTCACGGTGAACGTCTCCGGATCCCAATCCAGCGTTACCCCCCCAAGCGCTGCGGAGATGTTCGCCAGAATGCAGCAGACGCTGGAAATGCACCCCTGTTCGATACTCGCGTTCGGCTTGCCTCGATCCACCACGCGGGCCAGGAAATTCCACATGTGTGCCCGGTTCGCGCCGGCAATCTGCCGCTCCAGCCCCGGTTCCGTCTCGTCGGTGGGATAACGGTCGTATTCCGTTGTTGCCACCACCTTGCGCCACGCCCGCCCGTTGTTGGGCCGAAACGCGTAGCGCCACGGATTCGCCTTGAGCACCCCCTCGCTTCCATAGAGGATCGCCCCCCAGGGATAATCGGGGTCGCGCACGTCGGACCACTGCCGGTGTTCCCATGTCACGTTCAGGTCGGGAAACGCCCACGTTACGTTTTGCGTGTCGCTGATATTGCTGATACCGCCCCGATTGACATACGTGCCGCCAAATGACGAAATCCGGGTCGGCCACTCCAATTTCAACATCCAGCGAACCATGTCGAGCATATGTACCGCCATATCGCCGAGGTATCCGTTGCCATACTCCATGCGGATACGCCATCGCCGCTGATGAATGTTCGGGTAGTATGGAATGACCGGTGCCGGCCCCGCCCAGCGATCAAAATCGACCCACTCCGGAATCGCCACCGGTTCCTGACGGATCGGTTTTCGACTTCCCCAGTCGCAGAACGTCGTGACGCCCGCCACCTGCCCCAACGCGTGGGGGTCGAGGTATTTCCGTATCGCGTCCTGGAGCACCGGCGTACTGCGACGCTGAAGTGCCACCTGCACCACCCGGTCGGACGCCCGCACCGCCTCCCGCATGGCAAGGCACTCGCGAACGTCCACCCCAATCGGCTTCTGGACATATACGTCGCAGCCCGCTTTCACCGCGTCGATCATTTGCAGCGCATGCCAATGGTCGGGCGTGCTGATCAGGCAGACGTCCGGCTTCTCGCGTTCCAGCATTTCCCGGTGATCCCGGTACAGATTCGGCACCTTCCCCGAAACCTGCCGGGCGGCGACCAACTTCCCCGCTTCCTCCAGCACGCGACGATCCACATCGCAAAGCCCCACGACGCTGATCTTTTCCCCGCCGCACTGAATCAGCCGGAAAACGTCGCTTTTCCCGTACCAGCCGCAGCCGATAAGCACCGCCCGCAACGGTTTGCCCTCTTTTTCCCAAAGCTGCGCGTCCGCGTTTTCCAACGGCGAAGAAAACAAAATCTCCTCCGCGTCGTTTTCCTGAGCACCGGCCTGCAAGGCCCCCATCGCGGCAAGCGAAAACGCCCCCGCCTGTAAAAAATTGCGTCGTGTAGTCATCGGATTACAGATATTCCAGACAGGTTTCCAGATTCTTCAGCCGTCGCAGCAGATGGGCGGAGCAGCGAACGGGATTCTTCTGGACGTAAATATAGTCCAGCCACCGCAACGCCGTGGTGGCAACGTAGCTCTTTTTACATGTGTGAAGAATTTCCAGCTCCGGATCCGTCAACCGTCGCACCGACTGGTACGCGGTCAGCCCCAAAACCCACAACAGGGGATCGTTCTCGGCCAGCGACCCCAAAAGCCGCGCCACGTCCGTCGCCACATTGTCGGCCTGAAGATTCTCGAAATCGATGATCCCCGAAACCTGATTCCTCACAAAAAACAGATGGCCCGCATGAATGTCCCGGATGCACGGCTGAAGGGCGACCGCGTAATTGCCGCACTGAACCACCTTCCCCAGCAACGCCTGCCGAAGCTGCCGCACGTTCCGCAAAATCCGCAGCGAAATGTTTTCCAACATCTTCTTCTGCCGCGCCGGAAGCGGGAATGGAATCGTCGCCTCTTTCGCCATCTGCGGGGCGTCCGAATCCGACAGATCGGACAGGAAGCAAACCTCCGAACGATCCTCGTTTTCCCCCATTCCCCGGGCGCGAATCGTCTGCTCCAACCGCTGAAACCGCTCCTCCCCCCACGAAAGCAGCCCTTTTTCATGATTCAGCAAAAGCGAACTGGCCCCCTTCGTCGCCGGCAGGGGAAAATTACGGACCGCCTGATGGAACTCGGCCAGCGTCACCATCGCCGAAACCAGCCGTTTGCTGCCGGGATGCGACGCGTAATCCGCTTCCCCGCGTATCCAGGGTTCCAGTTGCCAGTAATGCTCGCGATCGGATACGAACGTGAGATGCTCCAGAGTCTCCACCGGGAGCGGCAGTTTGCGGAATCCTTCCTGATTCGCCTGCCAGAGAACCGCGTGGATGAATTGAAGTTTTTCGAGTGTCGGATACCCTTTGGGCCATCGACGCAGGCAATAATCCCCGTTTTTCCCATGAACTTTCCAGAATGCAGCGCCGCTGAAACCGCCTGCCGAACCGAGAGATTCCACCGGGCCGGCCACGCAGTCATCGTGATAATTGCAGAGAATATCAAGATGTTGCTTCGATACGGTCATTCCTATTGTTCCTTACGGGAAAATTAATGATGAGGTTTTTCTTACCTTATTTTTCGACGTAAACCCCGTTCCCCCTTTCACGTAATCTGGACGACGAAAAAAGATTGCCCATTTTGCCCGTTTTACAGGATTTTCCATGAATATGTTTTTCTATGCCGCCGGAACTACGGGCGATAAATGCGGATGCTTCCGGAACTACGGGTGATAAATGCTTGTGATACCGGAACTACGTTCTAAAGCCCTTCGTTCACGGCTACGCACGGATTATTAATCATTAATCATTAACCATTAACCATTAACCATTAATTATCAATTACCGACTATCCCCGCTTGCCTTGGGGAGGGAGATATGCTAGAATGGTGGTTGACGTGGAGGAACCCGTGTCAAAACAGGGATAAGGGAGGATCGTGATGGGGTATTCGGAAATCTGGGCGCCGTGGCGTCTGGCGTATGTACAAAGTGAAAAAAAGGAAGAAGAAAATCTTTCGGCCCTTTCTTTTCTGGACGGGGCGGATCCGACATGTTTTATTTGCCAGGCGGCGGCCGACGTGGTGGAAAACGACGCGAAGCGGCACGTGGTGTATCGTGGCGAGCGGGTGTTGGTTCTTCTGAACCGTTTTCCGTATAATAATGGGCACCTGCTGGTCACGCCCAGGCGTCATGTGGCGCGGCTTGATCAGCTTACTCCGGACGAGCATTTGGAGCTGATGGAGACGCTTTCGCGGATGGTGCGGATTTTAGAGGAGACGATTCACCCGCATGGTTTCAATGCCGGGTTGAATTTAGGTTCCGTGGCGGGCGCGGGGTTGCCGGGGCATTTGCATTGGCATTTGGTGCCGCGATGGAATGGCGACACGAATTTCATGCCGGTTTTGGGGTGTGTGAATGTGATTCCGCAGTCGCTGGATGCGTTGTGGGAGCTGTTGCGGAAAACGTTGGAAGCGTCTTTGGAGAGGGAAAACAGACCATTTTGTGAGGGGAAGCGATGATGAATTCCCGTGAACGCCTGATGGCGGTGCTGGAACGGCGTGTGGCGGACCGGATTCCGGTGGATTTTTGTGGAACGCGGCGAACCGGGATAACGGCGTCGGCATTGTATCGGCTGCGGCAGTGCCTGGGCATGGAGGTTCCGGTGCGGCTTTACGACGTCTATGAATCGTTGGCCGAGGTGGACGACGCGATCTGTTCCGAGCTTTCCAGCGATGTGCTGCGGCTGGCGGTTCCGGTGCCGCTTTTGAAGATGGACTGCCTGATGGACACCTCCAAAAAGTGCTGGAAATCCTACGCGTTGGAGGATGGTACGCCGGTGTTCATTCCGAACGACTTTTATCCGGAGCGGGAGTTGGCGGGGGATTTGTGCCTGCGGGACTTTCAGGATCGGCGATTCGCGTTTTTGAAGCGGGGGGGGTATCGTTTTGAACCGCTGACGAAGGGGCCGGGGGTGTTGGGGATGACGCCGGAGCAGATTTTACAGGAAATCGACGCCGACAATCCTGCGGTTTGGATGAAGCCGAAGGAGAGTTACTGGAGCGTTTTGAAGCTGGCGACCGGGACGTTTTCGCAGACGACGGACAAGGCGTTGGTGATGGATGGGAATCCGCCGGCGCCGTTTTTCGCGGGGCTGGGGCGAGGCGATGCGGCGGGATGGCTGGAACGGCTTTCGCGGGACGACGCCGAGGTTCATGCGGTGCTGGAGACGTGGTTTTCGCTTTGGGCGGCGCATTTGGAAAAGCTGCTGGCGGCGACGGGCGACGGGCTGGACGTGCTGGTGCTTTCCGACGACTTTTCCGAAGTGCTTCAGGAAGCGGACGAGAAGATTATTTTGGAGCAGATTTTGCCTTGGTACGCGCGGGGTCTGGAGCTGCTTCGGGAGAAGAAGGGGCAGCGGGTGAAGGTGCTCTGGCAGTCGGCGGGGAACGTGACGCCGTACGTCCCGGCCCTGATAGCGATGGGGGTAAACGCGGTGGGGCTTGTCGATTTGATGCCGGTTCGGATGAATCCGCTGGCGTTGAAAAAGGATTTTGGCGACGGCGTGGTGCTGTGGGGCGGTTGCTGTCCGGCGGAGGATTTACAGGAGAAATCGGAGGGATCCCTGCTTCGGGAGACGCGGGAGAAGGTGGCGATTTTGAACGAAGGGGGCGGATATGTTCATGCATTGTCGGGGAACATTTTACCCAAGACGCCGCCGGAGAATATTTTGAATTATTTCACGCCGCGGGATTGAGCCATGCGTAAGATATGTCTGGTGGCCGGCTGGGGGCGGTATCCGGTGTACGTTGCCCAGGCACTGACAAAACAGGGGTACGAGGTTCACTGTTTCGGGGTGGTGAATCATGCGTTTGCGGCCGAGCTGCGGGCGGTCTGCCGGGCGTATTATCCGGTGGGGATGTGCCGACCGGGAAAGATCGTGCGGTACATGCGGCGGCATGGGATTACCGATTTTATAACGTTGGGCAAATACTACAAGTGGAAGCTGTTTCAGAACTTCGGGCTGATTTATAATTTCCCCGATCTGCTGACGTTGCGGATGTTTGCCGGGCATTTTTTGACACGAAAACAAGATTGTAAAGACGATTCCCTGATGACGACGCTGGAGAAAATGTTCGCCCGATTTGGGCTGCGGCTGGGGTGCCCGACCGATTTTGTGCCGGAGCTTTTGGCCGGGGAGGGGGTGTTGACGAAAGCAACGCCGAGCGAATCGGACTGGGAAACGATTCGTTATGGGCAGTCGGTGGCCCGCGAGCTGGGGCGGTTTGACGTGGGGCAGAGCGTGGTTTTGGCACAAGGAACGGTCGTCGCGTTGGAGGCGTTGGAGGGAACCGACGCGTGCATCGAGCGGGCCGGGAAGCTCTGCACGGCGGGGAACCTGATTTTAGTGAAAATGGCAAAACCGAACCAGGACATGCGTTTCGACGTGCCGACGATTGGAATGACGACGCTGGAACATTTTGCCCAAGTGGGCGGTCGGGTGATCGCGGTGGAAGCGGAGCGGACGATTCTGGTGGATCAACCGGAAATGATCGCTTTCGCAAACCAACGACGTATTGCTATTGTGGTGATAAAATAAAACTGCGTAGGGAATTACCCCGTCAATGGACTTAAATTTACAGAAGAAAGGACCCGCCATGTTACGTTTGGTAGCGATGTTTTTTTTACTGACCGGCTCTTTGTTGGCAAATGATTTTGCTGATTGGACGCTGAGGACGACGAACCTGAAAGGGGCGATGGAGTGGATTCCCGATGGGGGGCCGGAGGGGAAGGGGTGTTTGAAGTTGACGCTTTCTCCTGACGTGACGCAACCGCCCCAGGAGGGGAAGGACGTTTCTTATTCCTGGTCGCTGAGTTCGCCGATTCGGGAGCGGGAGTCACGGGAACCGTACGCGTGGTGCCAGGTACAGCTTCGGTGCGATTCTGGGGGGTTGGTTTTCCAGCTTTGCAATTCGGAAAAAGGGGAGGGGATAACGCGGTTGACCGGGGCGGTACTTGCGGTGGAGACGACCGGCTGGAACGTGATCGGCTGCAAGGCGGATTTCACGTCTTGTGAAAAGTATGTGGAACGGTTTAGCGGGAACCAGCCGGGGGTGATTTTCCTGCAGCTCCCGACGCGGCGTTGGGGGGCTGAAATTACTGAAAAACCGAAGGTGGAGGGATTCCTGACCGAGCGTCCACGAGAGAAATTCACGCGGGAGCTGGTGGCGGTACCGTGCGAAGCGGGGATCTATCTGGGGTGGCGGCTGTTCGACACCGACGCACCGGACACGGCGTTTGAGCTGTTCCGGACGGAAAACGGTACGGACTGGAAACATCTGAATCCGGAACCGATCACCCGGACGACCGATTTTGTGGATCGTACGGTTGAAAAGGGCAAAACATACACGTGGGAGCTTCGCTGTGGGGAGGAAAAATGTGCGGTGACGCAAACCGTGGCGGAAAAGGAACAGGACGCGAAGCCGTACCTGTCGATTCGGCTGCCGGAGAAGATTTCGTTTTCGCGTTTCGGGGTGGGCGACCTGGATGGCGACGGACGGTTCGAGTTCGTGCTGGCGACGCCGAATTTCAACACCGACCCGTACCATATGCCGGGCTATTGGAAGCCAAGTCCGGAACCGTACCGGCTGATGGCGATCAACTGGGAGGGGAAAAAGCTGTGGGAAATCTCACTGACGCCGTCGGTGGAGACGGGGATTTGGTACGCTCCGTTCCTGGTGGCCGATTTGGACGGCGACGGGAAGGCGGAGGTGGTGGCCAAAACCGCACCCGGCGATTTGCGGAACGAAAGCGGACGTGTCTTTTCGGGAGAAGAATTTCTTACGATTTTCAACGGTGAAACGGGGAAGGCGATCGCGCAGATTCCGTGGATTCCGCGCGAGGATTTTACGTACAACATGTCGTGCCGCAACATGCTGGCGTTGGCATTTCTGGATGGGAAAACGCCGTTTTTGATCGTTCATCGGGGGACGTATTCGCTTCAGATTACCCGTGCGTACCTGTTCCACGACGGCAAACTGACGTTGGCGTGGGAGTGGGATAATCGTTTTGGCCCGCAGTGGGGCGGCGGGGCGCACACCCTGCACGCGGCGGACGTCGATGGCGACGGGCGGGAGGAAATCTGCATGGGGTCGTTTGTGCTGGATGACAACGGTACGATTCTCTGGCGTACAGGGATCGGCCACCCGGATGGCATGTTCGTCGGCGAGTTTCTGCCAAGTCATCCCGGCATGGAGATTTACCTGAACGTCGAGTCGCGTTCGGATTGCAACGGTATGTGTATGCTGGACGCCGCGACGGGCAAGATTCTCTGGGGGCATGACAAGCCGACCAGCCACATTCATGGGCAGGGGCTTTGTGCCGATATTGACCCGCGTTATCCCGGCAGCGAGTGCTACGGGGGAGAACATCCCCGCAGTCCGGTTCAGGATCGCTTCTTCTGGACGGCGGACGGCAAGCTGCTGGGGCATTCGCTGGATGAAAAAGATTTTGGACTGCGTGGGCTGTCGCCGCAGGTCGCATGGTGGGACGCCGACGTTCAGCGGGAACTGGTTTCTTCCAACCGTCCGCCGATCCACTACGCCGACCGCCTTCCGGTGGGGCCGAAATTGGAGGGAAACCTGCTTCGCGTGATGGATTGCGTCGGCGATTGGCGGGAGGAGGTGGTGACATTGGTGGGCGATGAGCTACGCATTTACACCACGACGGTTCCGGCCGAGAATCGTCGTCCCATGCTGCTTCAGGACGCGAACTATCGGGCCACGGTTTACGAAAGTTTCATGGGCTACGTGCAGGTTCCGCAGTTGAGCACCGGTCTTTAGACGCAAAAACGGGGTAAAATCGTTTTTTTGAGGCAGTCTTGAAAAAAAACCGATTTTGCCCTGTTCTTTTTTTAAAAGTGTGGTATAATAGAGTTATCTTGTAGATACATTATATTGCTGTGGGTTTCCTCAGACGTTGAAAATGGAAAATCGAACTGGAATCTGGTTTATAGGCGCATGGGGCGGCGTGGCTGCGACTGCGACACTGGGTCTTCTGGCAACACGAGAAAAGAAAGCTCCGCTTGTGGGGCTGACGACGGAGCTTCCTGAGTTTTCAGGGATTCCGCAAATGCCGGATTGGAAAGACTTTGTGATTGGCGGTTGTGAGATACGTCGCGGTTCGTTTGCCGAGACGGCGGACGATTTAGCGTCGCAGAACGCTTTGGACTCGCGACTTGTGGAGGTCTTGCGGGCGGAGCTTTGTGCGTTGGATGCGGAGATCGTTCCAGGGTATACATGCAACAGTGGTCCGGTGGTGGAGCGGATGGCCGACTGGTCGCGAAAAGATGCGACGACGGGGCGTGCGATGGTTTCCGCCATGCAGGTCGAGATGGGCGCGTTTGTAAAGCGTCATGGGCTGTCGCATTTGATTGTTTTCAACCTGATGTCCACAGAGCCGGTCTGCGAGTATTTTCAAGATTCTCTGCACCGGCAGGAATGGGAGCATTGGGACGCGATGGAATCGTTGTTGGATTCTGGAATGTGTCCGCTCCCGGCCAGTTCGTTATACGCGATTGCTGCGTTGGAAGCGGGTTACGATTTTGTCAACTTTACGCCGTCGCTGGGCGCCACCCCGCCTGCGATGGGAGAGCTTGCGGCAAAGACGGGCGCCCGATTTTTTGGCAACGACGGCAAGACGGGGGAAACGTTGATGAAAAGCACGTTGGCCCCGATGTTCGCGCACCGAAATCTGGAAATAATGAGTTGGGTTGGGCACAACATTTTCGGCAATCGGGATGGTGTGGTACTCGACGACCCACGGAACAAAGCTACCAAAGTGACCAGCAAAAATCATCTGTTAGAGCAGATTTTGGGGTATTCCCCGCAGACGCTGGTAACGATCGAGTACATCAAGAGTCTTGGCGACTGGAAAACGGCGTGGGACCACATTCATTTTCGTGGTTTTTTAGGCACGCCGATGACGCTGCAATTTACGTGGCAGGGGTGCGATTCCCTGCTGGCGGCCCCCCTGGTGCTGGATTTAATTCGGCTGACGGAGCTGGCGCGTCGTCGTCAATTTACTGGAAAAATGGACTTTCTCGCATGTTTCTTCAAAAGTCCTATCGGGGTGAGCGAGCAGGGATTTGTACGTCAATTTGAACAATTGGAGCGGTGGATGCGTGTAGAGTGAGTCTTTCACCCTTACAAACAAGGGAAGACAAACCGATGATGAGCAGAAAACGTGCCGGCTGGTCGAAAGAGGCCGGACAGGTGGAAAAGGTGGGGGAAAAGGAATCCCTGGTGAAGGCAATGGAACCGCAGACGATCGGGGATGCGGAAATCGACGCGATGATTTCCGAGTCGCCGCGAGGGGTTGCGGGGAAGAAAAATCGGAAGAAGAAGCGGGCGAGTATTGCGTCGAATCCTTCCGTGAATCCGACGGCCAGAAAAACGGTTCTGGTGGACGGGCTTCATGTGGCGGCGGGGCGGGTACACCCTTCCATTGAGGAGGAAATCCGCACCAAGGGGGTAAAGCTGGCCCCTGGAATTCGTCCGGAATCTTTGGAAATTCCGTCGTATCATAGTATCGTGGCATCGGGGCTGCATCCGATGGAGTCGGTATTCTTTCAGGAAGCGTTCCAGAAGAAGCTGGAAAAGAAGGAAGCGAAGCTGAAGAAGAAGGGGGCGACGGGAATCGTTTCGGGCGTGGAGGTTCCGGACAAGCGGAAGGAACGTGGTCCGGAAAACAAGGCTGCGAAAAAGTCTGACAAGCCGGAAAAATCGAGCAAGGTGGAGCGTATCGGCAAGCCTGGGAAGCCCGCAAAATCGGAAAAACCGGACAAATCGGAGAAAAAGCACGATCGCGACAAGGGGACGCCGGATCGGAAGCGTTTTCGGGACAAGCCGGAGGTTTCGCGTGAAGTGCCGCAGGAGGTGGTTCGGGAACAGCCGGTGGAGACGCTTTCGCCGTTGGAGCTTTTGCGGCAGCAGGAGCGTGCGTTGCAGGCGGTGATTGCGCAGGTTCAGAAAACGTTGCAGGACGTTCGGGAGAGTTTGAAAACGGCGGCGGAGGTTCCGGCATCCGACCCGTCCGGCAAGCTGGAAAAAGACCTGAAAAAGCAGGAAAATCGGCTGAAGGATCAGGAGCGGAAGCTCCAGAAGGAGGCGCGTCGCAGTCACGAGCAGACGGCGGCAGCCGAGAAGGCGGAACCGGAAAAGAAACCGGAGAAGAAACCGACCCCAAAGCCGGAATCGGGGAAGGTGGAGGAAAAGTCTGTCGGGAAAAAGGGGAGCGTTCCCCCGGCGGTGGAAAAGAAGCCGGAAAAGCCGCGGCGTCCGGAGAAATCGCAGAAGCCGCGAGCGAAGGAAAACGTGCCGGCAGAGAAACCGACGTCGGCACCGGATCGCCAGCAGAAAAAGAACCTGTTAAAATCTCCGTTTGCTCAAATGGGGCTATCGATGGAGATGTTGCGTGCGTTGGACGACGCGCAGTACATCCACCCGTCCCCGATTCAGGCGGCGTTGATTCCGGTCGCCATGACGGGAGAAGACGTGATGGGGCAGGCGCAGACCGGCACGGGCAAGACGGCGGCATTCGCGATTCCGATTTTGGAAACGGTGCAGTTCGACGACGACTGTTTCGACCCGCAGGCGTTGGTTTTGCTTCCGACGCGGGAGTTGGCGGTGCAGGTTCGTGACGAGTTCGAGAAGCTGGCAAAGTATTCCGATCTGGAGACGATTGCGTTGTACGGGGGCAAGCCGCTTCCGCCACAGGTGCAGCAGTTGAAGGAAGGGGTGGACGTAGTGATCGGCACGCCGGGCCGGGTGATGGATCATATCAAGCGTCGTTCGTTGAAGCTGGATCGTTTGAAGATTGTGGTGCTGGACGAGGCGGATCGAATGCTGGACATCGGTTTTCGTCCGGACATCGAGAAGATTCTTCGCATGGCGCCGCAGTCGCGTCAGACGTTGCTTTTGAGTGCCACGCTTCCGCCGCCTGTGGAGCATTTGGCGCGAAAGTACATGCGGGAACCGAAGGTGCTGAACTGTTCTCCGACCGACATTGCCAGCGAAACGATCGAGCAGTTCTATTTTACGGTGGACCCAGAGCGGAAATTCGAGCTTCTTCAGAAACTGTTGGAGCGGGAGCAGCCGCATCAGGCGATTATTTTCTGTCGCACCAAGCGGGGGACGGAGAAGATTGGAATGCGGTTGTCGAAAGTGATTTCGGGGGTGCAGTGCATCCATGGCGACTTGCAGCAGCGGAAGCGGGATAGTGTCATGCGTTCGTTCCGGGAGGGGAAAACCCGATTCCTGGTGGCCACCGACGTGGTGGGGCGTGGTATCGACGTGTCGGGCATTTCGCACATCATCAATTACGACATCCCAAAGTTCTGTGACGACTACGTACATCGTGTTGGGCGTACCGGGCGAATGGGGCATGAGGGGGTGGCGTTTACGTTTGTGGCTCCGGAAGAAGGGAACGAGCTGACGCGGATCGAAATGAGGATCAACAAGCTCCTGAAACGGGATGAGATGGAGGGGTTTAAGGTGGTGAAACCTGTCGAAACGGCAGCGGAGCCGGAGGAAGACCCGATGTTGAAACGGATTCGTCGGGCGTTGTAATCGCCGGAAGCCGTCGTGCTAAATCGTGCTGTGTAAAAATAATATTAATAAGAGCGAACGCAGTGAGCGCACGGAAAGTTTTTTGAAGGAGAGGTTGGGATCGCGATAGTTAAAACAATTGCGATCCCAGCCTTTGGAGAGGCCCCCCTTCTGAAAAGCGGTTCCCCTCCAAACCTCTCCTCCCAACTTTTTACGATGATTTACAAGGACTTCTTTCCTTGACAGAAGATCAGGTATCTTTTTTCTGATACGATTCCCTAAATACTCAAAAGCAACCGCAGGCCGAGAACGCAAACATCGTCGGCATCCCGGTTCCCTTCGGGGTTGGCAACCCACTGGAAGTTCGGACAAAGTTGCAGCGCCCGATTCGCCTGCCAGTTGTAGTACAGTTCCAGATGATGTTCGTCGGCAGTTTGAAAATCGCAGGTGTTTCGGTAGTCGTCGCTCAACAGGCAACAGCCCCAGGCAAAGCCGAGAACGTCGTCGGTGCGTCCGAACAGAGGTTCGCTGAGCTGGAGACCGGCGCTGACAGCCTGGCCGATTTCGGAGACGTTTTCCCTTTGGGAGCCGTAGCGGAGAAAGACGCCGAGGCGTTCGGTGAGGGCGTCGTCGTAGGAAATTCCCCAGCCGCAATTGTTTCGATCTTCGCGAATCCCGGCGAAATCGGCATGTTCCCCGGCGTTGCACCAGCCGTAGAATCGCAGGTGTCCTTTGCAGCCGTCGTCGATGAAGTGGAATTTGAAAATGACTTCGGCGATATGAAAACCGTTGTGGAACAGGTCCTCCCATTCGTTATCGTTTTTGGCATAGCCGTATCCCAGGTCGATTCTTTTGCAAAGCGTCATCCAGAACATGCCGCCGAACGCGTAGTCGGGGAACTCAACCGCCATGTTGTTGATGAATCCGCCGGAGAGGAATTGGGTGTTTTCGTCGTTGGCATACTCGTTGCAGTCGAAGTCGGTGGTCAGGTCCACTTTACCGATACGGAACCGGAATCGGCTCTCGCACCATTCGTGCTGGTACCAGAGTTCGGAAACCTGAAAATCGGAATCCTCCATGGCATCGCCGTTGAATCCGGAGAACGTGGGGACGCGACCGTCGATTCCCGCACCGTTGCCCGCCTGGATCAGTCCGTAGGCGGAACCATGTTCGGTGACTTGCACAAGTGCCTCCAAATCCAGCGTAAACGAACCATCTACCCGCGACGCATAATTGGGTGTCGTTTTTGTGTTTCCCTGCATGACGCCAATGACGGAAACGTTCCACTCGACCCGCTCCATCAGCGGTTTGGTCTCCTCCAGATTCTCATTGTGAGAAGCATATCCCCGCAGTCGGGTCGGCAAATTGTTGGAACGTTCTAAAATATTCCCCGAACTGGAGGTTTCGTCGGAAATCTGAGATTCTTCCAACGCAGCCGTTTCGCCCCCTTCAACACCTGGATGGTGGACTGCCTGGGCGAAAAGGCAAGGCACAAAACCCAGTAAAAAAACTCCCGCCGTTAATACCCCGTACAAACGCAAACGTGACATTTTGAGTAACTCCCTTCTCAAAAATAGCCAGAGAGGGCCAGAGCATCCGGTTTCAACGAACCGAATCCGTACGAGGGGAGCTTAAGTGGAATGGCCGCGTGAACGGCAAGAACCTCGAACGGGCAGGAAAACACCTGGTACGTCCCTGTAAAAAAAACAGTGTTCCCCCCTCCATGAGGAGAACACTGTTTCTATCGTCAGATTTTCACTGGAAGTTTAGAAGGGACTAATTGTTTTCACGATTCTTTTTCAGAAATATCGAGAGGGACTCCCTTTTCGCACGCGCCGTTTTTGGCAAAGGGGCATTTTCCGCAGCCGCCGCACTTCGGTTTCCCGGAGAGCGACGCCACCACCCCGCGTAACGTAAAATAACTGGCAATGAGGACTGCCAGTCCGACCAAAATATTTTCTAGCATATCCGCACTCCAATCTGGTAAACCAGGGTGGTGACAATCCATGCCAAAAGGGTCAACGCCACCCACTGTCCGATGGCCCATTTCCACGACGATTCCCGTGCCATGACTGCGACGGTTGCCATGCACGGCGTCCCAATCAGGCAGAAAAGCATGATACAAAATCCCGTCAGCGGGGAATACTTTTCCCGAATCTGTTCCCGGAGCGGAACGCTGTTCTCGTCGGCATCCTCCACCCGGCAGGCGATTCCCATCTGGGCGACGAACACCTCTTTCGCGGCAAACGCACCGATAAGCGCCGTGCCGATGTTTTCGTCAAACCCCATCGGGGCCATGACCGGCTCCAGGGCGGAACCGATCCGCTCGGCGTAGCTGCGTTCTTTGGGGAAGGTCGTTAACGCCCACATGACGATGGAGATCGCCAAAATAATCGTTCCCGCTTTCCGCAGGTAGAGCCAACCCCGTTCCAGCGTATGCGTCCCGACCGTCCGGAACGTCGGGACATGGTATGGCGGCAATTCCATGATAAACGGCGTCGCCTCGCTTTTCAAGAGGGTGCCCCGCAAAATTTTGGCAAGCAAGACCGCCAGCACGATTCCGATCAGGTACAATCCCCACAGTACCGGCCCCTGCCAGACGGTCGGGAAGAAAATCGGAATGATCAGGGCGTAAATCGGGAGCCGCGCCCCACAGCTCATCAGCGGCAGCACGAACATCGTCGCCAGCCGTTCCCGCCGATTTTCCAGGGTTCGCGTCGCCATGATCCCCGGCACCGAGCAACCAAAACCGATCAGCATGGGGATGAAACTCTTGCCATGCAGCCCGATTTTCCGCATGAATCGATCCATCAAAAACGCGGCCCTGGCCATGTAGCCGGAATCTTCCAGCAGGGAAATGGCCAAAAACAGCAGCAGGATGTTCGGCAAAAACACGATCACGCCCCCCACTCCGCCGATGATTCCATCCACCAAAAGGGATTGGAGCAGGCTTTCCGAACCCTCCGGCCAAAAGCTGCTGATCCAGTCGCCCAACATTCCAAAGCCCGTGTCCAGCCATTCCATCGGCAGTGCACCGAATGTAAACGTAAGCTGGAAAACGAGATACATCATCAACAAAAACAGCGGAATGCCGAGGTAACGATTCAGGAACCAGGCGTCGAGCCGGTCGGTAAGGGATCGCCCCACCGGGATGGAGGTTCGGACGCAGTGCGTGCACAAATCGTCGATATATTTGTAACGACGGGTCGCGGCCTCCACGTCCGAGACCTTTTCGTCCGGCTGGGAAAGCACCAGTTTCTTCACTTCCGGCGGATTCTCGGCCATGAAAAGAATCCGTTTTTTCAATTCATCCAGCCCCGCCGCCCTGGTGCCGACCGTTTCGACAATCGGAAACTGAAGCGTATCCTCCATTTGCGGCAAATCCCAGACCATTCCCTTTTTTCGGGCCAGATCCGCCATGTTGAACACCGCCAACATCGGCGTTCCCATTTCGCGAAGCTGAATGGTCAGGTAAAGGTTCCGTTCCAGGTTGGAAGCGTCCAAAATATTCACCACGACCAAAGGTGTCGGGTCGAGCGACTCCATGCTGCTTTTCAGGAAATCGCACGCCACCCGTTCATCCTCGGAGAATGCCGAAAGGCTGTACGTTCCGGGAAGGTCGGTAATCCGCAGTTCGTAATCGTCGAAAAAGCACGAACCTTCCATTTTTTCCACCGTCACGCCGGGGTAATTCCCGATGTGCTGGCGGGCACCGGTCATTTCATTGAAAAGCGTGGATTTCCCACAGTTGGGATTTCCCACAAACACCACACGGATAAGTTTTCGCTCAGGCATAATATTTTAGTTGCTCCTAAAATTTGATGAAAAAATTTTAATCGTCGACACGAATGATGTGTGCCAACCCGCGTCCAATCGCAAAACGACTGCCGCGACAGTCGATAAGGAACGCTCCGTGCAGGTGATTCTGAACCACCTCCACCTGCGAACCTGGGAAAATACCGATGGATGCCAGTTTCTCGGTCAGCTGACGCCCGGCGTTCATCGAGACGATACGGACTTTCTGCCCGCTTGCAATTTTGGCTAACGACATGATTTTTCCTCCATTGGGGTGACAAAAATACCCTCCGCATCCTTCGCGGAAAGCAGTAAACAAAAACCTTTGACACGAATTTCGATGGGGGCCCCGGAAGCATCGGAACGTTCCACTTCAACGACCGTGCCCCTGGAAACCCCCATCTGCGCAAATTTTTTCTCCGTTTCGCCCACCAGTTCCAGACGCGTCATCCGCCCTTTTCGCCCCTGGGGAAGCGACGCCAGCGGAATCTCCGTAAAGGCTTTGCCCTGAAACCCTTTCCGTTTTTCCTGCACCCGTTCCAGAACCTGAAAAACGCACTTTTCACAGTGCTCGCAGGCAGCGTCCTGGTCGCATTGGTGTTCGAAACCGGCAATCCACGCACTGCCCGCCCGCGGACAATCTTTCAGGAACGCCGTAAGCCGAACGAACCGCTGAATCACGTCTTCCGAAAGCGCATGTTCCAGACGGCAGGCGTTTTCCTCCGCCTCGGCCGGGGAAACACGCAGAAAATCGGTGAGAAATTCTTTCATCAGCGTGTGCCGACGGTAAATCCGCTCTGCCGTCTCGCGGCCCAGAGGGGTCAGCGTTACCAGATCGTAAGGGGCGTAATGAATGAGTTCCTTCCCTGCCAGGGCACGCAGCGCCCCGGTCACTGACGCGTTGGTCACGTTCAGCATCTGGGCAATATCCTTCGGACGCACGGCAGCTTTTTCCGTCAGAATCCGAAAAATCGCCTCCAGATAATCCTCCAGGCTTTCCGAAAGAAACGTGGTCGCGGACGTGTTCATGAGGGACTCCTTAATTTTTTAGTTAAACTAAAATTTACCACAAAGAAAAATATTGTCAAGAGGGGAACGGGGGGCGAAAATTTTTTTCAAGCACCTTCTAAAAACCACTTTCGTAGCCCCAAACGAGGGATTTACGCTTTTCAGCAAGGCGACATAAGCCGTATCCCGCCTGCCACTATTTGCCTTCCTCAAAAGAGTGGGCCGTTGACTATTAAATCGAAACACTAATTCGTGGAATCCAGATACGGGTCCTGGCCCATTTCGCGTTGGACTTTTTTCCGCTGCTTCTCGAAATACATGAGCGCTTTTCGCTGCCGGAAGTGCTTCCGCTCCACCTTGCGCTGGGCACGCTTGAAAAAACGTTCCCATGCGTCGAAACGCGCAGAGGGATGTCGTTCCCCGGTTTTTTTGCACCGCTCCGCCGTTTTGGGACCAAAGCCGGTGAGGAGCAGCTCGTCGTCCAACGACAGGTACTGCCGCACCGTGCCGGGGTCTCCCTGACGTCCACAACGACCGATGAGCTGCCGGTCGATTCGGGCCGACTCGTGCATCTCCGTACAAATCACATGCAGCCCTCCCAGGTCGTACACCCCTTCCCCCAGACGAATATCCGTTCCGCGGCCTGCCATGTTGGTGGAAACGGTCACTTTCCCAAGCTGCCCTGCGTCGGCGACAATCTGAGCCTCCTCCTCAACATGGTACGCGTTGAGAATCTGATAGTCGATCCCTTTTTCGTCCAGCAATTTGGCCAACGTCAACGACTTGTCGATCGACCGTGTGCCGATCAGAATCGGACGCCCGGTCGTGTGAACCTCGACGATTTCGTCCACAATGGCACGGTATTTTTCATCGCTCGTCCCATAAATACGCGTCGGCAGAATCACCCGCTGCGGAGGGCGGTTCGTCGGTACCGGAATGAAATGGCACTGGTAAATTTTCTTCAACTCGTTTTTGCTGGCCGCCGCCGTACCGGTCATGCCGCCGATATTTTCGTAACGGAGAAAAAAATCCTGAATCGTAATCCGCGCCGCCTGGCCGGTCGCCACGGTCACTTCCAGATTCTCTTTCGCCTCGATCGCCTGATGAATTCCATCCCGCCATTTGCGTCCCTCGGAAAGACGCCCGGTAAATTCATCCACAATCACGATCTCTCCATCCCGAATCACGTACTGCCTGTCGAGCTGAAATTCTCGCTGCACCTTGATCGCCCGTTCGGTGAACGTGTACAGGTCGAACATGCCGACCGAATCGAGAATCGCCGGCTTTTCCAGATTCCGTACCTTGAGCCTCCCTTTGCGGGTCAGCTCACACTTTTTTTTATCCTCGTCATATTCGTAATCTTCGTCCTTGATGAATTGTCCGGTGTTTTCGGCACACCATTGGTACGTGGCGACTTCGATTTTTTCCGCATCACCGGGAATGGCACTGATGATCAGCGGCGTTCGAGCTTCGTCGATCAGGATACTGTCCGCCTCGTCCACCAACGCGAAGTAAGCGTCCCGCTGCACCGGCTTGTCTCCGGAATCACGGGCATCGCCGAGCATTTCGCCTACCAGATCGTTGCGGCCCTCGCGGATTTTTCGGAGCAGAAGCCGGTCGCGAAGGAAGTCGAAACCAAACTCGTTCGCCGTGCCGTACGTAATGTCGGCAGCATACGCTTTGGCACGCTCGGGGGTCTGCTGCTGGGATTGGATGATTCCGACGGTCATGCCGACGGCGTTGTACACCGGCTCCATCCACTCGGCGTCGCGTTTGGCAAGATAATCGTTCACAGTGGCCAACTGCGTGCCTCGCCCGGCCAGTGCGAACAGGAACATCGGTGCGGTGGCGGTCAACGTTTTTCCCTCCCCCGTCTGCATCTCGACGATGGAACGGTGGAACATGCAGATTCCCCCCAGAAGCTGGACGTCGTAATGCCGCATCCCCAGTTTCCGCCGGGCCGCCTCGCGAATCAAGGCGTAGGCTTCGGGAAGAATCCGTCCCAGAGGTTCGCCACTGCGGGCACGATGACGCAGGGAAAGCCCCTCCTTCCGAATTTGCGTGTCGGAAAGCGTCATCAATTTCGGCTCCATCGCCTCGATGATGGGCAGCAATTTGGCCCAGGCCGCCAATTTACCGGGGGCGGTGAAGTCGATTTTTGCTCGAATGTTGCCGATGATTCCGGAAGGAACGCCACGCATGATTGAAAATCCACCCTTGAGGAGATTATTTTTTCACCGGAATCGTCTTGGGAACGTAGTCGTGATTCCGTTTACGAAGGACTTTGGCACGGAGGATTTTGTCCGCCTCGTTCAGTCCCGTGTCGGTTTCCATGCTGCCGGTGGAAACGTTCACCCGTTCCAGCGCGGAAATTACCTCCATCCCGCGAATTACACGACCAAACACGGTATACTTTCCATCCAGGTGTTGGCAGGGAACCAGCGTGATAAAAAACTGGGAACCGGCACTGTTGGGAGCTTCGGTATGCGCCATGGAGAGCGAACCGCGAAAATGCTTCCGAACGTCGGGGCGATCGAACTCATCGGGAATGGTATATCCCGGATTGCCTTCCCCTTCCACGTCGTTACTTCCCGACTGGGCCATGAAACCGGGCAACACGGTATGGAACAGGTTGTCGTTGTAATACCCCTTTTCCACCAGCGAGATGAAATTCGCCACGGTATTGGGGGCCTGATTCTCGAACAGTTCGATGTAGACATCCCCTTTGGAGGTTTGCAGCAACACGATGGGCAGGTCCTTCGCGGCGGTTTCTTTTTGACGTAGTTCCTGCTCGGTTTTCCACGCTTCCTGATAATAGGGAATCTGCTGGGCGTAGGAACCGCCGGTCTCGGAAAGCTCTTTATTCCGCAGCGCCTCGTTAAAACAGAGTCGTGCCACGTCGAATTTATTCACCATGAACGACGCGATTCCTGCCATTTCGTAGAGCATGGGATTCTTCTCGTGAATTTTTTTGCTCATCAGCTCGCGTGTCAGGTTGATGGCGACCTCGTACTGGTCCTCGTCCAGCGACGAAGCCAGCAAAAACAGCGAGTACGAAATCACCTGCGGGTTGGTCGGGTCGGCTTCCCACGCCTGCTCGATCAATTCCTGCGTTTCGTGATAAACGTTGTGCACCTCGTCGGTCAGCTTAACCAGTTTCGGGCCGATTTCCTTCTGTTTTTCTTCGGATTCCGCTTTTTCAAAAGCCTCCATGACGGCGGCATGTTCGTCCACCATTTTATCCAGCTTCTGGTACGCGACGACGAACTGGGCCAACGCCTGCTTCGGAGTCAGCCCGGCACGCTGGGCACGGCCAAACGTTTTGGTAAGATCGGGAGCCTGGTTGCACGGGTCATCTTTCTTCGTGCTTTTCAGCGGGGACGACGAGGTGGACGCACCCGCCGGGGATTGCGTCGCGGCTTCCACCGTCGGTCGCGAGACACTTTGCCCCCAAAGGGACGCGGGAACGGCCAAACCACATAAAACCATAAAACAACCCAGTATATTCATCCGTGCTTGTGTCATCAGGAGAGTCCTTTCCTTCGATAAAAACGAAAATGTTCCTTCATTTTAGCAGGAAATCGACGTTTCCGCAAGAGCGATTTTCAGATTTCTTCCAAAGGTTCGATCGTCGCGTACATGGAACCTTTGGATTCGGAAAGCCACGGGTCGGGGCCAAACGCGTGAATCTGATCCCGCTTCAACTCCGCGACCTCCAACGAAAAAACGCCCACGGTCGCCTTGCCGCATTTATGAACCCGCAGCGCAATAATCCCGCCACGGGTTTCTGTGTAACCGAACAGTTTTTTCATCATCACGATTACGTACGTAAACGAATGATCGTCGTCGTTCCAGAGGATTACCTGATACTTCGGCTGCTTTTTGAATTCTTCTTTCGGCGAAGTTCGGGTTTTCTTCTGTTCCTGAGTTTGGGTTTCCTCTAAAACAGCTTCGTGACTCATGGTACCCCCCGTAGCAAAACCAGCTTTTTCACGATATAATTCCAGTAAAAATAGTCTCATCTGATTATAGCAGATTCGCCATCCTTGAAAACCCCTTGTGGGGAAGGATTCCTTTATGAAAGAACTTGCCGCCTACATCGAACAAAATCGCGTTTTTCTGGACTCCCGACTGGTGGAGCTGGTGCGCATTCCGAGTGTCAGCAGCCAAACCGCCCACGACGCCGATAGCCTGCGGGCCGCCGATTGGCTGGTGAATCTCCTTACGAAAGCGGGATTCGACGCACAGGCGTACCCCACCGACCACCACCCGATCGTCGTGGCCAGCTCGCCGAAAATCGACGGTGCCCCGACGCTCCTGATTTACGGCCACTACGACGTGCAGCCGGTCGAGGACGACGGTTCCTGGAAATTCCCCCCCTTCGACGCGTTCATTCAGGACGACGTGCTGTACGGTCGCGGTGCTTCCGACGACAAAGGGCCGCTGATGGCGCATATTTTCGCGGCGGAATATTGGATGAAATACGCAGCCAACCGTCCGCAGCTGAATGTGAAATTCATGCTGGAAGGGGACGAGGAGGGAAATTCCGACGTCGCGGCCCGATTTGTCCGGGAACATGCCGACCTTTTAGCCTGCGACTATCTGGCGCTTAGCGACTCGCCGCAGTTCGCCCCCGGCCAGCCTGCCATTACGGTTGGATTTCGGGGAATCGCGTATTACCAGATTCGACTGTTCGGCCCCGCAAACGACCTGCACTCCGGAATGTACGGTGGTGCGATCACCAACCCCTGCAACGCGCTTGCCAAACTTTTGGGATCGCTTGTCGATGCCCACGGGAGGATCACCGTGCCGGAGTTTTACGACGACATCGTGCGTCCCAGCGAGGCGGAACAGATTCAGGTCAACAACCTGCCGTTCGACGCGGAACAGTTTTACAATGCGGTCGGCGTAACCGAAGGGAGCGGTGAAGAAGGGGAAACGATCCTTTCCCGCATCTGGACACGCCCCAGCTTCGACATCCACGGCCTGTCCGGAGGGTATCAGGGAGAAGGTTCCAAAACCGTGCTCCCCGCCACGGCGTCGGCCAAATTCAGTTTTCGGCTGGTCACGGGCCAAAATCCGGCCAGTATCGTCAAAAACCTCCGCTCGTTCCTCGCTTCCCAGATTCCCCCTGGAATCCGCATGGAGCTGGAATCGCTCTCCTCGTCCCCGGCGGTGTCGGTCGACACGTCGCTTCCGTGCATGAAAGCGGCGGCGCGGGCGGTGGAATTCGGCTTTGGCTGCTCCCCCCTGTTCATCCGCGAAGGGGGGTCGGTTCCGATCATTTCTGTCTTTTCCGAGTTGCTCACACCGAACATCGTCATGCTCGGCCTGAGCCAGAAAACCGACAACGCCCACGGCCCCAACGAACATTTTTCCATGACCGATTTTTACCGCGGACTAAAAGCGGCAGCCTGCCTGTGGCGGGAACTTTCCGTTTCCGAACCGTTCGTCCCAACCAAGTGAGGAAGCCATGAATCGCGATATTTTTGCCATCGTGCTGGCGGGGGGTAAGGGAACCCGCATGAAAAGCGAACTCCCCAAGGTGCTGCACCCGGTGCTGGGGCGACCGATGATCGAATACCCGCTCGACGCCCTGAAACAGGCTGGCGTGAGCGAGATTTTCGTCGTGGTCGGCTACAAGGCACAGCAGGTGGAATGCACCATCGGGAATCGTGACGGGCTGCATTTCGTGCTCCAGAAAGAGCAAAAAGGAACCGGCCATGCCGTCCAGCGCTGCGAAGAACTGCTTCGGGAACGCGCAACGGAACCCGACACGCCGGTCGTCATCATTGCCGGGGATTCACCGCTCATGCAGGGGGAAACGATCGCCTCGCTTCTGGCCGACTGGAACGCCCATCCCGCCGCATGCCTTTTGGGAACCATCCATGTGGAGAACCCCTACGGTCTGGGGCGTATCCTGCGAGATGAAAACGGACGATTCCTCGGCATTGTGGAAGAAAAGGATGCCACCGACGAACAACGAAAAATCCGTGAAGTCAATCAGAGTTACTACGTGTTTCGGGTTCGCGACCTGCTGGAAGTGTTGGGGGAACTGCAACCCAACAACGCTCAGGGGGAGTATTACATCACCGACGCGCCGGCACTGTTGCTGCGTCGTGGGCGGGAAGTCCGGGCGCTGCCGGTGCTTCGTGCGTGCGAAGCGGTTTCCGTAAACACCCCGGAAGAACTGCGGCGTGCGGAGGAAATCCTGAAAAATCTCTGAACCATCGCGTCAAAACATGAATCCCATCACCATCGTGGGCGCGGGGCTTGCCGGACTTTCCGCCGCCGTTCGCCTGCTCCAAAAACTGCCGCCCGACCGCCCCGTCCACCTGTTCGACCGTGCCCGAACCCTCGGCGGTCGCGCCGCGTCGCTTTTCCTCCCCGATAAAAAAATCTTCATCGACCGTGCCCAGCACCTCTCCATGAACGCCTGCGGTTGTTTCCGCCACTTCCTCCGCCAGACCGCTCTTGAACCGTACTGGAAGGAACAGGACACCCTCACCTTCCTGAGCCGTGACGATTCCGGGAAAAACATCTTCAGTACCCTGCGAAACTCCCCCATCATGCCCCCTCCTTTCCACCTGCTGGGGAGCATCCTGCGTCTGCGATTCCTCTGCCTGAACGACCGATTGGCCCTGCTTCGCACGCTTCAACGTCTCCGAAACGCCCGCCTTCCCGAAGGAATCGTATTCGCCCAATGGCTCGACGCGGCGGCCTGCCCCACTGCCGTGCGGCTTGCGTTTTTTGAACCGGTCGTCGTCTCCGCATTTTGCGACACCTCCGAAAATGTCTCCGCACGGAGGGTTCACCTGCTGTTTCGGCGTGTTTTTTTCGGTTCGCCCGACGGCTGGCACCCCCTCCTGCCGACCCTCCCCCTGCAAGAAATCTTTCACGACAAAATGCTGGCGTTTTTCCGCCCGTTCATCGCACAAAAACGCCTGGAAATCCACCTCGGAGAAACCGTCGAACGCCTCCCCCGGGACGGAACCACCATCGTCGCCGTCAACCCCGAATCTGCCGCCGAGCTGGGAATGCCCGTGCCGCCGGGCCGGAATACCCCCTCCCACAGCATCGCCGCCCTCCATTTCTGGACGCGCCGCCCCCTTTTCCGCCCCCCCCATCTCTCTCTGGTTGGCCCTACCGCCATTCAATGGATTTTTCGCGTCCCCTTCACCGACCAAAATGGACATTTCGGCTACCAGGCTCTGGTCAGCCACAGCGACGTCTGCGCCACCTCCCAACGCGACGCTCTGCGGCAAATCCTGCTCGACGAAATCCACGGTCTGTTCCCCAACATCGAAATGCTCGACCCCCACATAACCCGCGTCCCGCACGCCGTCACCCCCTGCGACGTCGCTTCGGAGACCAACCGTCCTGGAACCCTCACTGCCATGCCCAACGTCTTTCTTGCCGGCGACTGGACTGCCACCGGACTCCCTGCCACCATGGAAGGTGCTGTTCAAAGTGGATACGCTGCCGCTGAAGCCGCGATAAACTAGCGCTGTGTCCAAAAATAAACAATATTAGTCTAAAAGTTTTCGGAGGGGTGGGCGTCCCCGCCCACCCATTAGGGCGTAAGCCCTAACAAAAGGTTAGGAAAAGGCTAACGCCTTTTTTGGTGGGCGAGGACGCCCACCCCTCCGTAGACGTTGCCATAATTTATAAGAGGGACGCAACACTAGATTCCTCAGGTCAGCCCCTGTAACAGCAACATCCCCAACGCCAATGGAACCAGATACCACGCGAAAATCCCAATACGCCGCGTTCGTAAAATTTTGATCAGTAAATGTAACGACAGAAAACTCACAAAAAAACAGACCACAAACGCAATCCCCAACGACACCAGCGAGACGTCTCCCGCCCCCTCTTTCACCAGCTTCAACATTTCCACCAGTCCCGCAGCCCCAATCGCGGGAATGGCCAGCAGGAACGAAAACGTCGCCGCATCGTTTCTTTTCAATCCCGTAAACAGCCCGGCCGTAATGGTCGAGCCGCTGCGGGAAATCCCCGGCAGCACCGCCACCGCCTGAAAACACCCGATCCCAAACGCCCGACCGTACGACAACGTTTTGAGATTTTTCCGCCACCACTTCGGGAAATGGTGCGGGTCGCGAACCGACAGCATCTGCGCCGCCTTCAAAAAAATCGCCGTAACCAAAAGCATCCACGCCGCCGCCGTGACGTTGCCGAACAATGACTCAAACGCATCGTCGAAAAACACCTTGACCACGATCCCCACAATCCCCACCGGAATCGAACCGACAAGAATCCGCTTCAAAAGCGGCATGTCTCGCCCCAAAAGCAACCGCAGCACCGGACGCCAATAGTAACACAATATCGCCGAAAGCGACGCCAAATGAAGCAGCACCCCCACCATCAGGCCCTCCTCCAGCTCTGGAAAGCCCGCCCGCTCTAACAGATCGTTCAGGAAAACAAGGTGTGCCGAACTGCTGACCGGCAAAAACTCCGTCACCCCCTGTATCACCGCAAGTAAAATCAGTTGAATCGTTTCCGTCATGACACCTTCCATGGATATTTCTTATGCTCGCCGAACCTGATGAATCCCCAACACCGCAGGAGGATACGCACGAATCTCCCACGGCCCCAACGCGTCGAACGCCGCCCAGTCGAACGTGGTGTCCGACTCCACCACAAAAACGCTCTTTTCCGGCGACCGGGATAAAAGCGACGCTAAAAGCTCCCGCACCGCTTCCGTCCGCTCATTAAAAAAACGGTACGGCGGCGAACAAAAAACCAGCCAGGGACGATCCACCGGCAGCTCCGGAGTTTTCCGGTACGTTAAAAAAACATCCCCCACCCAAAGCTGCGTCCGTTCCTCCAACCCCAACGTCGCGATATTCTCTCGAAGCACCCGCGCCGTCGGAAAATGCTGCTCGGTAAAGACACACGACGCCGCACCCCGACTGAGACTTTCCAGCCCCAACGCCCCCGTGCCGCCAAACAGATCCAAAACATACGCTCCTGCCACGTAGGGGTGAATCAGGTTAAACGTCGCTTCCCGAACCCGATCCTTCATCGGACGAACTCGCAGGTCGCCAGCGTATTTTAGTTTGCTCCCCTTCAAACGTCCGCCGATAATGCGCAGCCCCACCGGGTCCACGCTCTGCAAACGGTTCTTTTTAAGTGGTTTTCGGTTCATAAATAACGTTGTCCGTCTGGTGCTATTGTTCCGTCCCGAAAATAAATCTTTGTAAACATAGTAAAAAGTTTTGGGAGGTGGGGTCTGGGGAGCGTAATAGTTAAAACTACTGCGCTTCCAACCTTTTGAGAGGAAACGCGATAGAATAAGGGAGGCCAGAAGCGCCAGCGCCTGCCTCCCGGTGATGTAGCAACCGGCGGAAGCCGTAGTCGCTCCCGGTCGTACCGGGGCCTCTCAAACTCTCCTTCAAAAAACTTTCAGTGCGCTCACTACGTTCGCTATAATTGTTTATTTTCTTTTTATACTATTTATAATATGGATGCAGCACTAGGGCAATTCCTTAACCCGAATGTTCCGGAACATCACGCGAGAACCATGCCCCAAAAAGCCGATCGCCCCCGATTCGTTATGCAGTCCGGGATGCTCGCGGTGATCCATCGTCTCCTTAATCTGCGAAATGTCCGCATCCGTCACCACCGTACCGTTGATCGTCACGCGAATACGACCCCCGTCCGCCATGATCTCCTCCACGTTCCACTCCCCGGCAGGCTTCGTAAAACCACGCTTGACCGGCACCACGCCGTATATCGAACCGCAATACTGATACGGCTGAAGTTTCTTGTAAACGTCGGCGTAATCGTCCAAAACCTGAATCTCCATGCCGTAATACGCGGCGTCTTTTCCCTGCTCACAGCGGATTCCTATCCCGTTGTTCCCCCCGGCAGGAACCAGGAACTCCAGACGCAGCACAAAATTTTTGTAGTCCTTCGGCAAATAGAGGTTGCCCCCCTTCTCGCAAACGATCACGCCGTTCTCCACCACGTATCCCGCGATGTTCCCACGCCAGCCGTCCAGGTTTTTCCCGTTGAACACCGTCTCAAAACCATCTTCCGCAACGGAACAGGCCGCACTGCTCAAAATCACCAACAACATCCACATCTTCTTCATGGCAGGTTTCCTTTCACGAATTTCTCTGCTTGAGGATTCTCGTTAAGAAGGGACAACGACTTGCTGTCCCAATCAATTTCTTTTCCACTTCGATACGCGGCCACGCCCAAAAGCACCGCCTCGGTCAGCTTGCTGGTGTAGGCAAAGCAACACGACGGCTGGCGTCCTTCCCGAATTCCCCGTATCCACTCCACAAAATGCCCCGGCGACGGTGGAATGCTCGGCGGCGGCGGAACGTACCCCACAAACGCCTCCTCCGGCCATAAATACCGCACATGATAATTGGCCAGCAAATTGCCCCGCGTCCCACAAAAAACCACCCCCATCAGGTCGTTTTCCATCCCCGTTCCGTCCAGCACCGCCGGCTTCCGACCCCCATCGTACCAATGCAGCCCCAACTCCCCGGACGGAGTGTCAAACGTGTAATGCACTTCCAGCTCCAACGGTGCCATCTCCGTCTGATTCGCCAAATCCGGCCCCTCTGCCCAGACCCTTTTCGGCGCCTCCAGCCGTAACGCCCAAAACGGTAAATCCATCAAATGACACGCCATGTCGCCAAGCGTTCCACTCCCAAAATCCCACCAGCGACGCCAGTTGGCCGGCGTGTAAATCTCGGAAACATACGGACGCTTCGGCGCCCCGCCAAGCCATTCGTCCCAATGCAAATTCCGCGGAACCGGGTCGGCATGATTCGGCCGCGTCGCCGTCCCTCCCCAACCCTTGCCACACCAAACGTGTACCTCCTGAACGTCGCCAATCGCCCCGGCTTGAAGCATCTCCACCACCCGGCGATAGTTCGGCAACGCGTGCATCTGCATTCCGGTCTGCGTCACGACGTTTTTCTCCGCCGCCTTCTCCGCCAAAAGCCGACACTCCATCACCGAATGCGCCAACGGCTTCTCACAGTATACATGCAACCCCCGCTCCATCGCTGCCATCGCCATCGAAAAGTGCATGTGATCCGGAACGTTGATCACCACGGCGTCCAACGCGTCCCCCACTTCGGCAAACAGTTCGCGATAATCAAAAAAAGCCCGCACCTCGTCGCAACAACGGGAAACGGCCCGCTCCAAAGCGTCTCCGTCCGTATCGCACACGGCAATGACGTTTTCGCAGAACGCCGCGCCCAGATTTTCCTTTCCGCGCCCGCCGGTTCCAATAACCGCGAGATTGAGTCGTCCGTCGCCCATGATTCCTAACCCTTCCCCTGAATCCGTTGTATATTATGGCTATTGTGGTGGATTTTCCCTCTTTCGTCAAGGGGCACCCGAAACCCTTTTTCCAAAAGGGAGGCTTTTCCAGGGTTTCCGACCTGGAATTCCCCACCCCACACAAATTTTTTGCCGGCCTGAAAAAGCCCCTTGTAAAAATTGCCGAAAAAGGTTAATATAAAGTATTGATGATTGCAATCCATCCTTTCAGTTGGGAAAAAAGATGTCTTCTCAAGGTCCGCGACCCCCTTATCAACGTCCACTCCGACCGGTACTGCTCCGTCCGCAGCGGCTGACGCCTAAAAACCCCATGGAAGCACTGGAAACCCCCGACGCTTCCACGCCGACCTCCCCCGAAAACCCCGCCCGTCTCGACGCCATGGCCGATGCGGAAATCTCCAGCAAACCGCTGGCCCCAACTTCTAAAAAGAAATCCCTGGCCCGTAAAATCCTCGCCGCTCCGCTGACCCTGAAAGTCAAAAAGGAATCCTACGTCACCGCCGACGACGTCAAAGAACAGGAGGAGGAAGAAGAAGCAATCGACAAAATCCGCAAAGGGGCTCCGCCGTGGATGATCAGCATCATTTTCCACGTCGTCGCCCTGCTGGTGCTGGCACTCGCTTTTTACGCCACGAAAGTCAACCGCGTAATCGTTTACGAAGCCTCCATGAGCATGGACGAAATCGAAGACCCGGAGGAGTGGGCCGAAGACCTCGGCGAACAGACCGACTTTGAAACCGAATCCGAGGAGGAGGACGAATTTCCCGAACCGATGGAGGTTTTTGAGGAAAAAGACGTTCCCGACCCCATGGCCGCCCCCATCGCCATTCCCAACTCCGAAGTTGGTTCGGTCGCTGCCGGGGAGGTTCACGAAGGCCCCACCGGAAATCGCCTCCTCAGCGGTCGCACCCCTGGCGGACGAAACTCGCTGGGCAAACGCTACGGCGCTACGAAAACCACCGAGGAAGCGGTCGAAAACGGACTCCGCTGGCTCGCCAGGCAGCAGCTCAAAGATGGTTCCTGGAGTCTTTTAGGCCCGTATGCCGACGGCGTGAGTTTTGAAAATCAGGCTTCCGCCACTGCCATGGCTCTCCTCGCGTTCCAGGGGGCCGGCTACACCACCGAAAGCACGAACGGAAACAAATACCGCACCACCCTTCAAAAGGGATGGACGTGGCTTTTGAAACAGCAGGATGCCAACGGAAATTTCTACTCCGAAGGCGCGTACAACCACGCTTTCTACACCCAGGGGCAGTGCGCCATTGCCATTTGCGAACTGTACGGCATGACCCAAAACAAAAAATATCTCGAACCGGCCAAAAAAGCGATCGATTACATCGTCAAATCGCAGGCCAAAGAAGGGGGCTGGCGCTACGAACCCAACAACGATTCCGACGTCTCCGTAACCGGCTGGTGCCTGATGGCCCTCCAAAGCGCTCGCATGGCCGGTCTTGATGTGCCGCAGGAAACGCTCGACAACGTTACCAGGTATCTCGATTCCGTCGGTCAGGCCAACGATACCCGCTACCCCTACCAGCGCAACGGCGACGCCACCCGAACCATGACGGCCGAAGCAATCCTCTGCCGCCAATACCTCGGCTGGTCTCAAAACGACGAACGGATGGTCAACGCCCTGAATTACGTCGGTACCCAACCGGTCAGCTACGAAAACGGACGAAACGTTTATTACTGGTACTACGCCACGCAAGCCATGCACCACAAAGAGGGGGAATGGTGGGAAAAATGGAACGAAGTCATGCGGGAAGAAATCCCTCGTCACCAGGAACGTGTCGGCCGCGACGCTGGCAGCTGGCACCCCTACAAACCGACCGACGACCAATACGCCAGCCAAGCCGGACGCCTGTTTGTCACCTGCCTTTCCCTCTACAATCTGGAGGTGTACTACCGTCACCTTCCCATTTACGCCAATCATTTCGATAAGGACGGCCTGCCCGTCCCGGTGGCCGCGCCCGCTCCGGAAGCCGCACCCGCCGCCCAACCTGCTCCGGAAACCCCACAGGAACCAATCCCATGAACGCTAAAGAAACCGCTTTCATCTTCATTGAATTTCAACACGATTTCTGCTCGCCCGGCGGAAAACTGTACGATGCCGTGAAAGGGGAGCTGGAACGGAACCGCACGATCCCCAACGCGCAGCGTCTGTTGGCCGGCGCCCGGGAAAAAGGGTGCCTGATCATCCACTGCCCGTTCATCCTGCACGAAGATTGGGTGGAGGAACATGCCTGCAGTGGAATCCTCGACGGCATCCTCCAAAACCGGATGTTTGCCGTCAACACCTGGGGACAGATGATTATCGACGCAATGCGCCCCGCCGAAACGGAAGTGCTGCTGACGAACAAACGAACGCTCAGCGCTTTTTCCCATACCGATCTGGATCGGCTCCTGACGATCAACAAAATCAAAAACCTGATCGTCTCCGGCTTCCTGACCCATGTCTGCGCTCAAGCCACTGCGTTCAGCGCCTACGACCGTGGTTATCAAACG
The DNA here is from genome assembly GCA_030535245.1 of Planctomycetia bacterium. Lineage (GTDB taxonomy): Bacteria > Planctomycetota > Planctomycetia > Pirellulales > Thermoguttaceae > RGIG3701. Next base: position 2,910 of record JAUNBJ010000029.1, on the reverse strand, counting down.
CGTATGGCACTCGACGCCTGCTGTGCCACGAGCGAATCCATTCAGAAATATGTCGAAACCACCTTCGCCCCCGTCCTGGGCGGCCCCTCCACCGTGGACGGCATCCTCGCGGAAATTGCATAGCGGGGATTAAGGTGTTTTTTTCGCGGGCCATTCGGGAAATTGACGATTCCACGTTCTTAAATTAATAACAAAGCAGGAACTCGCAAGGGGTTGCTTCCATCGCGGCCCCTTGCCGAGCGGTAATTCCGTTTTAAGCTCTTGGGTCATGTGTTGCGCCATCGCATGATCCGCTTCCACTAAACAGATATAGTGTATTTCCTGGGGGATTCGCCCTTCCGCATAACGATAAAGGAAAGTGTCTCGAAATTTATACTTGAGAGTCTCCTTCAAATATTTTCGGAAATCCTTTGGTTCGGACTCGTTCTTTCGTTCTGGAGATGAGTAATCCTTTAATTCGATGTAAAAATCACAATTACCCATCTCAACAATAATGTCTACCGATTTCATCGGCATCCCGTGAAAATGGTCGGAGTTTTTGTCTTTTTCATCGAAAACAAAAGCCCGCGCATTCCCAAAGTTGATGGAAAAACCATCCTGCTGAATAATAATATCGTCCATCAATCTTCCTGCAAAGAAGCGTGCTTTTTCTCAAAAGCAAGTTTCATGTCCCGTTCCAATTGATCCCCAAAGGTATCTCCGATGGCGTTCGGGTCGATGTCTTGAAAGGCCTTCGTACTGTTGACGCATATTGCGTCCGTATCCGCATTCCGATAAAGGCTATGGTAAAGAAGGGACGCTTTCCTGTAAGATTCGTTGATTTGCAAATCCAGTTCTTTTAAAATCGTATAATTATGGGTTGCTAAAAATATCTGTACCCCCATCTTTTGCATGGCCAAAAGAACGGAAACGACCGTTTTCATCAATTTAGGATTCAGGTTGGCTTCGGGTTCATCCCAAAACAAAACGGAACCTTTTAGCAGGCTTCCATTTTGAAGCAAAAGCCATAGAAGCCCAATCTTGCGGAACCCCTCTGCCAAAAGTGTAAATTCCAGTTTCCCCTGCTTATTTTGAAGAAAGAATTCCTCTCCACGAAAAATCACTTTGCCGGACATGGCTTCCGATAGAATCTTTTCGATCTTTTTACGATCTTTTGTCGCGGGACCTTGCAGTTTTGGAAAAAACGCTTTATCCACGATGTCCAGATAAATCTCCTCAAAATGAACCGCGTGACTGCTACAGAGGGAACGGAATCCCGGTGCGTTCGCCAGCATATCCTTTACTGGAATATACACAAAGGAGGATGGATTCTCACGCCAGTTGGAGGATGTCGTAACGGTCGCTTTGCTTCCAAGGGCATGATTGGAAAAACGCATTCGTAACGTGGAAAGTTTTTCCGTGTTCTCTTCGGCTACGGTTCGATGAATTTCGATGGAAGCGCTGCTACTGACATTATTCCGTTTTACCAGACGACCGATGTTTCCTCCAGATGGAAGAAAGACACGATTTAACTTTTCTGGAAAACCCACTCCTGTGGAAAGGGTCGCTCCCGCCGCATAAAGTACCTTCAGCAGATGGGTCTTTCCGGTTCCATTTTCCCCAATAAAAACATTGATTCCAGGAGAAAACTGAAACTTCAATTTATCAAACACGGTAAACTGGTGCAAATAAACGGATTTAAACATCCCCCTGTTTCCTTTCTATCGAATACCATGAAAAGAAAAGGGCGAGTCAAACCCGCCCATCGCACCCTTTACAACTTACTTTCCAAGCACTTCACGGACGGCTTCCAGCTGACCATTGGAGCCGAGCATGGTGTTCTTGTGAACGATATAGTCGGCATAGTTGGCCATGAACAGCTTCCCGGCGGGACGCAGGTCGAACTGCTCCGGATGGTCGCGGAAAAATTCCCGGTGCGTGGCACACCAGACCAAACGACCGTCGGTATCGATGTTGATCTTGCAGACGCCCATCTTGGCAGCCTTGTTGTACTCGTCCTCATTCACACCGCTGGCGTTTTTCATCGCACCGCCGGCGTTGTTGATCCGATCTACCCATTCCTTCGGAACGCTGCTGGAACCATGCATGACCAACGGGAAGTTGGCCGGAACGGCAGCCTGAATCTTCTCCAGACAATCGAAATGCAGCCCCTGCTTGCCAGAGAATTTGAACGCACCGTGGCTCGTGCCGATGGCCACCGCCAGGGAGTCGCAACCCGATTTCTCGATAAATTCCGCAGCCTGGTCGGGGTCGGTCAGTTTCACGCTGCCGACAATATCTTCCTCCACGCCGCCGAGCTGTCCGAGTTCCGCCTCAACGACGATCCCCTTCTCGTGGGCACGATCGACGACACGGCGGGTCGTGGCGATATTTTCCTCAAACGGGCAATGCGAGGCGTCGATCATCACGGAGCTGTAGAAACCACTGTCGATGCAGTCGTAACAGACTTCTTCCGTACCATGATCAAGGTGCACGGCGAAAATGGCTTCCGGGAATACCTGTTCGGCGGTGCGAATCATCGATTCCAAGAAACGCTTGTCGGTGTAGTCCCGGGCGCCACGGGAAATCTGAATGATGAACGGAGCCGCTTTGGATGCGTCTTCCGGCTCATCGTTGCTCTTGGATTTTCCAAGATTTCCACGAAACAGACCGATTACCTGCTCCAGGTTATTGATGTTGTAGGCCCCGACGGCATACTTGCCATAAGCCTGTTTGAACAGTTCCGTAGTGGTGACAATCATGAGTGTCCTCCTTAAAAAGGTGAAACAAGAAAAAGGAATGTTTGTTTATTATATCCTCCGGGTGAAAATTTGTTAGGGGGAGGGTTCTGAGGGGTGCGATCAAATTTTCTGCGCGCCGTACGAATTCCCCTTCTTTGAAGCAGGGCCAGCGCATGAACAAATAGGCAAG